>NZ_JBHXRM010000017.1:0-149799 GCF_042716895.1 Streptomyces sp. NPDC058653 | reverse complement strand
CCCTGGCCCCGGCCCCTGGCCCGCCGCGTTCCTGTGGGGGCGGGCCCCCGTACGGGGGCCGCGCTCCGTAACGAGGGTCAGCCCAGCCGGGGTCGGTCCCTGCGGGGGCGGCGTGGTCGGTGGTGGGACTGGCAGGAATTCGTTCGTCTTGTGTACGACAGTACGCATCTCATACGTACACTCGTACACATGGGACTGGGATACGGATTTCTCGCCGGCGCGATAGTGGCGGAGGTGGCCGGTACGACGGCCATGAAGTACAGCGAGGGGTTCAGCCGGCTCTGGCCCTCGCTGGGGGCCGTGGTCGGTTACGTGGTGGCCTTCGGGCTGCTCGCACAGACGCTGAAGACCCTCTCCGTCGGCACCGCGTACGCGATCTGGGCGGGCGTCGGGACCGCCGCCGTGGCCTCCATCGGGATGCTCTTCCTGAGCGAGGCGGCCACCCCGGCCAAGCTCGCCGGTATCGCGTTCGTCATCGCCGGTGTCGTTCTCCTCAACCTCGGCGGGGCCCACTGATGGCCCGGCGTTACGACCCCGAGCGGCGCCAGCGCATCATCGACGCGGCGATCCGGGTGGCCGGGCGTTCCGGGATCGCCGGGCTGAGCCACCGCACCGTCGCCGCCGAGGCCGATGTACCGCTTGGCTCCACGACGTACCACTTCGCCTCGCTGGACGAACTGCTGGTGGCCGCGCTCCGGCAGGCCAACGAGGGCTTCGCCACCGTCGTCCGGGAGAGCGGCGCGCTCGCCCGCCCGGAGTGCGACATCGCGGACGAGCTGGCCCGGATCACCGGACGGTGGCTGGCCGCGGACCGCACCGGCGTCGAGCTGGAGTACGAGCTCTACCTCGCCGCCCTGCGCCGCCCCGCGCTGCGGCCGGTGGCCGCGGAATGGTGCGACGGGATCACCGAGGTCCTGGCCGACCGGGTGGACCCCGTCACGGCCTGCGCGCTGGTCGCGCTGCTCGACGGGATCTGCCTCCAGGTGCTGCTCACGGGGCATGAGTACGACGCCGGATACACGCGCGAGATGCTCGGCCGGATTCTGGCCGGTGCGGGCGGCGAGGCGGCGGCGTCCCAGGAGGAGCGTGGCGCGCTCCCGGTAGATTGACGGGATGAGCACCCCGCCCGCCATGTCCGCGCCGGAGCCCGGCCCGGACCCCGCGGCCGCCATAGGCCCCGAGATCACCTACGCCGAGTGCCGTCAGTGCGGCACACTCATCGCCGGCCTCGACGGCCGCTACAGCTGCGGTGTCTGCGGCTGGGTGAACCACCACTCCGAGGGCCACCGACTGCTCCCGCGCCCGGAGGACGACACGACCCGCGCGGCGGGCGCCACGGACGCCAACCGCCTTCTCTGACAACGCCGTCCGGCGGGCCCGTGCCCGTACGTCCCCGGGGCCCGTGCCCGTACGCCGGGACCGGTTGGCCTCGGCGTACGGACGCCCGTTAGGTTTCGCTCATGACCGACACGACTGCTACTCGTACCACCGGCGCCGTCGCCGCCGGGCTCGCCACTCTTACCGAGGACGGCACCGTCCTCGACACCTGGTACCCCGCCCCCGCCCTGAGCGACGAGCCGGGGCCCGCCGGTACCGAGCGGCTCGACGCCGACCGGGCCGCCGAACTGCTCGGTGACGCCGCCCGCAAGGCCGTCGGGCCCGACGCGCGGCGCGGGGTCGAGGTCGTCGCCGTCCGTACGGTCATCGCCTCGCTCGACGAGAAGCCGCTCGACGCCCACGACGTGTATCTGCGGCTGCACCTGCTCAGCCACCGCCTCGTGAAGCCGCACGGCCAGAGCCTCGACGGCATCTTCGGGCTGCTCGCCAACGTGGCCTGGACCTCGCTCGGCCCCGTCGCCGTCGACGCGCTGGAGACGGTGCGTCTGAACGCCCGCGCGGAGGGACTGCACCTCCAGGTCACCTCGGTCGACAAGTTCCCGCGTATGACCGACTACGTCGCCCCCAAGGGCGTGCGCATCGGCGACGCCGACCGCGTACGTCTCGGCGCGCACCTCGCCGAGGGCACCACCGTGATGCACGAGGGCTTCGTCAACTTCAACGCGGGCACCCTCGGCGTCTCCATGGTCGAGGGCCGGATCTCGGCCGGCGTCGTCGTCGGCGACGGCTCGGACATCGGCGGCGGGGCCTCCACCATGGGCACCCTCTCCGGCGGTGGCTCGGAGCGCATCGTGCTCGGCCGGCGCTGTTTGATCGGCGCGGAGGCCGGTGTCGGCATCGCGCTCGGCGACGAGTGCGTGGTCGAGGCGGGTCTCTACATCACCGCCGGTACGCGCGTGACGCTGCCCGACGGGGAGATCGTCAAGGCCCGTGAGCTGTCCGGCGCGTCCAACATCCTCTTCCGCCGCAACTCGATCACCGGCAGGGTCGAGGCCCGCCCGAACAACGCGGTGTGGGGCGGTCTGAACGACGTCCTCCACAGCCACAACTGACGGCGCGTCGGCGCGTACGCCACTCGCGTGCGCGCCCGCGTGCGCGCACACCACGGGGGACGGGGATCCGATGACGAGGCGACACCGCCCGGCCGCGCTGCTGGCCGGGACGTTCGTCCTGCTGCTGACGGCTGCGGGCTGTTCGGACGTCATGAACGAGATCGAGGCCGAGAAGGGCCCTGGCGCCGCACCATCCGCACCGGCGCGGCGCCCGGCCTCGACGGTGACTCCGCCGCCCTCCGTCGAGCCGTTCCCGCCGCTCTCCGGTGACACGGCCGGGGCCGGGTCCCCGACGCCTTCCGGCAAGGTGAACGCGCCCGGCTGCCCGGCGTCGGGCCTCGACGTCGTGATCGGCGGCGAGGACGCCGCCATGGGCCACCGCGTGATCACGCTCAAGCTCTGGAACTGCGGCGACAAGCCCTACCGCGTCAAGGGCTACCCGGGCGTCGAACTCCTCGACGGGAGTCGGGGGCCCGTCGACGTCAAGGTCACCCATGAGAGTGATTACACCTACACCGGCAGACGCGACGAGCCTCCCCGGCAGCTGACCCTCGCGCCCAACGACACCGCGAGCGCGGTCCTGCACTGGAACAACCGCGTCACCTCCCTGGACGGCGCGCCAGCCCCTGGCGCCCATATCGTGGTCAGACCCGCCCCCGGCGAGGAGACGATCTCTCTTCCGCTGCATATCGATCTCGGTTCGGACGGCACCCTGAATGTGACCTCCTGGGCGGTCGATCCTGTCGGTGGTCGGTGATCCAATGGGACGTATGGACACCGAACGTGCCGATCCCTCCGACCTCGACGCCCTGCGCGTCGCCTTCCCGCCCGAGCTCCGCAGACCCCCGCTGGGCTGGGACGCCGTGCACGACTTCGAGCGCGAGCAGGGCATCGTGCTCCCGGAGCCGTACCGCACCCTCGTCGCCGAGATATGCGACGGCAGCGGTGAGGGTCCCGCCGATGTCGACGGGCTGATACCGCTGAAGTCCCTCCCCGCGGACTGGGGTTCGGGCGGCGCGCAGCGCGCCCCCGCGAAGGCTTTCCCGCTCACCGAGGCATGGGTGTGGGAGGACGACCCCCGGCCGTACGAGGAGATAGAGCCGCTGATCGACGAAGTCAGCAACGACGGCAGCATCGTGCTCGGCACGGACGGCTGCGGGCTGTACTGGCATCTCGTCGTCACCGGCGCGCAGCGCGGCCGAATATGGGCCGTCAGCGACGTGGGCGCCGCGCCGTTCGGCAAGGAGCCCGGCTTCGCCGAGTGGGTGGCGCACTGGGCGGAATCCTTCTGATCCCAACAACGGTTCGAATGCGCGCAGCGTGACCGTCGCCGCACCACGGGCATGCGGCGACGAGGAGGACACATGTCCGTGCGGATCACCACCCTTCCCGAGATCACCCGCCCCGACGTGGGGATCGTCAAGGTGGGCACCTGGCTGGTCGACAAGCCCGACCGGCAGCGGGCGACGGTGGAGGCGATCGGCGAGGCGGGGCGGAGCCAGGACTGGCCGGACCCCCGTCTCCTTTCCTGGAGCGTCATGGTCGGCGAGGACG
Source organism: Streptomyces sp. NPDC058653 (assembly GCF_042716895.1). NCBI lineage: Bacteria > Bacillati > Actinomycetota > Actinomycetes > Kitasatosporales > Streptomycetaceae > Streptomyces > Streptomyces sp. NPDC058653. Next base: position 145,795 of record NZ_JBHXRM010000017.1, on the reverse strand, counting down.
GCCGGAGCCTGCTGTATTACTCGCAGTGGCGCGACGAGGAGGGGTACCAGGACTTCATCCGTACGGGTCGCGACGCGTACGAGGCGGAGATCGACGCGGCGGTGCCGGAGATCGAGCGGGTCGGGCCCGGTTCGTACGAGCTGTACCGCAGTCAGGCTGCGGTCGACGGCGACACACGGGTGCCCGGCTGCGTGGTCATCGCGGACATCGAGTTCGAGGGGCCGGACCGCGGGCGTCAGCGGGACTGGACGGACACCGTCGTCGCGGCCCTCGTCAACGACGAACATCTGGATCCGGCGGCCATCGCCGCGCACTTCCATCTGAGTACGGACGGCACGCGGGTGCTCAACTACGCCGAGTGGGAGAACGCGGAGGGCCATCTCGCCGCGCTCAACGCGCCCGGCGACGGCATCGGTTCGGACACGGAGCTGTGGGCGAGGGTGCAGACGTTCCCGGGCCGGGTGAGCAGCACGGTCAACAGGTACACGCCGGCGATCAGCCTCAGCGCCGACCAGGACGACTGGCTCAAGGACTTCTGAGACAGGGCCCGGCCGGCACACGCGTCGGCCGGGACATCGCCCGGCCGGTACACGTCCCGACGCGGAAGCGGTGGCCCGGCCGTATGTGGGGTACGGCCGGGCCACCGCCGTTCAGGGAGTCGCCGGCCCGGTCACGGGCGGAAGCGCAGCACCTGAGGGTCGTGGTCGCTGTTCTGGTCGGCGAACTCGGCGTTGATGTGGACGCTGTCGTACTCGAAGTCGTCGATCGAGGGGCTGGTCAGGATCTGGTCGAGAACCTGGCTGTTGCCCTGGTAGACGTACGAGTAACGCTCCGGCGCCGGCAGGGACTTGACCGCCGGGTACAGCGCGCCTCCGGCGGAGAGCGCCTTCGTCGTGGCGGAGAACTCGAAGTCGTTGATGTCGCCGACCACGAGCACGTCGGCTCCACGCTGGATCTTCTGGAGGTCCTTGACGAAGGCGTTGACGGCCTTGGCCTGAAGGTGCCGCTGCGGTTCGGAGATCCGGTTCGGCGGCTGGTGGTGCGAGACGAGGCTCTCGTCGCCGCCCTTGGAGCCGAAGTGGTTGGCGATCACGATGACGGGCTTGCCACGGAAGGTGAACTCACCGGCCAGCGGCTTGCGGCTGTTCTCCCAGGCGGCGTTGGCGGGGTCGATCCGGCCGGGGGAGAGGCTGAGGGCGGCCTTGCCGTCCCTGCGTACGGCCTCGGTGGCCGTCGTCGCGTCGCCGCCCGCGCGGTCGGTGAAGGAGACCCGCTCGGGGTTGAAGAGGAAGACCTGGCGGATGTTGCCGCCGGGCTCGCCGCCGTCGGTTTTGTCCTCGGGGTCGACGGTCCTCGCCTCGTATGCGGGGCCCCCGGCCGCCACGATCGCCGCCGTGAACTTGGCGATCGTCCCGTCGGCGGAGACGGTGCCGTCGTCCGTGGCGCCGTTGTCGTCCTGGATCTCCTCCAGCGCCAGGATGTCCGGCGACGAGAGGTTGCCGACGACCGCGGCGGCGAGCGCGTCGAACTTCTCCTGCGGGTCGGACGGGTCGAGGTTCTCGACGTTGTACGTCGCGACCGCCAGCTCGTCGCGGCGCTGCGGGCGGGTCGTCTCGGGCTTGGCCCCGTTGCCCGTGACCTTGCCGAGCGTGCGGGCGGTCAGCGTGTAGCCGCCGAACTGATTGAAGTCCAGGGGGCCTTCGGTGTCGCCGGACAGCACGTCGCCGACGTCGGCCTTCGGGAACGGCTGCTCGGCGATCGGGGCCAGCTGCTGGATCTGGAGCCGGCCGGTGTTCTGGTCCTCGTACGAGCTGTAGAGCGTGCCGCCGCGGCGGGTCTCGTTCTCGCTCGGCTTGACCGTCACCCACAGCTCCGAGTACGGGTCGGTGGCGCCGACCACGCGCGAGGTGCCGACGCGGACGTTCATGCCCTCCAGCGACTCGTAGTAGTCCAGCGCGTAGCTACGGGGCTTGAGCGGAAGGCCGTTGATGCTGTTGCCCGTCGCGGCGGTGCCCTGCGGGGTGTACGCGGCGGGGACGGTCTTGGCCGAGATGGCCACCGGCGCGGGCAGCTTGTTGCCGGAGGAGACGACCGTGATCTTCGGCGACGAGATCTGGGTGAGGGACTGGTTCCCGGAGGCGGCGCCGCCGGGGATGTACTCCGTGACCGTGCCGGACACCTTGATCGAGTCGCCGACGGCGACCGTCGGGACCGCGTTGGTGAAGACGAAGATGCCCTCGCTGGTCGCGCGGTCCTTGTCGGGGTTCGGGTCCTGGAACCAGAAGCCCCGGGAGCCGTAGGTCCGTACACCGGTGACGATGCCTGGCACGTCCGCCACGGGCGTACCCACGAGCGGCGATATCCGGCCAGGGCCCTGGATGCCGTGGATCCTGACCTCGGCGGCCGAGGCGGAGGAGGATCCGGCGAGCAGACCGGCGGCCAGAGCGGCGGCGACGAGGGCCGAAACGGCGGCCGTTCTCGGTACGGATGAAGGCATTACGGGACTCCGGAAGTGAGGAAGGAAGGAGTGTGGGAGGCGGAGTGGGAAACATAGTTCTACGCGCGTCAATCTCTTGTGTGGGCCCATAAGTTGTCAAGGGTGTCCGGGTGTACGCGCGTTGTCGGCCAAGTGAACCGGGTGGGATGGGGTGAAATACGTCTACGCTTGGGCGCCCTGGACCCCGTAAGGCGCAAGGAGAATCACCAGATGTCCGGAGACCGCCCCACCCTGCCGCCGGTGCGGCTGCCCTCGGACGCGGAGCTGGCGCGGGACGCGCTCGCGGTGCCGCTGCTCGCCAGGGCGGTCCGCCTCGCCCGCTGGGCCGGGCCGGAGACACGCGTCGGGGCGGGCGGTGAACTCGTCGAGGAGCAACTGCCCGCGGCGGCCCGGGTGCTGGGGCTCGTCGGGACCGGGAGTCCCGAGCCGACGGAGAGCGACGAGGCGCTCGCGGCCCAGGCCTGGGCGGAGGCCGAGGCGGACGCGAGCGAGGCGTGGCGGGTGGCGGTCGACACCGGGCTGGTGGAGGTCGAGGATCCGGACCGGGACAAGGACGCGGTGGACGGCGGGGGCGCGGACTCCGGGACCGACGGCACGGTGAGCGCGGGAGCCGCGCTCGAACTGATCGCGTCCGGCGGCCCGCAGGACATCCTCTCCCTCTGGCTGGACGCCCTGGACGTCGTCTTCGCCGACGCGACGGCGCCTGTCCTGGAGGACCTGGCAGGCGCCATCGGCGACGACGGCGAGATCGACCTCGACGCGCTGGACTGGGATCCGGAGGTGGAGGCGGAGTTCCTGGAGGGTGTGCTCGGCAACCTCTATCTGCTCACGGTCGGCGAGGGCGGCACCGACCCCGTCCCCGTACCGCTGCCGGTCCTCGCCGCGTCGATGATCGTGCCCGACGACATGGGCGAGCCCACCGACGACGTCCTTGAGCAGGTGTCGGAGGCGATGATGCGGCTGGACGACCAGTTCGCGCTGCTTGAGCCGATCGGGCTCGTCACCTACGTACCCGTGGACGAGGCCCTGATGGTCGAGGACGCCGAGGGCGGCTCCGACGCGATGGCGTCCGGGGACGACGAGGATGTGTCCCGGTACGGCGTGGTCACGCTGACCCCGCTCGGTCTGCACGGGATCAGGTCCCGGATGCGGGAGGCGGGCGTCGAGGCGCCGGCCGTCGGCGACCTGGCCGACAAGGGCGCCGACGCGCTGCTCGACGGTGTCGCGCACTTCCCCGAGCCGGCCGCGCGCGCCGAGACCGAACAGTGGCTGGCCCGCCGTGAACCCGCAGGGGCGGCGCGCGAACTCCTCCTCGCCGCCAAGGGATCCGACCCCGGCGCGCCGCTGCGCCGGCTGCACTGCCAGCAGGCCCTCGCGCTTCTCGGCCCGGAGGCCGAGCCGACGGTGCGCGAGGTCCTGGACGACGCGGAGCTGGGCGGGCTCGCCCGCGTCTGGCTCGCCGAACTGGGGGCCGCGGACGTACCGCCGCCGCCCGAGTCGATGATCTTCTGGCTGGCGATCGACACGATCGCCGCGCAGCTTGACGCGGAGGGCGAGCCGGTCGAGCTCCAGGAACTGGTGGAGGGCCTCGTCGGCCAGCACAGCGGCTTCTTCGACGCGGCTTGGCGGGTGGACCACCCGGCGACGGCGGACGTGCTGGAGGCGATGGGCCGACTGCACCGGGACCGCAAGGCGGCGAAGGAGGCCCGCAAGGCGGCCTTCAAGGCGCGGTCGCGCAGCGGGGGTTGAGGGGCCGTCCTCCGGGCACCGCTCCCCGGCGGCTCCCTACGGGCCGCGTGGGACCGGGCCGGGGTGCGACCCGCGTCCCGCTCAAGTCCGGAGGTACGAGGCGCCGTTGAGGTCCAGGACCGTGCCCGACGACCACTCCGCCTCCGGGGAGGACAGCCACAGCACGGCCGCCGCGATCTCGTCCGCGGTCGCCACCCGGCCGAACGGGCTCTGTGCGCGGATCGCCTCGCCCTCCGCCCCCGTCAGCCGGTCGGCCACCCGCTCCGTGTCGAAGAAGCCCGGGGCGACGGAGGCGACGGCGATGCCGTACGGGGCGAGTGACACGGCGAGTGACTGGCCCAGCGCGTGCACCGCCGCCTTCGTGGCGCCGTACGCCGGGTGGTCCGGCTCGCCCCGGAACGCGCCGCGCGAACCGATGTTGACGATACGGCCGCCCGTGCCCCCGTCGATCATGGACCGGGCGGCGCGGTGGCTGAGCAGTGCCGTACCGAGCAGGTTCACCGACATGACGCGCCCCCAACTCGCCGCCCAGTCCTCGTACGAGGTGGTGGGGAGCGGATGGCGCTCGTTCACCGCCGCGTTGTTCACGAGCACGTCGATGCCGCCCAGCGCCTCGCGCGCCCCGTCGGCGATCCGTGCCGCGCCCTCGGGGTCCGACACGTCGCCCCCCAGCAGCGCGTGGCCCGTACCGGCGAGGGAGTCCAGGGTGCGGCGCGCGTCGTCCTCCCGGGTGCCGTAATGGACGGCGACCCGGTCGCCGTTGGCGGCGAAGGCGCGGGAGACGGCGCGGCCGAGTCCGCGTGAGGCACCGGTGACCAGGACGCGGCGGCCGGTCTGCGGGAAGTTCATGAAGGGGTCCTTCGGACGGAGGCGGGGCAGGGGCGAGGGTGGGGGTGTCAGGCATCGACGCCGTTGTACGCCCGTACCGCCGACGTGCCGATCCGGCCGTACCAGCCCGACGCGTCGGCCACGAGCCCGTCGATGATGTCAGGCAACGCCCACTCGCGCCGTGGGGCGCCGTCCGCGAGGCCCAGCGCGGTGCAGGTGTCCCCCGACGCCGCGTAGACCGTGCCGCCCGTGACGATCGGCGGCACCTTCGCGATCCCCGGCAGCCGCCGCGTCCAACGGGGCTCGCCGGACGCGAGATCGACGGCCTCCAGGGTGTCCGCCTTCGACCAGTGCAGCACCAGACCGCCCGCCGAGACCGGTCCGCGCTGTCCGCCGGTCCGCTGCGGCCAGCTCGTCTCGACGCCGAGGGTGGGGCGCGACCAGCGCGGCTTCGCGTTGGCCGGATCGAAGCCGTGCAGCTTCCCCGCCGTCGCCAGCAGACCGGTGCCGCCCGCCGCGCCGACGGCCGTGGCGCCCGGGGTCACGGCGTACGTGTCGGGCGCGACGGCGACCCGCTCCCCGTCACGGGCGCGGACGAGGTGCAGCCCGCCCTCCGTGGTGAGCACGGCGAAGTTCCCCGCGTCCGGCAGCGCGGTCGCGGCGAGCGACTGGCCGGAGTCGTCCTTCAACCCCTCGTACGTCCACAGGGTTCTGGCCGTCCCGGCGTCGACGCCGAGGATTCGCCACCCGAGAGTGGCCGCCAGCAGGATCGTGCCGCCCAGCACCGCGGGTGGCTGCATGCCGCCGAGCTCCCGTGCCCAACGGACCGCCCCGGTACGCAGATCGACGGCCTCCAGTTCCCTCGCGTCGTCCTGGTCCGGGTACGACGAGATCGCCGCGCCGTCGGCGACCGTGACCCAGGTCGGTGCCAGCCTGCCAACCGGGTCGTCCTCGGCGCGCTCCTCTCCCGTGCGGACGTCGACGACAGGAAGCCCGACGTCGGGCGCCACGAGAGCCCCGTCCCGCACACCCCAGACACTCGGTTCGCCCCCCGAGGTCGCCAGCTCCCAGCGGCGGGCACCGTCGGAGGCCGAACAGGCGCGGACATAGCCCTCGGTACCGCTGAGTGATCCGTGGAGCAGCACCGTGCCCGCCGAGAGCAGCAGGGCGTTGATGCCGTCCGGCTCGGCGGTGAGACTCCACCGGAGCGCGCCCGGCGTCGCCGAGCCCTTCTTGAGGGCGAGTCGAGCGCCCGAGCCCGTGGTGGGGGCGACGGAGGAAGGGGTTCCCCAGCCGCGTACGACGGAGAAGCCGAGCAGCCCGGTCAGGGTGCCGCCGCCGGCCAGCAGCACTCCCCGGCGCGTCAGTTCGCGGCGCCGCCTCAGGCGCCGCGCCCGCTCGAAGGCGAGCGCGCGGGCGGGATCGGGAGGGGGCGCCGCACGACGCGTGGCCGTCGCCGCGGTCACCTCCTTCGTCGGAGGGACGCCCTCCTGCTCGCGAGGCGGGCGCTCGTCCTCGAGAGGCGGGGTCTCGTCGCCGTCACCCCGGACCAGACTCCGCAGCGGCTCCTCGCGCCACCACAGCGGCGCCCCGTGGTCGGCCGTCCGCTCCAGCACCTCGCCGACCGAAGGCCGTCGCATCGGCGCCTTGTCCAGACAGTCGGCGACCAGATCGCGTATCCCGGCAGGCACGTCGTCCAGGTCGGGCTCCTCGTGCACGGCCCGGTAGAGCAGGATCGCCACCGTCCCGTCCCCGAAGGGATTACGCCCGGTGGCGGCGAAGGCGAGGACGGCGCCCAGCGCGAACACGTCGGCCGCCACCGTCACCGGCGCGTCTCCCGTGATCTGTTCGGGCGCGATGAACCCGGGTGTTCCGATGATGTCCCCGGCCTCGGTCATCCCGTGGTCGCCGAGCGCACGCGCGATCCCGAAGTCGATGACACGCGGGCCCTCGGCCGTGACGAGGACGTTGGACGGCTTCAGGTCACGGTGGACAAGTCCCGCTCCGTGGATGCTCGTCAGCGCCTCGGCGAGCGCCGCGCCCAGGGACCGTACGACCGTCACGTCCAGCGGCCCGGCCGCCGCGACCGCGCGCCGCAGTGTGACGCCCGGCAGATAGGCGGTGGCCAGCCACGGCACCGGGGACGTGGGATCGGCGTCGAGCACCGCCGCCGTGTGCGCACCCGTCACCGCGCGGGCGGCGGCGGCCTCGCGCCGGAACCTCTCACGGAAGTGCGGTTCGGCCGCGAGATGCGCGTGGACGGTCTTCACCGCGACCAGCCGGCCTCCCGTCGTACGGCCCAGATAGACCCGGCCCATGCCACCGGCGCCGAGCCGGCCGAGCAGCCGTACGGAGCCGAGGGTGGCGGGGTCGCCGGGCAGCAGGGGATCGGTCATGTCAGCTCCGGAGCCGCGAAGGTGGACAGGGTGCCGGAGGCCGACACGACATGGACGAGACCGGTCTCGTCGGCACCGGTCTCCGCGCCGTCCGCACCCTCGCTGCTCTTCTCGTCCTTCTCGTCCGTCTCGCCCTCCGGGCCCGACCGCGCGATCACCGTGCGCACTTCGCCCGTCTCGGCCGCCCACACCAGCGCGCCGGTCGCCGCGTTCCGTGCGTGCACCCCCCACCCGGGGGTGTCGCCGATCGCCTCCCCGCCCTCCGGCGACGTTCCCGTTCCGTAGACGAGCCCGTCCGCCACCGCGAGCGAACCGTCCTCCAGCAGGCCGACCTCCGTCAGGCTCCAGCGCGTACGGCCGGTGTCCGCGTCCAGTGCCTTCAAGGAGCGGTGATCGGCCGTGTGTACGAGCCCGGCGGCGGCCGTGTCCGTGATGGCGGCGTCCCTGTTCTCCTCGGCCTGTTCGAGGGACCAGCGCGTGCGCCGGGTCGCGAGGTCGACGGCCTTCAGCCGTCCGGCCCGCGCGTAGTAGCGGATGCCACGGACGCCGAGGTACGACTCCGGATAGCGCGCGCCCGCGGATATCTCACGGTCGAGTGTGCCATCACGGGCGCGCAGCACCGTCAGGGCGGCGTCCGTCTCCTTCTCCTCCGCGCTGTAAGGACTCGCGGCCGCCACACCGATCCGGCCGTCCCGCTGATCGAGACCAGCCACCCCCGCCGGCGCGCCCTCGTGGAACCAGAGGGGGGCTCCGGTGCGCGGGTCGTAACCGTACGCGCGCCAGGGACGCTTCCGCGCTACGCGTTCGGCCCACAGCGTCGCGTACGAGCTGTAGGTGACGACACAGAGGATGTCCGCCGAGACCGAGAGCCGGGAGTGCTCACCGTCGACCGAGGCGACGAGGCCCGGGTCGGACGGGTCGGACTCGCGCGGCCCCGGAGGGCGGTGGGGGTTGCGCACGGCGGGGTTGGCGGACCACTTCGCGACGCCGGTCGCCGCGTCCAGGGCGACGATCACGGCCAGGGACATGGAGGAGGAGCGCGCCAGATGGACGACTCCGTCACCGGGTACGACGTGGGCGATGTCCTCGGCCGGGTAGCTCCAGCCGACCGCCCCGGTCCGTGCGTCGAGGCGGGTCAGCGCGGACTCGGACACCAGATACAGGGCGTCGCCGTGCCGTATCGGCAGGGCATCGCCGATGTCGCGGGTCCACAGGGCGCGGCCGAGTGTGTACGGGCCGGGGGAGGCGGAGGGGCCGGAGTCCGCCCCGTCCTTGTCGTCGTCGCCGGTGAGTTCGGTGAACCAGGCGACGGCGCCGATCGCCGAGCCGGCGGCGAGGGCCGCGCCGCCCCAGCGCAGGAAGGTTCTTCGCGACGCTCCCGGGCTCCCGCCCACGACCGGGGCGGCGCCCGCGCGTCCGGGTGCGAGGGTCGTCCCGGAGGCCGGGCCCCGGGGGGTCGTGCCGCGCGTTCGGGGTCCGGCCGCCGGTGTGTCGGTCGGCGTGTCCTCCGCCGCCGTGGTGCCGACGTCCGCCCCGGCCCCGACGTCCGCCGCGGTGCCGACGCCCGCCCGGTTACCGGCCTCCGCCCCCGCCACCGACTCCCACTCCCGCGCTCTCGCGACCAGCGCGGCCACTTCCTCCTCGCGGCGTCGGATCAGGCCCGACACCGCCTCCCGCTCCCACCACGGATCGCCCTCGGTCCGCGCCGCGCACGCGTCGAGCAGCTCGGCGACGGTGGGCCGCTCGCCCGGCTCCCGGCTCAGACAGCTCCCGAGCAACTCCCGCCACCCCGCCGCGCCGTCCCCGCCCGCCGTCTCCGCCACCCCGTCGAGATCCGGAGGGCTGTTCATCGTCCGGTACAGCACCTGGTGCACCGGACCGGTGCCGAACGGCGGACGGCCGGTCGCCGCGTACGCGAGGAGCGCGCCCAGGGCGAACACGTCGACGGCCGGGCCGGGTTCACCCGTCCCCGTGAGCAGTTCGGGCGCGATGAAACCGGGGGAGCCGACGACCTCACCGCTGCCCGTCAGGCTCTCGTCGGCGGCGGTCCGAGCGATCCCGAAGTCGATGACCATCGGGCCGTCGCGTGTCACGACGATGTTCGACGGCTTGAGGTCGCGGTGGACGAGGCCCACGGCGTGCACGGCCGCGACCGCTTCGGCCAGCGCCGCCCCGAGCGCGGCGAGATCGCCGGACGCCAGCGGACCGAGGACCGAGACCGCCCCGGTGAGGGTCGGGCCCGTGCAGAACTCGGTGGCCAGCCAGGGGCGTACGGCCTCCGGATCGGCGGCGAGCACGGCGGCCGTGAAGGGCCCCGCCACCGAGCGGGCGGCGGCCGTCTCGCGCCGGAACCGCTCCCGGAACCGCGCGTCCGCCGCCAGGTGTTCACGCACCGTCTTGACGGCCACCAGCCGCCCGGACGCGGCCCTGGCGAGATGGACCCGGCCCATGCCGCCCTCACCGAGCAGGGCGACCAGGCGGTATCCCCCGATTTCGTCCACTCTGGCTCCCCCTCCGGACGTGCCGCCCCGTACACGGCCGATCACTGCGACGCCTTAAGAGCATCCCAAGGTTGCGGGGTTCCCCGCGATACGGCTCTTTTCCTGTCCGGGACACGCCTCCCGGGATCTCCCGACCGGGTCCGCGGGGGCGGTAAACCCGTGGCGGCCCCTCGGCCGCTCTCCTAAAGTCATATCTGTCCAGGTGCGAAGGCGGGACCTACTTCCACTGTTAATGGGGCGGTCGCAGGTTCGAATCCTGCCATCGGCGCACCAAGCCGATGTAGCTCAGTCAGGCAGAGCACCTTGTCGGTTCCACCGGCTCTGATCTCTGGACTTCTCATCGAATTCGGGGGAATTCCCATGGCGCGTTTCAACACCCGTCTTTCCGTGCCCCGCGGCAAGTCGCCCGTGCGTTCGACCGGTGGGAGCACCTGGACCCACCAGGGCGGTACCGGACATTCGCGTGACGCCAAGTCCGAGCTGTTCCTGCTGGCCGTCGCCAACTTCGTTTCCCAGCGGACGTTCTACGAGTCCGGGGAGGACCGGGACGACCGCTTCGCGGCCCTCGTGCGTGAGCTCGCCGTCGCCGACCCCCGGTGGACGGCCGGTCTGCTGGGCTGGCTGCGCCGTGACGGCAACATGCGGACCGCCGGCACCACCCCGACACCGCCGTCCCGCCCGCGTCGAACCGCACGCTCACCGCGCACCGGGAGCTGATGGCACTGCCCGTCGCCGAGCGGCGCGCGGTGGTGACGGGTCCCGGCGCCGCCGAGCGGCTGGCGCAGGCGGGGATGACATGGGAGATGCTGGCCGGCTGGCTCCAGGGTCCGATGGACGCGGCGGCGTGGGAGGCCGTCATCCCCTCCATGGGGCCGATGGCGCTGCTGCGCAATCTGCGGAACTTCGACGAGGCCGGGGTGGGCGACAAGGCCGCGGCGAAGGTCGCCGCCCAGCTGTCGGACCCGGCGGTGGTCGCCCGTTCGCGGCAGTTCCCGTTCCGCTATCTCGCCGCGTACCAGCACGCGCCGTCGCTGCGCTGGTCCTACCCGCTGGAGCGGGCGCTCGGCCACTCGCTGGCCAATGTGCCCGCGCTGCCGGGACGGACGCTGATCCTGGTCGACCGCTCCGGTTCGATGTGGTCGCCGTTGTCGGACCGCTCGGAGCTCAACCGGGCGGACGCCGCGGCGATCTTCGGTACGGCGGTGGCGATGCGTGCCGCCGACGCCGATCTGGTCGAGTTCGGTTCGGGCAGCGACAAGGTGCGCTACCGGCGGGGCGAGTCCGTGCTGAAGGTCCTGGGCCGCTTCGGCAGCCTGGGTGGTACGGACACCTCGCGGGCGGTCAGGTCGCACTACCGGGGCCATGACCGGGTGCTGATCGTGACGGACGAGCAGGCGACGTACAGCCACTACGGGGACCCTACCGAGCAGGTCCCGGGGCGCGTTCCCGTCTACACCTGGAATCTGGCCGGATACCGGGCCGGACACGGTCCCTCGGGTACGCGGAACCGCCATACGTTCGGCGGGCTCTCCGACGCCGCGTTCCGCATGGTTCCGCTGCTGGAGGCGGGTCGTGACGCCGACTGGCCGTGGCTTGAGTAGTCACGGGGGCGGGTGTCCGTGGAGGGGTGTGGGGTCACTGGGGAACGAGTGATCCCGCGGCCCGTCGGTTGTCGGGCATGGCGCGCCGGGTGCCGTTGGGCGCATACTCCAACTAATGACAAAGTCAGCCGGTTCCCGGCGCCACCTGCCGTCCAGTCCCTTCAACCGCCAAGGCCCGGCCTCACCTCCGCCCGAGCACTTCGACGTGGGAGACCGTGTCTCCCATGACCAGTTCGGGTTGGGCAGAGTCATCGGAGTCGAGGGCGAGAACGCCGTGCTCATCGACTTCTCGGGCCGCCAGGGTCGGATCCTGAGCCCCTTCTCCAAACTGACCAAGCTCTGAAGACCCAGGCCTCCGGGCCGCCGCGGTCCCCGTGACCGCGGCGGCCCGTAAAGGCATGTCCGGGACGCCGGTTCAGAGGGACTTGGCCGCGGGCTTGACCATGCCGCGGACCGTACGGGACTTCACGAACTCGCCGACGGCGGTCATCTCCCACTCCCCGGAGTACTGCTTGATCAGCTTGGCCATGATCACCCCGGTCTGCGGCTCGGCGCCCGTCAGATCGAAGCGGACGAGCTCCTCGCCGGTCCGCGCGTCGAGCAGCCGGCAGTAGGCCTTCGCGACCTCGTTGAACTTCTGGCCGGTGAACGAGTTGACCGTGAAGACCAGGCCCGTGGCCTCGGCCGGCAGCCGGCCGAGGTCGACCACGATCGTCTCGTCGTCCCCGGCGCCCTCGCCGGTGAGATTGTCGCCGGAGTGCTTGACCGAGCCGCCGAGGATGGACAGCTTGCCGAAGTAGCAGCTGTCCAGGTGGTTGCGGTTGGGCCCGTACGCGATCACCGAGGCGTCCAGGTCGATGTCCTTGCCGCGGAAGGCGGGCTCCCAGCCGAGGCCCATCTTGACCTGGGTCAGCAGCGGGGCGCCGCCCTTGACGAGCGACACCGTCTGGTTCTTCTGGAGGTTGACGCGGCCCTTGTCCAGGTTGATCTTCCCGGTGCCCTGCGCGGCGGGCGGGGGAGCGGACGGCGGGACGGGCGCCGAGGGGGTGACGGGGGCCGCGACGCGGGGGTCGGGCGCCGTCGGGGCCGGAGCCGAGGGCGGGACGGGCGCGGAGGGCGGCATCGGGGGCATGGGGGTCACCGGAGCCTGCGGGGCCTGTGGCATGGCCGCCGCGGGCGTCGCGGGCTCCTCCACGGAGACGCCGAAGTCGGTGGCGATGCCCGACAGTCCGTTCGCATACCCCTGGCCGACCGCGCGGACCTTCCAGGCGCCGTTGCGCAGATAGACCTCCACGACCACCAGGGCGGTCTCCGAACCCAGACTCGGCGGGGTGAAGGTGGCGAGCGCGCTGCCGTCGTCGGCGTTGCGGATGGTCGCTGTGGGCTCGATGCCCTGGAAGCTCTGTCCCGCCGCGTCCGGGCTGGCCGTGACGACGATCTTCTCGATTCCGGCGGGGACGGCTGAGGTGTCCACCACGATCGCGTCCGGAGCCGTACCGCCGCCGGACCGGTAGGTCACACCCGGGCCCGTCGGCTGGTTGTAGAAGATGAAGTCGTCGTCGGAGCGCACCTTGCCGTCGGCGGTGAGCAGCAGGCCCGATACGTCGAGCCGCACGGGTGCGGCGACGTCCACCGCCACGCGGGTGGCGGAGAGAGGGATGTTCGAGCCGGGGGTCATTGCTGTCATGCCAGGCGTAACGAACGACTCCTCTTTGCCGTTCCCTTACCCTCGTCCCCCTCGCCCGTACGGGTCAGTAGGGCCACTGCGGCGGGTGTGTGCAGAAGTGGCCGCCCAGATGGGCGTGGTCGGGGTTCGCCGGGTCCAGCTCGCCCTGTTCGGCGACGAGCTTGTCCGCGTACTGCTCGGAGTCGTCCTGGGGCTCGTACCCGAGCGCCCGCGCCGTCGAAAGGTCCCACCACAGGCGGGTGTTGGCGGACGAGCCGTAGACGACGGTGTGCCGGACGTCCTCGGCCGTGAGCGCGGCGTGGAAGAGCCGCGCGCCGTCGCCGGGGCTCATCCAGACCGACAGCATCCGTACGGAGGTCGGCTCCATGAAGCAGGACCCGATGCGTACGGAGACGGTCTCCAGCCCGTGCTTGTCCCAGTAGAACTGGGCCAGGTCCTCGCCGAAGCACTTGGAGACCCCGTAGAACGTGTCCGGGCGGCGCGGGGTTTCGATGGGGATCAGCGCGTCCGAGTCGAGCGGGTAGGTGCCCTCGGGCCGTGGTGTGAAGCCCACGGCGTGGTTGCTGGAGGCGAAGACCACCCGCGCGATGCCCTCCTCGCGTGCCGCCTCGTAGAGGTTGTAGGTCCCCTCGATGTTGGCCCGCAGGATCTTGTCGAACGACGCCTCCAGAGAGATGCCGGCGAGGTGGAGGACGGCGTCGACGCCCCGGACGGCCTCCCGGAGCGCGGACCTGTCGCCCAGGTCGGCCGTGATCGCGTCGGGCTCGCCCTCGATGGGAGTGGCGTCGAAGAGCCGGAGCTCGTACCCGTAGGCGGGCAGCAGGCCGCGCATCAGGGTGCCGAGGCCGCCCGCGGCGCCGGTGAGCAGGACGGTTCGCGGTTGAGGCATGGGCGTGAATCTCCTCGGACGTACTGGGGGACGGACGCGAAACGATCAGTATCGATCAGATCCATGGATGTGATTCATATGTGTGGACACGCTAAGGAGTGTCGAAGCCCCCGTCAAGTGTCGCGCGGGGCTGGTCAATCCGCTCGTGGGTTGCGGTTTTCCGTCTTGACCGGCGCCGGGCGGCTGGCCTAGCGTGGCGCTGTTCAGAAATATGGACGCCGATCAGAATTGTGCACGAGCGTGAGTGCTCGACGCACGGCCCAGGGAGCGCCAGTGACCTCAGCCCCGCTCGCCGCCCGTCTCGACAGAGTCACCGGGCCGCTGTTCTTCCCCGTCACCGCGTACGGTCCGGACGGCGCCCTCGACCTCGACGTGTTCCGCGCGCACATCAGGAGCGGCGTCGACGCGGGAGCCGCCGCGGTCTTCGCCTGCTGCGGCACCGGCGAGTTCCACGCGCTCACCCCGGAGGAGTTCGGGCAGTGCGTACGGGTGGCCGTGGAGGAGACCGCGGGAGCGGTCCCCGTCGTCGCGGCCGCGGGCTACGGTACGGCGATCGCCGTCCGGTACGCGGAGATCGCCGAGGCCGCCGGCGCGGACGGCCTGCTCGCGATGCCGCCCTACCTGGTCGTCGCCGACCAGGGGGGACTGCTGCGCCACTACTCGGCACTGGCCGCCGCCACCGGCCTGGAGATCATCGTCTACCAGCGCGACAACGCCGTCTTCACCCCCGAGACCGTCGTCGAACTCGCCCGGGTCGACGGCGTCATCGGTCTGAAGGACGGCCACGGCGACCTCGACCTGATGCAGCGCATCCTCAGCGCCGTACGCACCGCCGAGCCCGGCCGCGAGTTCCTCTACTTCAACGGCCTGCCCACCGCCGAACTCACCGGGCTCGCCTACCGGGGCATCGGCATCAGCCTCTACTCCTCCGCCGTCTTCGCCTTCGCGCCCGAGATCGCCCTCGCCTTCCACCGCGCCCTCACCTCCGGCGACGACACAACCGTGAACAGGCTCATCGACGGCTTCTACCGCCCGCTGGTCGAACTGCGCTCCAAGGGACGCGGATACGCCGTCTCGCTCGTCAAGGCGGGCGTCAGACTGGCCGGTTACGACGTGGGCGAGGTACGCACCCCCCTGAGCGAACCGCAGCCCGCGCACATCAAGGAACTCACCGAGATCGTCGAACGCGGCTACGGACTCCTCGGCGACGGAGAGCCGGAGGCCGGCGCGTGAAGACCTCCGCCTTCCTCTACCCCTGGGACGTCGTGGGCGACCCGGACGCGCCCGCGCGCGTCAGGGACCTCGGTGTCCGGCAGGTGACGCTCGCCTCCGCCTACCACTCCACCCGCGCCCTGACCCCGCGCCACCCGAAGCACCGGATCGTCACCGCCGAGCACTCCGCCGTGCTCTTCCCGCTCGACGAGGACAGCTGGGCGGACGCCGAGCTGCGCCCGTACGCGGCCGGCGACTGGGCGCCCGGCGACGCCTTCGGCGAGGCGGCCACCGCGCTCACCGACGCCGGGCTCGACGTGCACACCTGGGTCGTCCTCGCGCACAACTCCCGGCTGGGCGCGGAGAACCCGGACAGCTGCGTGGTCAACGCCTACGGCGACCGCTACCCCTGGGCCCCGTGCATCGCGCGACCCGCCGTCCGCAGGTACGTCGTCGCGCTCGCGGCGGAGGCCGCCGTACGGCCCGGCGCGACGGGCACCGAACTGGAATCCCTCGGCTGGTACGGGCTCGCGCATCTGCACGCCCACGACAAGATCGGCGGAGTCCCGCTCGGGGAGGCCGCGCAGTACCTCATGTCGCTCTGCTTCTGCGCCGTCTGCCGCGCCGGATACCACTCGCTGGGTCTGGACCCCGACGAGCTGAGGACGGCCGTCAGACGCGCCCTGGAGCCTGTCTGGAGCGGTGCCGAGGCTCCCGGCGGCCCCGCGTCGGGCCGGCCCGCCGTCGAGCGGCTGCTGGGCGCCGACTTGGCGGCCGTCACCCTCGACTGGCGCGCCCGGACCGCGCGTACGCTCCAGGAGGCCACCGTCGCCGCCGTACGCGCGCAGGCGGCCCCCGGCTTCCAGGTGCTCCTGCACGCCGACCCGCACCCCCACCGCACCGGGGCCAACGCCGGGGTCGATCCCGCGCACATCCTCGGCACGGCCGACGGGGTGGTCCTGCCGTGCACGGGCGGCGCCGCGCGGGAGATGCTGGAACCGTTCGCCGCGCACCGCCCCGAATCCGCCGTGCTGGCCGCCAACCTCACCGTCGTGAAGGGCATGGGCGGCAGCCCCGGCACCCTCGCCGACGACGCGGCCCACGCGCGCTCGCTCGGCGCGACCGAACTGCGGCTGTACCACGCGGGCCTGGCGTCGGACGCGGATCTGGCGGCCGTCACCGCCGCGCTCTCAGACCTCGGCTGAGCGGCCCCGGGGCAGCCCTCCGTAGAAGGCGAGGCCGGCCGCCGTCAGCAGACCGATCACCCCGGTGACCGGCAGCAGCACCGTGATGTCGACGAACGCGATCAGTCCCGCGCCCATCGCGAGGGACACCGCGTTCGGCACGTAGATCAGGGTGTTGGCGGTGGCGGCCGTCCGCCCGAGCGCGGCGTCCGGTGTCTCGCGCTGCACCGCCGTCAGCGCGACGATCAGCACGCACGGCAGCCCGATCCCCACCGCCACCGCGCTCGCCAGCACCACGGCGTCGTACGGCAGTGCCCGCAGCCCCACGGCGGCGGCGAAGAGCGCGATGCCACCGGCGGCGAAGAGCCGCTCCGGCATCCTGCGCATCAGCGGACCCGACAGCAGCCCGACGGCGACCGAGCCGACACCCTGGAGCGCGTAGAGCAGACCCACGTACGTAGGAGCGTGCCCGAGGCCCTCGTCGACGACCGCGTAGATCGCCGCGCCGTTCAGCCCCGCGAGCAGCATCGTCACCGATCCCGCCAGGACGAGGGGCCGCAGGACGGGCGAGTCCCGCAGCACCCGCGCGCCCTCCGCCGTCCGGGACAGCCAGCTCCCGGTCCGGTCCGGCACCGGCTTCTCCTCCCGCACCCGCATCAGGGCGAAGAGCCCCGCCGAGAGCGCGAACGTCGCGGCGTCGAGCAGCGCGACCGTCCCTCCGCCGTACGCCGCGTACAGCCCGGCCCCGGCGAGCGGCGCGAGGAGCTTCATGCCCTCGTTGGCCGTCATCCGCAGCCCGTTGAAGTCACCGAGCAGCCGCTTGTCCAGCGCGGTCGCCACGAGGGCGGCCTCCGCCGCGTCCTGCACGACACCGCTGACGCCGTACACGACCAGCACCGCGAACAGGATCCAGATCCGGTCCGCCGAGTCCACCACGAGAAGCAGGGGCAGCAGCGCGGCCATGGCGAGATTGCAGAAGATCAGCAGCGGTCTGCGCCGCAGCCGGTCGGCGACGGCCCCCAGCAGCGGGCCCACCAGCGTCGGCGCCCACATCGCGAAGACGGTCAGGGCCGCCAGACTGTCCGACCCGGTGAGGGACTTGACCCAGATCCCGCCGACCAGCCACATCGCCGACGTACCGAAGCCGGACACGACCACGCCCGACAGATACAGACCGGCGTTGCGGTCCCGAAGGACCGTGCCTATCGCCCAGCTTTTCCCCGTCCCCATCGGCACATCCTGGCACGGAGGCCCCGGCGCCCGCGGGGGCGTGCCCTCTCAGCGCAGGGCCGCCTCCATCATCCGCTTGGCGACCGGCGCCGCCAGACCGTTGCCGCTGACCTCCGAGCGCGCCGCGCCCGAGTCCTCGACCAGGACGGCCACCGCGACCTCCTTTCCCGTCGACGCGTCCTTCGCGTACGAGGTGAACCAGGCGTACGGCGTCCGGCTGTTGTCCACGCCGTGCTGGGCCGTGCCCGTCTTGCCGCCGACCTCCACGCCGTCGATACGGGCGTTGGTGCCCGTGCCCTCGTCGACCACCGTCACCATCGCGTCGCGCAACTGCTCGGCCGTCGACGACGAGACGATCCGCCGCGACGCCCCGTCCTCGTAAGAGGTGAGCGTGTCGCCGCCCGCGTCCACGACCTCGGAGACCATGTGCGGCTTCTCCAGGACCCCGTCGTTGGCCAGCGCCGACGACACCATGGCCAGCTGGAGCGGCGTGGCCGTGACCTCGAACTGGCCGATGCCCGTCAGCGCCGTCTGCGCGTCGTCCATGCCCGACGGATAGACGCTCGCGGCGGCCCGCACCGGCACGTCCTGCTCGCTGTCGTTGAAGCCCATCGCCGACGCCATCGCGCGCACCTTGTCCTCACCGAGGTCGGCGGCCATCTTGGCGAAGACGTTGTTGCACGAGTACCGGAGCGCCGTGCGGATCGTCGCGTCCTCGCAGGGCGCCGACCTGTTCTCGTTCTCCAGCACCGTGCTCGTACCGGGCAGGGTGAACGGGTCCGGGCTCTGGGTCCGGGTGTCCACCGACCCGTAGAGACCGTCCTCCAGCGCCGCCGCGGCCACCACCAGCTTGAAGGTCGAACCGGGCGGCAGCGGCTGGCGCAGCGCCCGGTTCACCATCGGCTTGTCCGGGTCGGCGTTCAGCCGGTTCCACGCGTCCCCGTCGGTCGTGCCGCTGATCGTCGACGGGTCGTACGACGGCGTGCTGACCATCCCGAGGATCCTGCCCGTCGCCGGGTCGATCGCGACGGCCGCGCCCTTCTTGCCGCCCAGCGCCTCGAAGGCGGCCTTCTGCACCGCCGGGTCGATCGTCGTCAGGACGTCGCCCGGCGCGGTCCGCCTGCCCGTGAGCGCGTCCAGAGGATTCTTCAGCCGGGGGTCGGTGCCGTCGAGAATGTGCGCGTAGATGCCTTCGAGCTGCGTGGAGCGGTACGCCTGTGAGCTGTAGCCGGTCACCGCCGCGTACAGCTCACCGTCCGTGTAGGTCCGCTTGTACTTCAGATCGTCGCTGCCCGACGTCCTGACGGACCCCGTCACGGGGGATCCGCCCACGACGATGTCGCCCAGCGGCCCGGCGTACTGGTCGATGAGCGTGCGTCGGTTGCGTTCGTTGTCCGCGAGGGCCCTGCCCTGGTATGCCTGCACCCAGGTGGCCCGCACCAGCAGGGCCAGCACCAGGAGCAGACAGACGACCGCGGTGCGCCTGATTGTCTTGTTCATCCCGTCCCGTCCGTCCGAGATCAAGGACGAACGGGACACGGCCGGGTGTTCCGCCGCGAGCCTCTTCTCAGAAACTCTTCATACCGGGCGGCGGCTCCTTCCCAAGGAGGGGCCGCCCGGCGGGGCCGGATCACCTCGGGCTGACGAACCCCGACTCGTACGCCGCGATCACCGCCTGTGTACGGTCCCTGACCCCGGTCTTCGCCAGCACCGCCGCCACGTGCGACTTCACCGTCGCCGGACCGACCCCGAGCCGTCCCGCGATCTCCGCGTTCGTCAGACCGGTCGCCATCAGCCGCAGCACGTCCGCCTCGCGCTCGGTCAGCCGGCGCGCCCAGGACGGCGGCGGTGGCTCCCTGCGGGCGTACTCCGCCGCCAGGCCCCGCAGCGCGGCCGGGAAGAGCAGCGAGTCGCTCCGCGCGACCAGCCGGACCGCCTGGACGAGGTCCTCGGCCGCCGCCCGCTTCAGCAGGAACCCGGACGCGCCGACGCGCAGCGCGTCGTACACGTAGCTGTCGTTCTCGAAGGTCGTCACCACCACGACGCGCGGCCCCGGGCCGTCGTCGCCGAGGATCCGCTCGGTCGCGCGGATCCCGTCGATCTCCGGCATCCGCACGTCCATCAGCACGACGTCCGGGCGGACGGCGCGCACCACCGAGACCGCCTCCGTGCCGGTCGCCGCCTCGCCGACGACCGTCATGTCCGGCTCGGCCTCCAGGATGACGCGCAGCGCCGTACGGACCATGCGCTCGTCGTCGGCGAGCACCACCCGGATCCCGTTCACCGGCGCGTCCCCCGGGGGCCGCCGTCGGCGGGCAGCGGGAGGGCGACGGCCAGCCGCCACAGCGGGCCGTCCGGTCCGGCCTCGGCACTTCCGCCGAGCAGCGCGGCCCGCTCGGCGACGCCCGGCAGCCCGCGCCCGCCGCCGGGCCGTACGACCGGCGCCGCGACCGACGGGGACGGGGAGCCGGGCAGCGGATTCTCCATCGTTATCTCCACCTTCTCGGCACCCAGGGCGACATGGAGTGTCACGGGCGCGGCCCCGCCGTGCCGCAGGGCGTTGCTCAGCCCCTCCTGGACGATGCGGTACGCCTCGCGCGACACCGGCTCGGGCACCGCCGCGACATCGGTCCCACCCGCGACGGTCAGGGCGACGGGCACCCCGCAGTGGGCCAGCAGCCCCTCCAGCGCGTCGAGCGTCGGCCCGGAGGCGACGCCCGCGCCCGCGTCGGTCTCGTCGCCCTGCCGCAACACGCCGAGTACGGAGTCCAGTTCCCCCACCGTGCGCCGGGTGGTCTCCTCGATCGCGGTCAGCGCCTCCCGTACGAACTCCCGGTCCCCCGGCGCGTCGCTGTCCAGGATCCGGCGCGCCGCGCCCGCCTGGAGGGTCACCGCGCTCAGCGCGTGGCCGACCGAGTCGTGCAACTCCCGGGCGAGCCTGTTGCGTACGGCGAGATCCGCCGCACGGCGTTCGGCGGCGGCCAGCCGGTCGGACGGTGTGGGCCCGAGCAGCACGGGCGCCAGACGGGCCAGCAGCGCGCCCGCCACCGCCGCGCACGCGGCCAGCGCGACGAGCGACAGGAGGCCGCCGACCGGCGCGAGAGCCATGGCCCACCCGTGGCGGAAGACGCGGGGCATCCCGAGCCGGGACTCCCGCAGCGCCGACAACAGCGGCAGCGCCATCAGCGCCACCGCGAACGGCGGCACCGCCAGCGACATACCGCTGACGATCCCGCCGAGTCCCACGTGCAGGGTGTAGAAGCCGGCCGTCCGCACCCTCGCCGCGCGCGAGCGGGCGGGACCGTCGGCCAGCGCCCCCTCCGCAATCCCGCACAGCGCCCGCGCGGCGGCCACCGACAGCGGCCGTACGAGGGGGAACAGCGCGCTCGCGGCGGCGATCGGCAGAGCGACCGCGAATGCGCCGAACTGGAGCGCGAGGGAGTCGGTGAACAAGCCTTCCGTGCCGATGAGCGGGCCGACGATCACCGAGCCGAGCAGCCAGTACGGCATCAACAGCGCGCCGCCGAGGATCAGATGGGTCCAGCGCAGCCGCGCGCGTCCGCCGACCAGAGGACGCAGGAGGGCCGTGGCCGACCGCCGGAGCAGGGCCTTCATGTCGCGCGGCGCCGCAGGACGGGGACGGCCGTGCTGAGCGTCAGGAACCCGGCGAGCATCGACACAGCGTAGGTCAGCACCGTCGGCCGGGCGGCCCGCCCGCCGGTATCCGTACGGAGGTCGTCGTGGGAAGGTCCCCGGCGGCGCCCTGCCGGAGACGGCCCCAGCGGCGCCGCGCGTACGGCACCAGCGATGTCCGGGTCATGCCCCACACCCTTCCGGCCGCGCGCCGCTCGCACCTCCCGCGCCCCGACGATCCCCCTCCCCCGCACGGGGGAGACGGACCGTCCTTGAGAGGGAGGCGATCAGAGCCTGCGGGTGGCCAGCGTCAGACGGTCGCGCGCGTCGAACAGCGCGTCCTTGATCATCTGTTCGTGCGCGGGCGTGAGCCGCGCCACCGGCACCGAGCAGCTGATCGCGTCACGCGCCGGCGTCCGGTAGGGGATCGCGATACCGAAGCAGCGCAGCCCGAGGGTGTTCTCCTCACGGTCCACGGCGTACCCCTGCTCGCGGATCGTGTTCAGTTCCGCGATGAGCTTCTCGCGGTCGGTGATGGTGTGCTCGGTCAGCGGCGACATCGTCTCGGGGAGCATCTTGCGCACCTGCTCGTCGCTGTGCGTGGCGAGCAGCGCCTTGCCGAGCGAGGTGGAGTGCGCGGGCAGCCGGCGGCCGACGCGGGTGAAGGGCCGCAGATAGTGCTGCGACTGCCGGGTGGCGAGATAGACGACGCTCGTGCCGTCGAGACGGGCCAGGTGGATCGTCTCCGTCGTGTCGTCGGAGAGCCGGTCCAGGGTGGGGCGGGCGGCGGCCACCACCTCGTCACCGTCGATGTACGACGTGCCGACGAGCAGGGCCCTCACGCCGATGCCGTACCGCGTGCCGGTCGCGTCGGTCTCCACCCAGCCCAGCTCGACCAGGGTCCGCAGCAGCATGTAGAGACTGGACTTGGGGTAGCCGACCGCTTCCTGCACCGCGGCGAGGGAGTGCATCCCGGGGCGTCCGGCGAAGTACTCCAGCAATTCCACCGTACGCACGGCGGACTTGACTTGTGCTCCACCCGTTTCCGCAGCCGACATTGTCCCTCGCCCCTCACTTGACCACTCTTGACCACATGGAACGCACAGAAATAGAGTCCCCTTGGATTCATCATCAGGAACTCTGTTCAGAATACCGAACAGCCCCTCGGTGATGACAGCGGACGACACAGGAATTGGAAGGAAGCCGCGGTGGCAGCAGTACCAGTCTGGAGTGTCGACCCCCGAACCGGGAAGCCGCGTGAGCAGGTCGCGGTCGAGGCCACGGCCGAGGAGGTCGACCGCGAAGTACGCCGCGCCCACGCCGCCCGGCCCGCGCTCGCCGACCGTACCGCGCGTGCGGCGCTTCTGCGCAC
Source organism: Streptomyces sp. NPDC058653 (assembly GCF_042716895.1). Lineage (NCBI taxonomy): Bacteria > Bacillati > Actinomycetota > Actinomycetes > Kitasatosporales > Streptomycetaceae > Streptomyces > Streptomyces sp. NPDC058653. The sequence continues at coordinate 123,016 of NZ_JBHXRM010000017.1, read as the reverse complement.
GGCCGCCGATCTCCTCGACGAGTCGAGGGCGTTCCTCATCGAGGCGGCGGACGCCGAGACGGCGCTGGGACCGGTCCGGCTGACCGGCGAACTCGCGCGTACGACCGCCCAGTTGAGGGCCTTCGCGGAGGTCGTCGACGAGGGCGCGTTCCTCGACATACGCATCGACCACGCCGACGCCGACCGCACGCCGCCCTGGCCCGACCTGCGGCGCTGGAAGGTGCCGCTCGGCGTCGTCGCCGTCTACTCGGCCAGCAACTTCCCGTTCGCCTTCTCCGTCCCGGGCGGCGACACGGCGAGCGCCCTCGCGGCGGGCTGCCCCGTCGTCGTCAAGGCGCACCCCGACCACCCCGCCACCTCCGAGATCTGCGCCGCCACCCTGCGCAGGGCCGCCGCACAGGTCGGACTGCCCGAGGACGTGGTGGTCCTGGTGCACGGCTTCGAGGCCGGTGTGGAGCTGGTGAAGCACCCGCTGGTCGCCGGGGCCGGCTTCACCGGTTCCGTACGCGGCGGGCGCGCCCTCTTCGACGCGGCGGCGGCCCGGCCCACCCCGATCCCCTTCCACGGCGAACTCGGCTCGCTCAACCCCGTCGTGATCACCGGCGCCGCCGCGGCCGAGCGCCCCGAGCAGCTCGGCGCCGGTCTGGCCGGCTCGATGACCCTCGGCGAGGGCCAGTTCTGCACCAAGCCCGGCTTCGTGCTCGTCCCGGAGGGCGACGCCGGCGACACGCTGCTCAAGTCGCTGACCACGGCCGTCAGCGAGACCGAGCCCGGCGTGATGCTCGACCACCGGATGCGCGACGCGTTCGTCGCGGGCGTGCGCGAGCGCGCCGAGCTGCCCGACGTGGCCGCCCCCATCACCCCGGGCGCCGGCGGCGACCACACCGTCAGCGCGGGCTATCTGACCGTACCGGCCCGGCACCTCGCCGCCGAGGGGCCGCACGATCTGCTCCTGGAGGAGTGCTTCGGCCCGGTCACGGTCGTCGCACGCTACGGCTCCGACGCCGAGATCGGCGCCGTCCTCGGCCGCCTCCCCGGCAACCTCACCGCCACGCTGCACCTCGCCGACGGCGAGGCCGAGGACGCCGAATCCGGCGCCGCGCGGCTGCTCGCCGATCTGACGCCCCTCGCGGGCCGCGTCCTCGTCAACGGCTGGCCCACCGGCGTCGCCGTCGCCCCCGCGCAGCAGCACGGCGGCCCCTACCCGGCCTCCACCTCCACGTCGACCTCCGTCGGCGCCACCGCGATCGAGCGCTGGCTGCGGCCCGTGACCTACCAGTCCACGCCCGCCGCGCTGCTCCCGCCGGAGCTGCGCGACGACAATCCGGCGGGTCTCCCGCGCCGGGTGGACGGCCGCGCGGAGCCGGCGACCGCCCCGTAGACCCGCGACACGCGACCCCCGACCGCCCGGTAAATCGTTTGCCGGGCGGCCGGGGGTTTGCTGTACTCCCCGACGTCGGCCTCCCGGCCGGCCCGTCGAACACCCAAGGAGTCGTCATGCGCCGAGCGTCCGTGTCCATCCAGCGGAAGGAAATCCTCGCCCATTCAAAGGACATGACGCTTAGTGAGTACGCTCAACCTGGGAATTCTGGCCCATGTCGACGCCGGTAAGACCAGCCTGACCGAGCGGCTGCTGCACGCCGCCGGAGTCATCGACGAGATCGGCCGTGTAGACGACGGAAACACCCAGACCGATTCCCTGGCGCTCGAACGCCAACGCGGCATCACCATCAAGTCCGCCGTCGTCTCGTTCGCCATCGACGACGTCACCGTCAATCTCATCGACACCCCGGGACACCCTGATTTCATCGCCGAGGTGGAGAGGGTGCTGAGCGTTCTCGACGGCGCCGTCCTGGTCGTCTCGGCCGTCGAGGGGGTCCAGGCGCAGACCCGCGTCCTGATGCGGACGCTGCGCAGGCTGCGCATCCCCACCCTCGTCTTCGTGAACAAGATCGACCGGGTAGGCGCCCGCCACGACGGACTCCTGCGCGATCTGGCCGCCAAGCTGACGCCCGCGATCGTCCCGATGGGATCGGTACGCCGGCTCGGCACGCGCGGGGCCGGTTTCACCCCGTACGGGGCGGCGGACCCGGTCTTCTCCCCGGCCGGCGAGCTGGCCGAGCGGCTGGCGGAGCAGGACGACGCCTTCCTGGCGGCGTACGTCGAGGACCCGGCCCGTCTCTCGTACGACACGCTCCGCCGCGAACTGGCCGCACGCACCGGCCGGGCGCTGATCCATCCGGTGTACTTCGGCTCGGCCGTCTCCGGCGCGGGTGTGGACACGCTCACCCGCGCCATCAGGGAACTGCTGCCCACCACGTCGGGCGACGAGCAAGGACCGGTCTCGGGCTCGGTCTTCAAGGTCGAGCGCGGCGCGGCCGGCGAGAAGATCGCGTACGTGCGGATGTTCTCCGGCGCGCTGAAGGTGCGCGACCGGCTGCCGGTCGGCGACGGCGAGGGCAGGATCACCGCGATCACCGTCTTCGAGGACGGTACGTCGGTGCGCCGCGCCTCCGTCGGCGCGGGCCGTATCGGCCGGCTCTGGGGACTGCACGACATCCGGATCGGCGATGTGCTCGGCGACCCGTCCGGGGCCACCGCGGCCCGGCGCCACTTCTCCCCGCCGACGCTGGAGACGGTCGTCGTCCCCGGCGAAGGGACGGACAAGGGCGCCCTGCACGCCGCGCTCACCCAACTGGCCGAGCAGGACCCGCTGATCGATCTGCGGCAGGACGAGATCCGGCAGGAGATCTCGGTCTCCCTCTACGGCGAGGTGCAGAAGGAGGTCATCCAGGCGACCCTCGCCGACGAGTACGGCGTCGACGTCACGTTCCGCGAGACGACGACGATCTGCGTCGAAAGGCTCGCGGGAACGGGAAAGGCGGTGGAGGTCATGGGAAAGGAACCCAATCCCTTCCTCGCGACCGTCGGACTGCGGGTGGAACCGGCCCCGCCCGGCAGCGGTGTGGAATTCCGGCTGGAGGTCGAACTCGGCTCCATGCCCTACGCGTTCATGAAAGCCATCGAGGACACCGTGCGTCTCACCCTGAACGAGGGGCTGTACGGATGGGCGGTCCCCGACTGCGTGGTCGTACTGACCCGCTGCGGCTACGCGCCCCGGCAGAGCCACGCCCACGGCACGTTCGACAAGAGCATGTCGAGCACGGGCGGCGACTTCCGGCTGCTGACCCCGCTGGTGCTGATGGCCGCGTTGAAGGACGCGGGCACGACCGTCTGCGAGCCGATGCACCACTTCCGCCTGGACGTGCCGGCCGACACCTACGGAGCGGTCCTGCCCGCCCTGGCCCGGCGGCGGGCCGTGCCGCACACGCCGTCCACGGACGGGACGTCGTACGTGGTGGAGGGAGAGATCCCGGCGGCCCAGGTGCACGCGCTGGAGCAACTGCTTCCGACGCTCACGAGCGGCGAGGGCGTCCTGGAGGCCGTCTTCGACCACCACCAGCCGGTCACGGGACCGCCGCCGACCCGCTCCCGCACCGACCACGACCCGCTCAACCGCAAGGAGTACCTGCTCAGCGTGGTGCGCCGGGTCTCGGCCGGGGCGCGGTGAGGAGAGGGAGAGGGCCGGGAATGGGGCGCCTGCCGGACGGGTTGCGGTAAGAGCGGAGGGAGGCTCCGCACAGACCTGTCCTGGAGAGAAGCAGACACATGCGCGTGGAGATCTGGAGCGACATCGCCTGCCCCTGGTGCTACATCGGCAAGGCCCGGTTCGAGAAGGGGCTCGAATCCTTCGAGCACCGGGCCGATGTCGAGGTGGTGCACCGCTCCTTCGAGCTCGACCCCGGGCACGCCAAGGACGAGGTCGCTCCCGTGGTCGACATGCTCGCCGCCAAGTTCGGCCGCTCCCGGCAGGAAGCGGTCGCCATGGAGGAGCAGGTCGCCTCGCACGCGCGCTCCGAGGGGCTCGGCTATCTCGTCGGCGACCGGGACCACGGCAACACCTTCGACATCCACCGGCTGCTCCATCTCGCCAAGCTGCGCGGCCGGCAGGACGCGCTGCTGAGCGCCGTCTACCGGGTCAACTTCGCCGAGGAGCGCTCGGTCTACGACACGGAGACGCTCGTCGACCTCGCCGTGGAGGCGGGCCTGGACGAGGCCGAGACACGGGTGCTCCTCGGGGACCCGGACGCGTTCGCCGACGAGGTACGGGCGGATGAGCGGGAGGCGGCCGAACTGGGCGCGACCGGCGTGCCCTTCTTCGTCCTCGACCGCCGCTACGGCGTCTCCGGCGGCCAGCCCGCCGAGGTCTTCACCCAGGCGCTGGAGCAGGCGTGGCAGGGACGGGCGATCACGCCCGTCGGAGACGTCGAGGGGGACGGTCGGCCGAAGACCAGGTAGGTAGGACCGGCCCGCCGCGGCCGGTACCCGGACGGGTCGCACCCCGGGTCGGGGTGGCGGCCGGCGGGCCCCGGCCCCGCGGCGCCCGGACGGCAGCCGCGGCACTCCGGCGTCCCGCCCGTCCCGTCGCCGGCCCATCCAGGCTGCCCCGGAGCCCCTTCGGCGCACATGAGACGCGGCCCGGTCCGCAGGACCGTCTCTGGCGCGCCCGCGTTCGAACCCGGCGCCGGATCCCGGACAGGCAACCGAATCCGTGAAAACGGTGGTCTGGGGGGCGAGGGGGGTGCTTGATGCAGGCAGAACTAGAGGTGCAGTTCCAAGAATTCGTCAGAACGCGTTGGTCCCATCTCGTGCGGACCGCGTATCTGCTCACCGGCGACGTGCACCATGCCGAGGACCTGACGCAGACGGCGCTGACCAAGGCGTACCGCTCATGGCGGCGCGTCTCGCGCAGCGACAGTCCGGAGGCGTACGTCCGCCGGATGCTGGTCAGTTGCAACAGCGACCGGTTCCGCAAGCGGCGGGTGGCGGAGGCGCTGACCGCGGCGCCGCCGGAGGTGGCGGGGCGGGACGAGGCCGTCTCCCGGGCGGACGAGCGCAGCGCCTTGCTCGCGGCGCTGGCCCAACTGCCGCCCGGACAAAGGGCGGTGGTCGTCATGCGCTACTGGGAGGACCTGTCCGAGGCCGAGGTCGCCGAGGTGCTCGGCTGCTCCCCCGGCACGATCAAGAGCCAGGCATCCAAGGGACTGGCGAAGTTGCGTACACATCAGGGGCTCGCGCAGGTCATGGACGGACATGACCGCGGCCGGGCCTCGTCCAGGCAGGGAGGCGGCAGATGAACGAGGAGTACGAGCGGCAAGACCCGGGAATCGACGGGGACTTCGAGGAGCAGCTGCGCGGCCTGCTCGCCGAGGACGCGTACACGATCCGGCCCTCGCCGGCGCCGTATCCGGCGATCCGTCACCGGAGCTCGGTCGAACGGCGGCGCTGGATGGCGGCGGCCGGCGCGGCCCTGGTGACGCTGGCGGCGGTACCCGTGGCGGCGTACGCGCTGACCGGTGGGGGTACGGGCGGGGACACGGCGGCGCCGACACCGTCGGTCGGCGTCCTGCGGCAGACACCGACGCCGTCCGCGTCGCGGTCGGGGCCCGCGCGGCCCGCCACGGAGGGCCAGCTGCTCGACGGGATCACCTTTGAGGAGGCCGCCGGCGGGCTGGAGGAGTGCCTCGCCTTCGACACGTCCCACACAGGCGGCGAGAACAGTGCGTTCGACACGGAACCGGGTGCGGCAGACGGCTTCCGGATCATCCTGGCGATGAACAGCACCGGTGACTCCAACGCGCCCGGTGACGGCATGTACGTCGTTGCGGTGAAGGAGCGGCCGGAGCAGGTCCGGCTGATCTGCAACATCAGGGACGGCGGGGCCCAGGGCAACAACATCAGCACGGGCTCCGACGATCCGCCGGACGCCCGTCCCGTGAGGGCCGATATGAACGGAGGCCGGCTCTACCAGCAGTCGTTCCTCGACCGTGGCGACTGGAAACTCCCGTTCCGCTGGGGCGTCATCGGCAGGGTCGAGCCGTCGGTGGCCCGAGTGACCGTCTCGTACGGCGACGCCACCAGTCAGGCCGCCCTGGACCACGGCTGGTTCGTGGCCTCCGGGAACCTGAACCAGCAGGTCACCGCGGCCCCGCATATCAAGGGGTACGACGCCGCGGGCAAGCTGGTCTACGACTCCGGCCAGGACAGGTACTACCAGAAGACGCTGCCGTAGGGCCGGGGGGCCCGCGAGGCGTGATGGCGGATCAGATCGCTGAGCTTGAGGGGGGAAGGCTGTGTTCCGTAGGGGTTCGGAGTCGGTGGTTCGTCCGGGGGGGGTGTCGGGTGGGGATCCGTGTCGTGGTCAGGTTCTGACGACGGGGGTGGGTCTGCGGATGCCGGTGGGGTTGGCTTTCGAGGACTGGGAGCGGGCGGGCCGTCAGTTGTCGGGGATTGTGGATTCGTCTTCGTGGTGGCTGGGGGACTGGCTGGTTTACGGGAAGGACCATTATGCGGACCGGTATGAGCGGGGGGTTCGCGCTGCGGGGTTGCGGTATCAGACGCTGCGGAATTATGCGTGGGTGTCGCGTCGGTTCGAGTTGGGCCGGCGGCGTGCGGGGCTGAGTTTTCAGCATCATGCCGAGCTGGCTTCTTTACGGGTGGATGAGCAGGAGGGGTGGCTGGACCGGGCCGAGGAGTTGGGCTGGACGACGAAGCAGTTGCGTGGGGCGGTCCGGCTCGCGCGTGAGGACGGGGTGGCGGAGGTCGGGCAGGCGGAGGTTGGGCAGGCGGTGGCGACCCGGCGGCTCGCTGTGCCGGGCAGTCGTCTTGAGTGGTGGCACAAGGCGGCGGAGCGGTCCGGTATCGATTTCGATGTCTGGGTGCTCGCCGCTCTGGACAGTGCGGCGGAGCGGCTTCTCGAGGATGCCGGGGAGTAGACGGGGGCAACGCCTGACCGGGTGGGACCGGGTGCCGTGCGGACCGGTGGAGGTCGCAGCAGGACGGTTCCCGTCTCCGGCGTCCTCCCGTGCGGATCAGCCCGGTGCATATGCCCGAGCAGCGTGGCACCCGACAGGTCGTCGGACCATGAACCCCGTCATCTGCGGATCGGGGATGACGGGCGGATGGGTCGCAAACGGGTCCGCGGTGGAGTCGCCGCTCGTTGTCGCAAGGGCCAGTGGATTGGCGTCGATCAGGTCTACCATGCATGATTCGTCTGGCTCGCGGTACGGTTCCGATTCGCCGACGCCATCAATGTGTTGAGTGTCCGGGGCAATTCGGAGTCGGGGGGCGCTGTCCTGTCGCCAGGACAGCTGTCACGGGTGCGTGGTGTGCCGGGCCCTCTTGAAAAGGTGGCTCCCGGTCCTTTCGGGTTGGCGTTGCCGCGTTCTTTGGCGTAATTCTCAGTACGCTTCTCCCGGGTGACCGGCCGCGATGTTCGAGACGGTCAGCGGCATGTGTGAAATGGGTGCGGGACCCTCGGACAATCGGATGCCGGGCGAGTTGTTCCGAAGTCCCGCACGCACCGGACACCGCCGGACCCGCCCCTCGGGGGGCGGCGCCACTTCGGAACAACCCGACGGTGCCGCGCCAGGGCGGCGAACGTTGCCCAGTGCGCCGCCGTCGCCTCGCGCAGGCGAGGGCCGCAGGGAGTGCTGCTCCTCCTCGTTCACCAGGACGTGGAACCGGCCGTCCGCGTCGTCGAACGGGTCGCTGCTCATGGACCACTCCAATTCAGCGCGCTCACCATGGACTTCCTTTCGGGAAGCGCAATCGCATTCACCGGCCGGAGGGGAGTCGCGGACCACTGAACGGAAAATTCGCGGGATTCCCGTATTCCACTTTCCGTGCTGTGCGTCGAAAGTGACCTCTTCTATGGAAGGGGCCGCCCGCGGGTGCGATGATTCCCCGGTGTCCTGGGGACAGGACAGTTCCGTCCCAGTGGCCTTTGAATCAGCAGGATCAGCAGGACGCTCGGAGACGGCGCGCCGATCCGAGCGGTATTCGGCACCAACGGAATCGCTGAACCGGCGCGCACGGCAAAGAACCGCATCGGCGGCAAGCCGGCCCCTCTGCGCAAGACGAACAGGAGTGCCAAGTAATGATCCCGTTGTCCTTCGCGCAGCGACGTCTATGGTTCATCGACAAGTTCGAGGGGCCGTCCGCGACGTACAACGTGCCCTTCCTCGTCCGGCTCACAGGTGAGCTGAACGCGGAGGCACTCACGGCGGCGGTCCGTGACGTGGTGACCCGTCACGAGAGCCTGCGCACCCTGATCGTGGAGAACGCCGAGGGCGTCCCGGCACAGCAGGTGCTCCCCGCCGAGCGGGTCCGGCTGGTCATCCCGCTGGTCGAGGTGGACCCGCGGGAGCTGGACGAGGCGGTGTCGGAGGCCGCCAACTACGCGATCACGCTGTCCGAGGAGATCCCTGTCCGCGCCACCCTCTTCCGCACCGGTGCCCAGGACCACCAGCTCCTGCTCCTGATCCACCACATCGCCAGCGACGGCGAGTCCTTGGCCCCCCTCGCGCGCGATCTGGCCGCCGCCTACACCGCCCGCGTCCGGGGCGGCGAGCCGGACTGGCCCGAACTGCCGGTTCAGTACGTCGACTACACGCTGTGGCAGCGTGAACTCCTCGGCGACGAGAGCGACCCCGAAAGCGTCCTGTCCACCCAGCTCGGCTACTGGCGCGACGAGCTGTCCGGCGTACCGCAGCCGATGGGCCTGTCGACCGACCGTCCCCGCCCCCCGGTGTCCAGCCACAACGGTGACGGCGTCGGCCTGACGCTCGACGAGGAACTGCTCGGCAAGGTGGAGAAGTTGGCCAAGCGCGCCGACGTGACCACGCCGATGGTCCTCCAGGCCGCGCTCGCGGTCCTGCTCCAGCAGCTCGGTGCGGGCGAGGACATCGCCATCGGCTCGACCATCGCGGGCCGCACGGACGACGAACTCGCCGACCTGGTGGGCTTCTTCGTCAACACCTGGGTGCTCCGCGCCGACCTTTCCGGCACCCCGTCCTTCGAGCAGCTCCTCGATCGGGTGCGGCACAAGGCCCTGGCCGCGTACGACAACCAGGACGCGCCGTTCGAGCGCCTGGTGGAGATCCTCAACCCGGAGCGCTCCACCGCCTACCACCCGCTGTTCCAGGTGATGTTCACCTGGGCGACCCGCGGCTGGATCGAGTTCGACCTGCCCGGCGTCAAGGCGCACTTCGGCCCGCTGCCGACGCCGACGGCCAAGTTCGACATGGAGTTCAACTTCTTCAACGACCCCGACGACCCGGGCCTGTTGATATTCCTGGAGTACGCGACCGACCTGTTCGACCGGTCCACGGCGGAGGCCGTCATGGCCCGCTTCGTGCGCCTCATCGAGGAGCTGGTCACCGAGCCGTCCCGCGAGGTCGCGCTGCTGGACGTGCTGGAGGCGGACGAGCGCGAGCTGGTCCTGCGGACCTTCAACGACACCGCGGCCGCGACGCCCGAGCTGGGCATCCCGGGCCTGCTCGAACGCCAAGTGGCGGCCACGCCGGACGCGACGGCCCTGGTCCACGGCGACGAAGAACTGTCGTACGCGGAACTCGACGCGCGGGCCGAGCGCCTTGCCCGTGAGCTGTCGGGTCGCGCGGTGGGCCCGGAGACGGTCGTCGGCCTGGCCCTGCCGCGCTCGGCGGACCTGATCGTGGGCATGCTGGGTATCCTCAAGACGGGCGCCGCCTACCTGCCGATCGACCCCAAGTACCCCAGCACGCGCCTGGACTACATCCTGTCCGACGCGCGTCCGCAGCTGGTGCTGACCAACGCCGACACGGTCGGCGTGCTCCCGGCGTCGGACGTGCCGACCCTGTTCATCGAGGATGTCGACTTCGGCGCGGCGGGCCCGGATGCGCCGCCGGCCGTGGTCCGGCCCGCGAACGCCGCGTACGTGATGTACACCTCGGGCTCCACCGGCACGCCGAAGGGCGTGACGATCACGCACCGCGACGTGGTCAACGGCGTGCTGCGCCTCGCCGACTCCGTCGGGATCGAGGCGGGCACGCGGGTCCTCGCGGGCACGTCGGTCAACTTCGACGTCTCCGTCTTCGAGACCATCACCACCCTGGCCGTCGGCGGCACCCTCGAGGTGGTCCGCGACGTGCTGGTGATCGGTGAGCGCGGCGGCTGGACCGGCGGGGTCATCAGCACCGTGCCGTCCGTCTTCGCCCAGCTCCTCGACCAGGTGGGCGAGAAGATCCGGGCCGACGCGGTCGTGTTCGCCGGTGAGGCGCTGCCCGCGTCGCTGGTGAAGCAGGTGCGGGAGGCCATTCCGGGCGTGCGCGTCGTCAACGCCTACGGTCAGACCGAGTCGTTCTACGCCACCACCTTCACCGCCGACGAGACCTGGACCGGCACGGTCGGCGCGCCGATCGGTGCCCCGCTGGGCAACATGCGCACCTATGTCCTCGGCGCCGGCCTCAAGCCGGTGGCCCTGGGTGTCGTGGGTGAGCTGTATGTCGCGGGCAACGTGGCGCGCGGCTACCTCGGCCACGCCCCTCTGACCGCCGAGCGCTTCGTCGCCGACCCCTACGGCCCCGCCGGCTCGCGGATGTACCGCACCGGCGACCTGGCCCGCTGGACGGCCGACGGCAAGCTCACGTACGTGGGCCGTGACGACGCGCAGGTCAAGGTGCGCGGCTTCCGCATCGAGCCGGGTGAGGTGGAGACGGCGCTCACCGCCCACCCGGGCGTGGCACAGGCCGTGGTGGTCATGCACGAGGGCCGCGGCAGCACCCGACTGGTCGGCTACGTGCTCCCGCGGGGCGCGGGGGAGTCGGGGCTCGGCACGGTGGAGAGCCTGGGCGACCTGGAGGTCGACCTGACGGCCACCGTCTCCTCGCGAGAACTGCGCACCTTCGTCTCCGGCAGGCTGCCGGAGTTCATGGTGCCGTCGGTGTTCGTGATGCTGGACCGGCTCCCGCTGGCCCCCAACGGCAAGCTGGATCGCAAGGCGCTGCCGGAGCCCGAGTTCACCGGCACCACCTACCGGGCGCCGCGCAACCCGGTGGAGGAGGTCCTCGCCGGGGTGTACGCCGAGGTCCTGGGCCTCGACCGGGTCGGTGTCGACGATGACTTCTTCGCCATCGGCGGGGACAGCATCCGCTCGATCCAGGTGGTCTCGCGAGCCCGGGCGCGGGACGTGGACGTCACGCCGCGGCAGATCTTCGAGTCGCGCACGGTGGCCGAGCTGGCCGGGACGGCGGTCGACGGCGGTCGGGCCAGGCCGGTCCTCGACGAGCTGGAGGGCGGCGGCGTGGGCTTCGTACCGCTGCTGCCGGTGAGCCACTATCTGATGGACCTGGGCACCGGTCTGAACCGGTTCACCATGTCGATGACGGTGGAGCTGCCCGTCGGTATCGACGAGGCCGGTCTGGTCGCGACCCTTTCGGCCGTCTTCGACCGGCACGACATGCTGCGCTCGCGCCTGGTCACCGGCCAGGAGACCGGTCTTGAGGTGGCCGGTCCCGGTACGGTCGACATCGCGCCCCTGATCCACCGCGTGGACAACGACGGCCGCTGGGCCGACGGCTGGCGCGGACAGGCCGCCTCCGAACTGGACGCCGCCACCGACCGCCTGGACGCCGAGGCCGGGGTCATGGCGCAGTTCGTGTGGTTCGACGCCGGTGCCGAGAGCGCCGGGCGTCTGATCATGGTCCTGCACCACTTCGCCGTCGACGGCGTGTCCTGGCGCATCCTGCTGCCCGACCTCGCCGAGGCGTGGAAGCAGATCCGCGACGGACGCACCCCGGAGCTCGCCCCGGTGGGTACGTCGGCCCGACGCTGGTCGCACGCGTTGGTCCAGGAAGCGCGGTCCGCCGAGCGTGTCGGTGAGCTGGCGCTGTGGCGCTCGATCGTCACCGGTCCGGACACGGTGCTCGGCAGCCGCCCGCTCGACCCGGCCGTCGACACCATCTCCACGGTCTCGTACGTGCACATGGACCTGCCGGTGGCGGCCACCGAGGCGCTGCTGACCACGTTGCCCGGCGCCTACCGCTGCGGCGTCAACGACAGCCTGCTGGCCGCGCTCGCCCTGGCGGTGACCAAGTGGCGCAAGCAGCGCGGCGTGGACGAGTCCTCGCTGCTGCTGCGTCTGGAGGGCCACGGACGTGAGGAGGCCGCGGCGCCGGGTGCGGACCTGTCGCGTACGGTCGGCTGGTTCACCAGCATGTTCCCCGTCCGCCTGGATGTGGCGGGGGTGGACATCGACGACGCCCTGAACGGCGGCAGGGCCGCCGGAGCCGCGGTCAAGGCGGTCAAGGAGCAGCTGCTCGCCGTGCCGGACAAGGGCATCGGCTACGGCCTGCTGCGCTACCTGAATCCGCCGGCCGGTGAGCACCTCAAACCGCACGCGACCGGTCAGGTGTCCTTCAACTACCTTGGCAGGTACGGGACTTCGGCCGCCCTGCCCGAGTCACTGCGCGGTCTGGGCTTCACCCAGGTCGAGGGCACCACCGAACTCCTCGCGGACCCGGACGGGAACATGCCCGCACTGGCCGCGCTGAACGTCAGCGCGTACGTGTCCGACAGCGAGCAGGGCCCGCGCCTGGCCACTCGTCTCGACTTCCCCTCCGGCCTTTTCACTCAGGCCGAGGTGGAGGAGCTGGCCGCGCTGTGGCGCACCGCCCTGGAAGGCCTCGCGCGGCATGCCGCGGGGCCGGAGGCGGGCGGGCTCACGCCCTCGGACGTGCCGCTGGTGAAGGTGAGCCAGGGCGAGCTGGACCGATGGCGGAAGAGTTATGCCGGCCTGGCCGAGGTCTGGCCGCTGACCGCGATGCAGGAAGGGCTGCTCTTCCACGCCGAGCTGGCCGGTGGCACCTTCGACGCGTACCAGATGCAGTTCGTCTTCCACCTCGCCGGTGAGGTCGAGCCGCAGCGGATGCGGGCGGCCGGGCAGGCGCTGCTCGACCGCTACCCCAATCTGCGGGCCGCCTTCGTCAACGACAGCGCCGGTGACCGAGTCCAGATCGTCCAGAGCGACATCGACCTCCCGTGGCGCGAGCAGGACCTGAGCACCCTCGCCGAGGGTGAGCGGGAGGAGCGGCTCAAGCAGTGCCTGGCCGAGGAGCACAGCGCCCACTTCGACCTGGCTGAGGCGCCTCTGTTGCGCCTGTCGCTGATCAAGCTGGCCGCCGGCACGTGGGAACTGGTCTTCACCGCCCACCACGTCCTGTTCGACGGCTGGTCGATCCCCCTGCTCATGCAGGACCTGCTGCGTCTCTACGGCTCGGCCGGGGACGCCACCGCACTGGGCAGGGCGCGCAACTACCGCGACTTCCTGGTCTGGCTCTCACGCCAGGACCGAGAGGAGACCGCCCGCGCCTGGGCCGAGGAGCTGGAGGGCATCGACGAGCCCACGCTCCTGGTGCCCGCCGGCTCCGCACCGGAGGGCGAGTCGACCGGGGTCGGGCAGGTGGACGTGCCGCTCGGTTCGGACCGGGCCCGTGCACTCGCCCGCCGGGCGAGCGAGTTGGGCCTGACCCTCAACACCCTGGTGCAGGGCGCCTGGGCCATCTTCCTCGCGGGTCTGACGGGACGTCGGGACGTGGTGTTCGGTGCCACGGTCTCCGGGCGTCCGCCGCAGGTCACGGGCGTGGACGAGATGGTCGGCATGTTCATCAACACTCTGCCGGTACGGGTCAACTGCCCGCCGGGCCAGTCGGTCGCCGCCGTCCTCGGCGGACTACAGGAGCGGCAGAGCGCGCTCCTCGACCACCACCATCACGGACTCCTGGAGATGCACCGCTCCACCGGGCTGCGCACGCTGTTCGACACGATGGTGGTCTTCGAGTCGTACCCGGTCGACAGTGCCGCCCTGAGCGAGGCGTACTCGGCCGCCGGGATCTCGGTGACCGGGATCAGCCCGCTCAGCAGCACCCACTACCCGCTGGTGGTGATGGCCTTCGCCGAGCCGCACCTGAAGGTCAGCCTCCAGCACCAGCACCACCTCCTCGGCCGGGAGCAGGCGGCCGACATCGCCGTGCGCTTCGGGCGCGTCCTCGCCCAACTGGCCGAGGACCCCCAGGTCCGGGTCCGCGGGGTGGACCTGCTGGGGCGCGACGAGCGCGAGCGCGTCCTCGTCGAGGTCAACGACACCACGGCGGCCACCCCCGAGCTGACCGTCCACGGCCTGTTCGAGCGGCAGGCGGCCGCGACGCCGGCCGCGGCAGCGGTGATCTGCGGCGACATCACCCATACCTACGACGAGTTGGACGCGCGCGCGAATCGGCTCGCCCGTGAGCTGGCCGGGCGCGGGGTGGGCCCGGAGACCGTGGTCGCCCTCGCGCTGCCTCGCACGGCCGACCTGGTCACCGCCATGCTCGGCATCCTGAAGGCGGGCGGCACGTATCTGCCGATCGACCCGAAGTACCCCAGCAGACGCCTGGGCCACATCCTGGACAGCGCGCGCCCGCAGCTGGTACTCACGGACGCCGGCACCGTCGGTGTGCTCCCCGAGACGGACGTCCCGACACTGTTCCTCGGCGACGTGGACCTCGAGACCGGTGAGGGCGTGGCGACGGCGGCCGTGCTGCCGGAGCACGCGGCGTACGTGATGTACACCTCGGGCTCCACCGGCACCCCCAAGGGTGTCGTGATCAGCCACGCGAACGTGGTTAACGGTGTGACGCGGCTCGCCGAGCGGGTGGGCGTGAGCGCGGACACGCGGATGTTCGCCGGTTCGTCGGTCAACTTCGACGTCTCGGTCTTCGAGATCGTCACGACGCTGGCCAACGGCGGCACCGTCGAGGTGGTCCGGGACGCACTGGTGCTCGCCGAGCGCGAGGCGGTGTCCGCGAGTGTGATCAGCACGGTGCCGTCCGTCTTCGCCGAGCTCGGTGACCGCATGGCCACCATCTCCGGTCTGGAGACGGTCGTCTTCGCCGGTGAGGCGCTGCCCGCCACGCTCGTGCACCGCATACGCGAGGCGTTGCCCGACGTGCGGATCGTCAACGCCTACGGGCAGACCGAGTCCTTCTACGCCACCACGTTCGCCGTCCGGGCGGGCCAGGAGTGGCGGGCCGCGGAGAACACTCCCATCGGCACGCCGCTCGGGAACATGCGCACCTACGTCCTCGGCCCGGGCCTGGCGCCCGTACCGCCGGGCGTGGTGGGCGAGTTGTACGTCGCGGGGAACATCGCCCGCGGCTATCTGGGCCGTGCCGGACTGACCGCCGAGCGGTTCGTGGCCGACCCCTACGGCCCGCCCGGTGCACGGATGTACCGCACCGGCGACCTGGCCCGCTGGAACGCCGACAGGCAGCTCGAGTACGCCGGCCGCGGCGACGACCAGGTCAAGATCCTCGGTGTGCGGGTCGAGCCCGCCGAGATCGAGCGGGCCCTGGTCACACACCCGGGCGTCGCCCAGTCCGTGGTCGTCGCCCGGAGCAAGGCGGGTGCGGGGGAGAAGCAGCTGGTCGCCTACGTGGTGCCGGATCTGGACGGCATCGAGGACTCGGCGCAGGCCGAGCAGCAGGTCGACGAGTGGGAGGAGATCTACGACCAGGTCTACTCGGGCGAGAAGACCGAGTGGGGCGAGTACTTCTTCGGCTGGAACTCCAGCTACGACGGTCTGCCCATCGAGCCGGCCGAGATGCGGCACTGGCGTGACATGGCGGTCGAGCAGATCCTCCGCCGGCAGCCGCGCCGTGTCCTCGAACTCGGCGTCGGCTCGGGTCTGTTGATGGCCCATGTGCTGCCGCACGTGGAGGAGTTCTACGCCACCGACCTGTCGTCGGCCTCGATCGCGCGCCTCACCCACGAGGTCGAGCAGGCCGGATACGCCGACAAGGTCACCCTGCTGCACCAGCCGGCCGAGGACGTGACCGGGCTGCCGGCCGGCCACTTCGACGTGGTGGTCCTCAACTCGGTGATCCAGTACTTCCCGCACGCCCAGTACCTCGACCAGGTCCTCGCCCTGGCCTTCGAACTCCTGGCGCCGGGCGGGCGGATCGTCGTCGGCGACGTACGCAACGCCGCCACCCTGCCCCTGTTCAGCACGGGGGTCCAACTCGCCCAGCACCCCGATGCCGCCCCGTCGGCGGCGCGCGCGGCGATCGCCCGCGCGGCGCTCACGGAGCCGGAACTGGTCGTGGACCCCGAGTGGTTCACCCGGTGGGCCGAACGGCACGGCGCGGCCGGGGCGGACATCCGCCTCAAGCTGGGGAGTGCGCACAACGAGCTGACCCGCCACCGCTACGAGGTCGTCCTGCACAGGCAGCCCGCCGACACGGTGGACCTGGCCGACGTGCCGGTGCTGGCCTGGGGCCGGGACACCGACACCCTGGCCGGCCTCGCGGAACTGTGCGCCGGGCAGGGCGGACCGGTCCGGGTCAGGGACATCCCCAACGCCCGTCTCACCAGCGAGCTGCACCTGGCCGTGGAGACCCAGGTGCTCCAAGCCCCCGCCGCCACGGGTGCGGCCGTGGACCCGCAACATCTCCACGAATGGGCGGCCGAACGCGGCTGGAGCGTGCTGATGACCTGGTCGGCGACATCGGCCGAGCGCTTCGACGCGATCGTCCTCACCGACGGCCCGTCGGCGGCACGGCAGTTCTCCGGCACCTTCCTGCCCTCCGGCCGCGCCGACCGGACGCTCGCCAACGCCCCGGCCGCGGCCAGGCGGATCGGCGCCCTGGTCGGCTCGCTGCGCGGCTACCTCCAGGAGCGACTGCCCGCGCACCTGGTGCCCGCCGCCGTCGTGGCGATAGCCACGGTGCCGCTGGCCGCCAACGGCAAGCTGGACCGCGCGTCGCTGCCGGCACCGGATCTCGCCGCGGCTGCCGCCGGGCGGGCGCCGCGCACCCCGCGGGAAGAGCTGCTGTGCGAGCTGTTCGCCGAGGTCCTGGACCTGAAGCGGGTCGGTGTCGATGACGACTTCTTCGCGCTGGGCGGGCATTCGCTGCTGGCCACCAAGCTCATCAGCCGGATCCGTTCCGAGCTGGGTGCGGAGGCCGAACTGCGCACCCTGTTCGCCCACCCGACCGTGGCCGGGTTCGCCCCGCACCTGGACGGGAGTGCCGGTGTCCGGACGCCCCTGGCGCGGGTCGCCGAGCGGCCAGGGCGGATTCCGCTGTCGTTCGCCCAGCAGCGGCTCTGGTTCCTGCACAAGTTCGAGGGCCCGTCGGCGACGTACAACATGCCGTTCGTCCTGCGGCTGAGCGGCGAGCTGGACGTGGCGGCGCTGGAGGAGTCGCTCAACGACGTCATCACCCGCCACGAGTCGCTGCGCACCGTCTACCCGGAGATCGGCGGCAAGCCGTACCAGGACATCCTTGAGCCGGCGCAGGCCCACATCAGCCTGACCGTACGGCCGGTTCAGGGCGAGGAAGGAGTGCGGGAGGCCGTCGGCGCGGCGGCCCGTCACACTTTCGACCTGGCGCGTGAAGTACCCCTGAAGGCATGGCTGTTCACCACCGGACCGACCGAGTACGTGCTGGCCATGGTGATCCACCACATCGCCGCCGACGGCTGGTCCGCCGCGCCGCTGGCGCAGGACCTGGCCACCGCCTACACGGCCCACGCCCGGGGCGCGGTGCCCGAGTGGGCACCGCTGCCGGTGCAGTACGCGGACTACACGCTGTGGCAGCGCGAGCTGCTGGGTGACGACAGTGACCCGGACAGCCTGTACGGGAAGCAGTACGCCTACTGGGCCAAGCAGTTGGCCGGGCTGCCCGAGCAGGTGACCATCCCCGGCGACCGCCCGCGTCCCGCGGTGCTCCAGTACAAGGGCGACCTGCTGCACTTCACCCTGGGAGCGGAGGTGCACGAGGGGGTGAGCGAGCTGGCCCGGGC
Organism: Streptomyces sp. NPDC058653; assembly: GCF_042716895.1. NCBI lineage: Bacteria > Bacillati > Actinomycetota > Actinomycetes > Kitasatosporales > Streptomycetaceae > Streptomyces > Streptomyces sp. NPDC058653. The sequence goes on along the minus strand of NZ_JBHXRM010000017.1, from coordinate 105,295 downwards.
CTCGGGCGCCACGCCGTTCATGGTGCTCCAGGCGACCATGGCCGCGCTGCTGACGCGCCTCGGCGCGGGCACGGACATCGCGATCGGCAGTGGTATCGCGGGCCGTACCGACGACGGCCTGAAGGATCTCATCGGCCTGTTCGTCAACACCTGGGTGATGCGCACCGACACCTCGGGGGACCCGACGTTCGCCGAACTGGTCGCCCAGGTGCGCAAGTCGAGCCTGGCCGCCTACAGCCACCAGGACATCCCCTTCGAGTCGCTGGTGGAGAAGCTCAACCCCGAGCGCTCGGCGTCCGTCCATCCGCTCTTCCAGATCGCCCTGGTGCTACAGAACAACAAGGAGGCGGAGTTCGAGCTGCCCGGCCTGCTGGTGCGCGGGGAGGGCGTGGGCACCGGGACGGCCCGCTACGACGTGTTGCTGAGCCTGAACGAGACGTTCACCGACCGCACCACGCCCGCGGGCATCCAGCTCGCGGTGGAGTACTCCACCGAGCTGTACGACGCCGCCACGATCGAGACCCTGATCGCCCGCTGGGAGCAGTTGCTGATCGCCGCGGTCACCACGCCCTCGCACCGCGTCAGCCACGCCGACCTGCTCACCGCGGAGGAGCGGCGCGAGCTGCTGCTCGCCGAGCAGCGGCAGGCCGAACAGCGCTTGCCGGCGGCCACGTTCCCCGAGCTGTTCCGGGCCGCCATGGAGCGGGCGCCGCTTGCGCCGGCCGTGGAGTCGGCCGACGACACCTGGACGTACGAGGAGCTGAACGCGCGGGCGAACCGCGTCGCGCACTGGCTGATCGCCCGCGGCATCGGGCCCGAGCAGCCGGTCGGGGTGTCCCTGCCCCGCAGCGCGCACCAGGTGGCCGTGGCGCTCGGCATCCTCAAGGCGGGTGCGGCGTATCTGCCGATCGCCCTGGACTACCCGGCCGACCGCATCAGCTACATGGTCGGCGACTCGCGCCCCGCGGTGGTCTTCACCACCCGGTCCGCCGCCGAGGAGCTGCCCGCCGACCTGCCCGCCGAACTCGTCGCCATCGACGCCGAGGACATCCGGCGGGCCTGGCGAGAACTGCCGGACACCGACCCGGTCACCGCTCTCGTCCCGGAACACCCGGCGTACGTCATCTACACCTCGGGCTCGTCCGGACGCCCCAAGGGCGTGAGCGTCACCCACACCGGACTGGCCGCCCTGAGCGCCACGACCGCCGAGCACCTCGCCCTCGACGCGAACTCCCGTGTCCTCCAGCAGGCGTCGCCGAGCTTCGACGCGGCCTTCTGGGAGCTGGTGATGAGCCTGACCACGGGCGCGGCTCTGATCGTCCCCGACCAGCAGCGCCTGGCCGGTGAGGACCTCGCGCACACCCTGGCCACCCGTGGCGTCACGCACGTCATGGTGCCGCCCAGCGTCGCCACCACCATGCCCGCCGACGCCGCCCGCACTCTCACCCGGCTGCGGGTGCTGACGGTGGGCGGTGAGGCGTGCTCGCCCGGCCTGGTCGCCCGGTGGGCGCCCGGGCGCCGGGTCGTCAACGCCTACGGTCCCACCGAGACCACGGTGTTGGGCGCCATCAGCACCCCCCTCACCCCCGAGCGCGCCCCGATCGGCACGGCCGTCACCGACAGCCGCGTGTATGTGCTCGACGAGCGGATGGCCCCGGTCCCGCCGGGCTCGCCCGGCGAGCTGTACGTGGCGGGCCCGAGCCTGGCCCGCGGCTATGTGCACCGCCCCGGCCAGACCGCGGGCGCCTTCGTGGCCGACCCGTACGGCCCGGCGGGCTCGCGCATGTACCGCACCGGTGACGTGGTGCGCCGCGGCGGCGACGGGCAGCTCGAATACCTCGGCCGCGGCGACGACCAGGTCAAGATCCGCGGCTTCCGGATCGAGCCCGGCGAGATCGAGGCGGCCCTGGCCGAGCACCACGGGGTGGCCCATGCCGTCGTGCTGACCCGCGAACTGCGCGGCAGCACCCAGCTCGTCGGCTATGTGGTGCCCACCGGCAACCGGCACGCGGACGCCGGCGACGACTTCGACCTGACCACCGGTGTGTCCCTGGACGAACTGCGCAGGTTCGCCACCGGCCGGCTGCCGGAGTTCATGGTGCCGTCGGTGTTCGTCCTCCTGGACGAGCTGCCGCTCACCGAGAACGGCAAGCTGGACAGGGCCGCGCTGCCCGAGCCGGAGGTCACCGAGGGGGAGTACCGTGCCCCGCGCACCGCCCAGGAGCAGGTCATCGCCGCGGTCTTCGCCGAGGTCCTCGGCGTCGAACAGGTCGGTATCGACGACGACTTCTTCGCCGTCGGCGGTGACAGCATCCGCTCCATCCAGGTGGTCTCCCGCGCCAAGGCGCACGGCGTCGAGGTCACCCCACGGCAGATCTTCCAGCACCGCACCGTGGCCGAGCTCGCCGTGTCCCTCCACACCAGCGACCGCGCCACCCCGGTCCTGGAGGAGCTGGAGGGCGGCGGCGTGGGCGCCATGCCGCTGCTGCCGATCGCCCGGTACATCACCGAACTCGGCGGCGGCTACGACCGGTTCGCGATGTCGATGGTGCTCGACCTGCCGACGGGTATCGACCGGCAGAGCCTGGCCGCGACGCTGTCCGCGGTCCTCGACCACCACGACGTCCTGCGCTCGCGCCTGGTGCCGGGTGCGGAGCCGGGGCTTGAGATCTCCGCGCCCGGCACGGTCGACGCGACGGCGCTCATCCACCGCGTCGCCTCCGACGGCGCCTGGGACCAGGACGGCTGGCGGGAGCGGGCCACCGCCGAACTCGACGTGGCCGCAGGCCAGTTGGACCCCAAGGCCGGGAGCATGGCCCGCTTCGTCTGGTTCGACGCGGGCCCGGAGACCGCCGGGCGCCTGATCGTCGTCCTGCACCACCTGGTGGTCGACGGTGTCTCCTGGCGCATCCTGCTGCCCGACCTCGCCCAGGCGTGGGAGCAGGTCCGTGAGGGCCGTACGCCCGAAATCGCCCCGGTCGCCACCTCGATACGTCAGTGGGCGCACGCCCTGGTCGACGAGGCGGCACGGCCGGAGCGGGTCGCGGAGCTGGAGCTGTGGCGCTCGGTGGTCGAGGGCCCGGATCCGGTCGTCGGCGCGCGGTCCTTCGACCCGGCCGTCGACCTGCGCTCCACCGTGGAGACGATGAAGCTGGAGCTGCCGGTGGCGGCCACCGAGACGCTCCTGACGACGCTGCCCGCCGTGTTCCACGGCGGTGTCAACGACGGGCTGCTGACCGGCCTTGCCCTCGCGGTGGCCAAATGGCGCAAGCAGCGCGGCGTGGACGAGTCCTCGCTGCTGCTGCGCCTGGAGGGCCACGGCCGTGAGGAGGCCGCGGCGCCGGGTGCGGACCTGTCGCGTACGGTCGGCTGGTTCACCAGCATGTTCCCGGTCCGCCTGGATGTGGGGGGCTTCGACCTGGAGCAGGCGTTCGCCGGCGGCGGGTCGGCGGGCGGGGCCGTCAAGGCGGTCAAGGAGCAGCTCAACGCCATCCCGGACAAGGGCATCGGCTACGGCCTCCTGCGCTACCTCAACCCCGGGACGGCCGACGTCCTCAAGGCGCACGGCACCGGGCAGTTCTCCTTCAACTACCTGGGCCGGTTCGCGGCGGACACCAAGCCGCCCAGTCCGAGCGGAACCGGCTGGACCATGGCGGCGGACGCGGAGGGTCTGGCCGCCGACCTGGACGCGGACATGCCCGCCCTCGCCACCGTGGAGGTCAACTGCTATGTCCTCGACGGCGAGCAGGGCCCGCGGCTGAGCGCCGAGATCGGCTTCCCGGCCGGTCTGCTCACCCGGGACGAGGCGCGGGAGTTCGCGGACCTGTGGCGCACGGCCCTCGAAGGTCTGGCCCGGCACGCGGCCGGGCCCGGCGCGGGCGGTCTCACGCCGTCGGACGTGCCGCTGGTCCGGGTGAGCCGGCGCGACCTGGAGGCATGGGAGGAGAACTACCTGGGGCTCGCGGACGTGTGGCCGCTGACCCCGGCGCAGTCCGGCATCCTGTTCCACAGCGTGATGGCTGAGTCGTCGTTCGACGCCTATCGGATCCAGCTCGTCCTCCATCTGTCCGGGGCCGTGGCCCCGGAACGGATGCGGACCGCGGGCCAGGCGCTCCTCGGCCGGTACCCCAACTTGGGCGCCGCCTTCGTGACCGGCGCGTCCGGTGAGCAGGTGCAGCTCATCCTCGATCACGTCGAACTGCCCTGGAGGGTCGTGGACCTGCGCGACCTGAGCGACAGCCTGCGGGACGAGGAGCTGGAGCGGCTCCTCGCCGCCGACCACGCCGAGCACTTCGACCCGGCCGTCCCGCCGATGCTGCGCATGACCCTGGTCCAGATGGACGCGGAGCGCTCGGAGCTGGTCCTCACCGTCAACCACGCCCTGTACGACGGCTGGTCGCTGTCGCACCTCATGCGGGACCTGATCCTCCTGTACGAGGCCGGAGGCGACGCCTCGGCGCTGCCGCGCGTGCGTTCCTACCGCGACTTCCTGGCCTGGCTCGCGCGGCAGGACCACGAGGCGTCGGTCCAGGCCTGGGCCAAGGAGTTGGAAGGTGTGACCGAGCCGACCATGCTGGCGCGCGCCGCCGCCACGGAGCAGGGCGGCGGCCTCGGTCAGTTCGAGCTCCCGCTCGGCGCGGAGACCACGCGTGCCCTGTCCCGCCGGGCACGCGAGCTGGGCATCACCCTCAACACCCTCATCCAGGGCGTCTGGGGTGTGCTCCTCGGTCATCTGACCGGACGTCAGGACGTGGTGTTCGGCACCACCGTCACCGGCCGCCCGCCGCAGCTGACGGGGGCCGACGAAATGGTCGGCCTGTTCATCAGCAGCCTGCCGGTGCGGGTGCGGTACTCCGCGCACGAGACGCTGGCGCAGGTGCTCACCCGGCTCCAGGACCGTCAGACCGTGCTCATGGACCACCATCACCACAGCCTCAGCGAGATCCACGAGGCGGTCGGCCTGGGCACCCTGTACGACTCGATGGTGCTGCTCGAGTCCTTTCCGATCGACCGCGAAGGACTCACCGGGGCGCACACCTCGGCCGGCGTCGCCGTCACCGGTGTCCGTATGCTCAGCGGCACCCACTACCCGCTGATGCTGGCCGGCACCGCCGATCCGCACCTGCGGCTCGGCCTTCAGTACCGGGACAGCATGTTCACCGCCGGCGCGGTCGAGCGGATCGGTGCCCGGCTCGTGCGCCTGCTGGAGCAGCTGGCGGCCGATCCGCACACCCCGCTCACCGGTCTGGAATTCCTCGACGCGGCCGAACGCGACCTGATCCTGCGTCAGTTCAACGACACGGCGTGCGAGGTGCCCGAGCGGACCATCGCACAACTGGTCGAGGAGCAGTCCGCCCAGCGGCCCGGGGCGACCGCGGTGGTCTGCGAGGACCGGTCGCTGACCTACGGGGAGCTGAACGAGCGGGCCAACCGGCTCGCCCGCCACCTCACCGGGCGGGGTGTCGGCCCCGACGACACGGTCGCCGTGGTCCTGCCGCGCACGCCCGAACTGGTCGTGGCCCTGCTCGCCGTCGTCAAGACCGGGGCCGCCTACGTACCCATCGACCCGGGCTACCCGAGCACCCGCCTGGCGCACATCCTCTCCACCGCCGAGCCGCGCCTGATCGTCACCGACACCACCGCGGCCGGCGTGCTTCCCGAGCGGGACACGGTGCTGCTGCACCTGGACCGGACGGACGTGTCGGGACACCTCGGCACCGACCTGGACGACGGCGACCGGACCCGGCCGCTGCGCCCGGACCACCTCGTCTACCAGGTGTACACGTCGGGCTCGACGGGCCTGCCCAAGGGCGTGGGCATCACTCACCGCAATCTCGCCAACGCCCTGGTGGGACTGGCGGAGGACATCGGCGTGCCGAACGGCTGGCGAATGCTGGCGAGCACCTCGATCGGCTTCGACATCGCGGCATTCGAGCTGTTCGTCACGCTGACCACCGGTGGCAGCGTCGAACTCGTCCGGGACGTCCTCGCCCTGGCCGAACGCGACGCGTGGGACGTGGACGTCATCAGCTCGGTGCCGTCCGCCTTCGCCGAACTGGTCGACCAGCTCGGCGACCGCGTGCACCCCAAGTCGCTGGTGTTCGCCGGTGAGGCCCTGACCACCGCCCTGGTCGACCGGATCCGTGTCGCCTGGCCCGAGGCCCGCGTCGTCAACGGCTACGGGCCCAGCGAGACCTTCTACGTCACCTCGCACGTGGTGCCCGCGGACGGTCCCGGAGCCTCCGGCATCCCGATCGGCAGGCCGCTGGGCAATCTGCGGGCGTACATCCTGGGCCCAGGTCTGACCCCGGTCGCCCACGGCGCCGTCGGCGAGCTGTACATGGCGGGCGCCGGCGTGGGCCGCGGCTACCACAACCGCCCGGCTCTGACCGCCGAGCGCTTCGTGGCCGACCCGTTCAGCCCGGCGGGGGAGCGGATGTACCGCACCGGCGACCTGGCCCGCTGGAGCGAGGACGGCGAGCTCGAGTACACCGGCCGCGCCGACTCGCAGGTGAAGATACGTGGTTTCCGGATCGAGCCGGGCGAGGTCGAGGCCGCGGTGGCGGCGCACCCCAAGGTCGCTCAGGCCGCGGTGATCGCACGCACCGGGGCGGGAGGCAAACAGCTCGTCGCCTACGCCGTCCCGGCGGCGGACAGCGGCGAGTTGACCACCGCCGAGCTGCGCGCCTTCGTGTCCGAGCGGCTGCCGGAGTTCATGGTGCCCGCCGCCTTCGTCACCCTGGAACGGCTCCCGCTGTCACCGAACGGCAAGCTCGACCACAAGGCGCTGCCCGAGCCGGAGCTGGCCGCCTCGACGGCCTACCGGGCCCCGCGCACTCCCCAGGAAGAAGTCCTGGCGGGCCTGTTCGCCGATGTCCTCGGCGTCGGCAAGGTCGGCATCGACGACAACTTCTTCGATCTGGGCGGCCACTCACTGCGCGCCACCCGCCTGGTCAGCCGGATCCGCACGGTTCTCAGGGTCGACGTACCGATGCGGGTCGTGTTCCAGTCGCCCACCGTCGCGGGGCTGGCCGCGCACCTGGCCGGCGGCGACGCATCCGCCGGCGGGACCGACCCGTTCGGGGTGGTGCTGGCGCTGAGGACGGGCGGCGACAAGGCGCCGGTCTGGTTCATCCACCCCGGTATCGGCCTGTGCTGGTCGTATCTGGGCATGGCGGTCCAGCTGGGCGACCGGCCGGTGTACGGGATTCAGGCCCGCGGCTTCGACGGCGCACCGCTGCCGGAGAGCTTCGAGGCGATGGTCCTGGACTACGTGGAGCAGATCCTCGGCGTCCAGGCGGAGGGCCCCTTCCGCTTCATCGGGCACTCCATGGGTGGCACGCTCTCGCACGCCATCGCCGCCGAACTCCAACGGCGGGGCCACGAGGTGCCGTTGGTCGCCATCCTGGACGCCGCCCCCAGCAGCGAGTTCGCCGAGCAGGACGTGTTCCTCGACGCCTCCCAGGCTCGGGATTTCCTCCAGGGCTACCTGCCGGGCGGCCAGGACGACGCCGACCGCCAGGCCCTCATCACCAACGGTTCATGGCTCATGGTCGAACACGTCAGGCTGGTCCGGGAGTTCGCACAGCCCACCTACCGGGGCGACGTGGTGTTCTTCAACGCGACGCTCAGCGAGGAGCCGTCAGCCGATCTGTGGGAGCCGTACGTCGAGGGCAGCGTGCGAACGTACGACATCGAGGCCACGCACTTCGGCATGACGGAGCCGAAGCACGCGGTCGGCATCTGCGAGATCCTCAACCGCTACCTCGAAGCGTAGGAGCCGGCCGTGAGCACGAACCCGTTCGACGAGATCCCCGAGGGCTGACACTCCGTACGCCCGTCGAGGCTGGTCGATGAGCCCTGTGCCTCCCTCCCCGGGCCGGGGCCACCGGCCCGGGGAGGGAGGCACACGCCGTACCGATACCCGGCGTGTGCCTCCCTCCGGCATGCGCTGCCGTGGTGCTCGTAGGTGTCGGGCTCGGCTCGGCGTACCGGTCGTGGCGCCGCCGCCCACCGCCGAACCGGCCCGAGGAGACGACGCGTTCGCGTTGTCGGGCGACGACGGAGATTCCCCCGTCGTGGTTCTCGGCCGGCAGGTCCGGGTGGTCGGTCGTCACGTCACTGTCCAGGGCCTGGCCGTGGACGAGGGTGAGCCCGGTCCCGTGCGGCAGGAGATCCGCCGAACAGGCCCGGGCCGGTACGGGCGAGAACGCCACGGCGGGGTGCGGACCGCGTCGCGGCCGAACCCCGCCGTGGCGGTCCGTGCTCAGACGCCGCTGCGCCCCGTCACTTCGACGCGAGGAGGTCGAGCAGCTCGGGCGTGACGAACTCGTCCGCCGGACAGGCGCCCGACATCGCCGAGAAGTAGCGATCGGTGAGTTCCGCGCTGCCGGCGATCACCCGGAGCAACTCGATCTGGTGCTTGCTGGCCGACAGCCCGGCGGTGGTGAGCGTGTTGCGGTAGTCCGTTATGAGCATGTCATGGCGCTGCGAGGCGAACCCGGCGAGGGCCCGGCCGAGCCGCCGCGGGTCGTGCAGTCCGTCGCCGACGCAGTCGACCAGCAGCTGAACCTGGCGGAAGGCATCCGTGATGCCCCGTGCGGTGATGGAATCCTTGTGATGCCCGGCATCTCCCACCAGCACCCATCCGGGGCCGGCCGCCTTGCGGAAGAAGTTGCGCTGGCCCCCCGTGCCGTGCAGACGTTCGAGCATACGGCCGCCGGCCATCTGCTCACGCAGCTCCGGGGCGATGGCTTCGACGGCGCCGAGCAACTCCCCGAGTCCGTCCGCGCGTACCTGCCCGAACCGATCCTGGGGGAAGTACGCACCGACCAGCGTCGCTCCGTCGTTGGTCGGGATTGTCCCGACCCAACTCCCCGGCGCCTCGTGCAGCCGGAACCGCTGCGGCAGGTCCGACCAGTACGTGTAGTAGGCACATGTCAGCTTGGGGTCCTCGAACTCGACCGGCGCGCCGACCTTGGCGGCCACGGTGGACCGCATCCCGTCCGCGCCGACGACCAGGGTGGCCCGCACCGTGTACTCGGTTCCGCCCGACCGCACCCGAACCCCGGTCACCCGGTCATTGACGAACGTCACGTCGCGCACGGTGGACTCGTCGCGGAACTCGGCGCCCGAGTCGACCGCGGCCTGCGCCAGGACCGAGTCGAGGAGGTACCGACGGGGTGCGAACGCGGTCCGCACCCCGTCGACGGGCCAGGAACATCCGTCCAGCCGGACATCGGCCACGGTGTAGCTGGCCCGGTCGATCGGCGGGCACCCGGTGGCGACCACACCCGGCAGCACACCCCACCGTTTGAGCAGCGCGACCCCGGGCTGGTGGATGAGCAGGGTGGACAGTGTGTCCTGGGGGAAACGCCCGCGTTCCAGGAGCAGGACCCGGTATCCGGCACGCGCGAGAAGCATGGCGGTCGGAGATCCGGCGACGCGGGCGCCCACCACGACGACGTCGTACGTGTCGTTCATCGCGGACGCCTTGTGGCGCGTGCGCGACGGAGCGGGTTCACAGACGACAGTGGGTTCACGATTCGCCATTCCTGTTCATCCGGCGCAGACCTGGCCTGGTGGACCCACTGGCTTCCTTGACCGCGCGCGCCAGATCGACGACGGCGGAGGACTGGAAGATGGTCCGGATCGAGACGGTGACGCCGAGTTCCTTGCGGATACGGCTGCTGAGTCGGGTCGCCTCCAGCGACGACCCTCCCAGTTCGAAGAAGTCGTCGTCGATGTCGATGTCGTCGACCTCGAGTACTTCCGCGAACAGCGCGCACAGCGCGGCCTCTTGCGGATCGCGCGGTTCTCGACGGGCGCGCTCCGCGCGGTCCACCGAGGACAACGCGGACGTGTCGACCCTGCCGTTCGGCAGCCGGGGGAGGTACGTCAGGAGGACGACGGCGTCCGGGACCACGCAGCCCGGCAGCCGGTCCGCCGCGAACCCGGCCAGTTCCCCGGTGTCCACACCGGCGCCCACCACATAGGCGGTCACGCACGGGAGACCGTCCTCGATCCCCGCCACCGCGGCGACCTCGACCACCTCGGGGTGCTCGGCCAGAGCCGATTCGACCAGGGGCAGGCTGATCCGTACGCCGCGCACCGTCACCTGTCGGTCGGCGCGTCCGACGCGCTCCAGCCCGCCGTTCCTTCCGCGGCGCACCAGCTCGCCGGTGCGGAACATACGGGACGCGCCCTCGCGGAACGGGTCCGGGACGAACCACGCCGCGGTGGTGGCGGGCCGACCGTGGTAGCCGAGGCCGAGCGCCGGGCCGGCGACGTAGAGTTCGCCGACGGCTCCCGGCGGCGACGGCTGGAGGGTGTGGTCGAGCACGTAGAGACCGACGCCCGGCAGCGGGGCGCCCACGGCGACAGCGTCGGACACCTGCCCGTCGGCGTCCGGCGAGGACGTGGTCGTACAGCCGGTCTCGCTCGCGGCGTACGCGACCGAGCCTTTCGCCGGGGCGTCCTCCTGGCCGGGGTCGGCGAGGATCTCGACACCGCCGCCGACGCACAGCGCGCCGAGTACGTCGACCAGCCGCAGCCCGAAGTCCCCGGTGAGACTGGTGAGCAGGCGCGTTTCGGGCGCGGAATGTTCGACGCGCGCGGCGAGTGCGGCATGGCTGACCGCCGCGGTGCGGCGGCCGTCCAGGTGTCCCCAGCTCGGCAGCAGCGCGGCGACCCGGTTCGGGTGTACCGGGTTCGGTGCGCCCGCTTCCACCGCCGGCGCGGCCAGGCCGGTGAGCACCAGGTCCGCGTCGTCGTACTCGGGCACAAGACAGCCGCCCGCGCGCAGGACCGCGACCAGTGCGATCACCGCGTCGAGCGACCGCGGCAGCCGGATCGACACGGTGGTCTCCGGGACGACACCCCGGTCGACGAGCGCACCCGCCATCTCGGTGGCCCTGTGGTCGAGCTCCCGGTAGGTGAGCGAATCCCCGTCGCACGAGACGGCGACGGCGTCCGGTGTCCGCGCCAGCCGCGCGGCCAGCAGCGCGGGGACCGTCGTTCCGACGGGTGCGGGATCCTCAGCGTCCGGGATCGTCCGCCCGGCCTCGGGGAGGACGTCCAGGGTGCCTGCGGGCATCGCCGGGTCGTCCGCGATCCGGCGCAGGATCCGGGCGAACATGGCCGCGATGTCGACCGCCGCGTCCCGGCCGAACCCGTCTCGCCGGTACTGCACGCAGGGGCGCAGCGGACGGTCGGGCTCGGCGAACACCATGAGCGCCAGCGGATAGTGGCTCACGGTCAAGGAGCGGATCCCCAGCACCTCCAGTCCGGCCTCGTGGCCCGCGGCGGCGATGCCGGTCCGGTCGAGTGGGAACGACTGGAACCCGACCACCGTGTCGAACAGCGCGCTCACGCCGGACGCCTGGTGCATCGCGCTGAGTGAGTGGTGATGGTGATCCAGCAGCGTGGCCTGCCTACGCTGAAGGTCGACGACCAGTTCGGACACCGACTTGGCGGGGTCGCAGTCCAGGCGGACCGGCACCGTGTTGAGCAACATGCCCACGATCGCGTCGACCCCGGGCACGGAGGGCGGACGTCCGGAGACGACGGCTCCGAACAGGACGTCCCGCCGGCCTGTCATCCTGGACAGCATCAGCGCCCACGCCGTCTGGATGAGGGTGTTCACCGTCACCCCGAGCCGCGCGGCACACGTGGTGACCGCCTCGGACTCCGCCACCGCGAGCGGCACGTCCACCTGCCCGACGCCCTCGCCGCCGGTACGGCTCCCGCCGCCGATCAGCGTCGGCCCGTCGACCCCGTCCAGTTCACGCGCCCACGCGGCCACGGACTCGTTCACGTCCTGCCGGGCCCGCCACTCGATGAAGTCCCTCTGGCTGCGCACCTTCGGCAGCCGCGAAGGGTCGGAACCGTAGTGCAGCAGCAACTCTCGTACGATGAGCGGAATCGACCAGCCGTCGACGACCACGTGGTGCGCGGTCAGCACAAGGTCCGCCGCCTCGGGTCCGCTGCGGAGCAGCGTCATCCGCAGCATCGGCGCCACCGCGGGGTCGAAGTGCTCTCGGAGGTCGTCGGCGAGCAGTTGTTCAAGCGCGGTCGCGCGCGTCGTCTCGTCCGAGTCACCGAGATCGATCACACGCCACGGCAGCTCGGCGTCGGCGAGGACGAGCTGGACCATCTCCCCGCTGCCGTCGGGGGCGAACGCCGACCGCAGGCCCGCGTGGCGTGCGAGCAGTCGCTGCCCGGCCGCGCGCATCCGCGCCGGATCGATCGGCCCCGACAGCCCGAGCACGTACTGCACCTGGTAGGCGTCGAAGCCCGAGCCGACCTCCATGCTGTGGAACAGCAGCCCCGACTGAAGCGGTGTCAACGGCCAGACGTCGGACAGGTTCGGGTGCCGATCGGCCCACCCGTCCAGGTCCGACTGCGTGACCGGCACCAGTGGTACGTCCGAGGGCACCAGCCCGCGGGCGGCCGGGTCGGCCGCGCGACGTGTCAACGCCTCCAGTGCCGTACTCCACAGGCCGGCGATCTCCGCCACCTCCCGGCGGGCCAGCACACCCGAGGGCGCGGTGAACACCGCGCGCAGTCGCGGCCCCTGATCCGTGTCGACAAGGCTCGCGTTGATGTCCAGCTCGGCGGGCGCCGGCATCGTCGGGTCCTGGCCGGAGTCCAGCTGGTCGAGCTGGGCCACGTCGAGCCGGTTCCAGGCACCGGTGTCCGCCGAGGCGAAGCGGCCGAGGTAGTTGAAGCCCACCTGGGCCATCGGATACTCGGCGAGCATCGGCGCGGTGTCGTCGTTGAGGTGGCGCAGCAGCCCGTAGCCGATGCCCTTCTCGGGGATCGCCCGCAGGCGCCGCTTGGCCAGCATGACGGCCCGGTCCGCGGCCGGACCGCCGGCAAGCGCGTCGGCGACGTCGATGCCGGCGAGATCGAGGCGAATCGGGTACGCGGTGGTGAACCACCCCACCGTCCGCGACAGGTCGGCTCCCGGTACCGCGCTCTCCTCGCGGCCGTGTCCCTCCAGCCGGATCAGCACGGACGACTCGGTATCGCTCCCGGCCTGCCGCCGCGCGGTGAGCGCCAGCGCCAGCGCGGCGAGCAGTCCGTCCATCACCTCACCACGGAACGCCGAAGGCACGGTGGTCAGCAGCGCCTCGGTGACCGGGACCGGCACGGTCACCGGAACCTCGACCAGGGTGCCGACCACATCGACGGACGGGTCCAGTCGACGCGCGCCGAGGAGGGGGTCCGGTCCGGCCAGGATCGACCGCCACAGCGGCAGTTCGGCCAGCCGCAGCGGGTTGTGGGCCTCGTCGGCCAGCGCGTGAGCCCATCTGCGCATCGAGGTACGCACCTCGGGCAGAGGTGATCTCCGTCCGCCGTCGACGGCGGCCCACGCACTGGCGAGGTCGGACTGAAGGATGCGCCAGGAGACACCGTCGACCACAAGGTGGTGCAGAACCACCAGCAGCCTCCCCGGCCGGCCGTCGAACCAGACGAAACGGGCGACGGCCCCCGAGGACGGGTCCAGGCTCGCCGCCACCCTGTCCAGCTCCCGCGCCACCGCCCGGGGCCATGCGGGGTCGGACTCGTCGATGCCGTCGACCCGGTCGACGACGGCCGGAACCGTACCGGCGGGTGCCACCACGATCTCGTCTCCCGCCAGGCGCGCGCGCAGCATGTCGTGGTGGTCCAGCACGGTCGTGAGGGTCGTGGTCAGGCCTTCCTCGTCGATCCCCTCGGGCAGGGACACCACCATCGCCTGGAGGAAGCGGTCGAAGCCCGGGCCCCAGCCTCGAATCCACTGTGCGACCGGCAGCAACGGCATCGATCCGGTTCCGCCGCCGTCGAGTTCGGCCAGTGCGGCCACTGGTGTCACCGGCGATCGCGTCGCCGCGATCTCGGCCAGGGCCGCCACCGTCCGCCGCTCGAAGATCTCCCGAGCACTGATGTGGATGCCGTACTCCCGTACGCGCGAGACCGCCTGGATCGACTGGATGCTGTCGCCGCCGATGGCGAAGAAGTCGTCGTCGACGCCCACCTGTTCGAGCCCGAGCACCTCGGCGAACAGCTGGGCGAGTACCGCCTCCGTCTCGTCGCGTGGCGCCTGGTACGGCACCTGCCGCAGCCGGGGCTCCGGCAGCGCCTCGAGATCGGGCTTCCCGTTGGGGGTGAGGGGAATCCGGTCCAGCGCAACGAACGCCGACGGGATCATCGACGCGGGGAGCAGTCGCGCCGCGAACGCGCGGAGGTCGCCCGACGAGAAGGCCGGCTCCAGCGCGAGGGCGCCGTAGGAGTCGCTCAGCGCGCTGGTCGACCTCTCCGCGCGCCGCCGCGGCACGACGTATCCGACGAGTTGCTTGCTCGACCGCGTGTCGCGGGCGACGACCACCGCGTCGGCGACGCCGGGGTGCGCGGCGAGCACGGCCGCCACCTCGTGGGTCTCGATCCGTACGCCGTGGATCTTGACCTGGGTGTCGGCCCGGCCGTGGAACACGAGCGTGCCGTCCGCCGAGCGGGCCGCCAGGTCCCCGGTGCGGTACATCCGGGCGCCGGGCGGGCCCGACGCGTCCGGGACGAACCGCGCCGCGGTCTCCCCCGGCCTGCCCAGGTAGCCACGGGCCAGCAGGGGGCCGGATACGTACAGCTCGCCGACGGTGTCCGGCGGGACCGGGCACAGCGCGGCGTCCAGGACCTGTACCTGTGCTCCCGTGATGGCCCGGCCGATGGTCGGCATCCGGCCGTCGGCGACCAGCGGGTCGCTCATGGTGGCGCACACGGTGGTCTCGGTCGGCCCATAGGCGTTGATCATCTTCCGGGGGCCGGCCCAGGCCTCGACGAGATTCGGTGTGGTCGCGTCCCCGGCGACCACCAGGCACTCGACCGTGGGCATCGCGTCGGCCTCGAGCGTGGCCAGCACGGGCGGCGGCAGCGTCACATGGGTGACCGCCCGGGTCGCGAGAGTCCCCGCAAGCGGGCGGCCGGGGGCGAGATCCGCGTCGTCCGCGAGCACCAGCGTCGCGCCGGAGAGCAGGGCCATGCACAGTTCCCAGACCGAGGCGTCGAAACCCGGGGAGGCGTACTGGAGCACCCTGCTGCCCCGGGCGACGCCGAGCCGGTCGGCGTGCGCCGCGACGAGTCCCGCGAATCCGCTGTGGGTGACGACCACGCCTTTCGGCCGGCCGGTCGAACCCGAGGTGTAGAGGACGTAGGCACTCTGCGCCGGCCGCGGGAACCCCGGTACCGGAACGTCCCCGTCCAGGTCGTCGAGGCAGAGGGCCGGCGCCGCCATTCCAGGCAGCTCCGCAAGGGTGGATTTGTCCGCCAACACGAGTGCGCAACCGGACCCGTCGGCCATGTACGCGAGGCGCTCGGCCGGGTGGGCGGTGTCCAGCGGGAGGTACGCCGCACCCGCGCGGAGCACCCCGAGGATCGCCGTCACCCAGTCCACCGACCTGCGCAGGGCGACGGCGACCACGGATTCGGCCCGCACTCCGGCCGCGAGCAGCCCACGCGCCACCCGGTCGGCTCGTTCGTCCAACTCCCGGTATGTCAACGACCCGGTGGCGGACTCCACGGCCACCGCGTCGGGCGCCACCATCACCCAGTGGTCGAACAATTCCGGAAAAGATCGTGCGCCGACTTCAGTATTGGCGCCCAGTTGTCCCACGGTCCCTCCTTCCACGGTGTCTCCCTCAACAATGTGTGCGGCACTCTCGGTAGATACCCGGGCGACGCCCTGGCGGAGCTGGAAGTCAAAAAGTGCAAATCGACCGCCGAGCGCGGCTTCCGTAGCTTATGAACACGATCGCCAAGGCTGTCAAGGAATGCATGCCAACGGCCTCTGAATAGCCGGATCATGATCGCCGGAAGCCTGCCGGTTGTCCTGTCGCCGGGACACCCGGCGGTACGCTCCCATCGTAAATAAATGGGAGGCACTCGCGGCCGGATTCCCGGCGGAACCGGTATTGTCCGATCGCATCGGGGTGAGTCCCCGTTCATTCAGGCCGCATTGCGGCTCATCGGTCGAAGGAGCAATAGAATGACGGCGAAGAAGCACCGTCCGGGCACGTCTGTGATTGCCGACATGTTCCCGAAGGGGCGGGTCGAATTCATTCACGGCGACTCGATGACCGTCACCCTGTGGGAATTCGACCAGGGCGGCGACGTGCCGATCCACCAGCACCCGCACGAGCAGATCGTGCACTGCCTGGAGGGCACGTTCGAGGTGACGGTCGGCGGAGAGGTCCTTGTACTCGGGCCGCGTGAATCCGTGGTCATCCCCGGCGGTGTCGAGCACTCGGCGCATGCGCGGACCGCCGCTCGTGGAATCGATATATTCCACCCGGTGCGCGAAGATTACCGACTCTGAGGTGATGGGAGAATTCATGTCCAACAATGATCTCCAGTTGCGGGTCCATACGCTGGGACCGACTGGAACAAACTGCGAAGCCGCCGCGCACTACTATCTTCAGGAGCGGGGCTACAAGCCGGGCAACGTGGTGCTGTACGACACGCTTGAGAGCGCTGTCGACGGCGTTATGGCAAGTCCGGACGACAGTGTACTTCTCGGCTGTGTCGTCTATCCGAAGCTGAACGAGATCGTCTTCCGGAATCTCGGGTCGATGTCGTTGCATGAATGCTTCATGATGCCGACCCATCGAATGGTGTTCGCCGCACGCGACCGGAGTCCGATACGGACGGTGCTGAGCCACCCCGCGCCGATCGGCCTCATTGAGGATCGCGGCTACGACGTCCGGTTCGTGACGAGCAACGCCGCCGCCGCGCTGGAGTGCTCCACCGGTGGAGCGGACGCGTGCATCACGACCAGTGTCGCGGCCGAGGCGAACCATCTGGGCATCCTCGAAGACTTCGGCCCGGTGCAGATGGGCTTCAGCATTCACACACCGCACGGAATCACACTGTGACCGCAGGCACCGACGTCCGGCGGGCCGGCACCGGGGCACCGCTCGACGAAACCTACAGCCTGGTCGCGAAAACGGCGCATGAGCACGGTATCTCCACCGCCACGATCGCGGACGTGCTCGACGCGTTGGGCATCACCAACCGCGTGCTGGACTCGCGGCTGCACCGTGTGTCAGGTGACGACCGGATGTTCTTCGGCGCCGCCTACACGGTCAGTTGGGTGGCGGTGCGCAAGGGCCCGAGCATCGTCGCCTCCTCGCCGAGCACCTGGCACGAAGTCCGTGACTTCCTGGTACCCGACGTCGCCGACGGGCGGGGAATGGTCTACGTCGCGGGCTCGGGCCCGCTCGTCACCGACGCCGCTCTCGCGGGCGGGCTGTCCACGACCTATCTGCTCGAACAGCTGCGTTTCGAGGGGATCGTGCTGGGCGGCGCCATCCGCGACCGGGACGTCGTCGAGCAGAGCACCCGTCCGGTCGTCGCGAGCAACTTCGTCCCGACCGACACCCAGGGCGCGTACCGCGTCGAGTCGGCCGGCAGCACATGCCTGGTCAACCACGTGCCGGTGCACACGGGCGACTGGGTGTTCTCCGACGGCAACGGCACGGTGGTGGTGCCGGCGGCACGGCTGCACGAGGTGCTGGCCGCGGCCGCGGCCACGGGACGCACCGAGCAGGACGTCCTGCGGCGTGTCCGGGCCGGCGAGCGACTGCCGAACATCATCGACGAGGTCGGCACCATCTAGTGCCGCGTCAGGCAACGTTCACCCCGCTCGCCGCCCCGGTACGGCCGTCCGCCGCGTCGCCCGACCGGCCGAGTAGCCCCTACGAGGCCGAGCCGGCGCCCTGCGGCCGACCGCACCAGAGCATCTCGCGACCGGGCAACCCCTGCCTGACGCGGCTCCAGCCCCAACACCCGAGAAGGAGGCCGCAATGCGTGCGGTCGCGGTATACCGGCACGGCGGTCCCGAGGTACTCATACCGACCGACTGGGCCACGCCGGTCGCCGGTCCCGGTGATGTGCTCGTCGACGTCGCCGCCATCGGCGTCAACTATCACGAAACCTATGAACGGAGCGGCCTCTATCCACGCGAGCTGCCCTACGTCCCCGGACGTGAGCTGGCGGGGACCGTGGCCGCGGTCGGGGCGGACGTCACCGGCCTCGCGGTCGGTGACCTGGTGGCCACGGCCGACGTGCCGGTGCCCGGCGCCTACGCCGAACAGGTCGTACTGCCCGCCCACCGCGTCATCCGGGTGCCCGATGGGGTGAGCGCGGAACAGGCCGCGGCCGTGCTGTTGCAGGGTCTCACGGTCCACGTGCTCACCCAGGACAGCCATTCCGCCCGTCCCGGTGAGACGGCTCTGGTGCACGCCGCGGCGGGCGGTGTCGGACTGCTGCTCACCCAGGTGCTGCGGTCGCTCGGCGTCCGCGTCATCGGGACCGTGTCCAACGAGGCGAAGGAAGAGGTGGCGCGGCGGACAGGGGCGCACGAGGTCATCCGCTACACCGAGGTCGATTTCGCCGCCGAGGTCAGTAGGCTCACCGGCGGCGACGGCGTGGATGTCGTCTACGACGCGGTCGGCAGGACAACCTTCGAGGGAAGCATCGCCTCGCTGCGTCCACGGGGCACTTTCGTCCTCTACGGACAGTCCAGCGGCAAGATACCGCCCATCGACATGAGCACCGGCACACGCGGCTCGATCAAGCTGACCCGCCCCTACCTCCCGGACTTCATCGCGACCTCCGACGAACTACAGGCCCGGGGCGCCGCGGTGTTCTCCTGGGTACGCCGGGACAACCTCAAGGTCCACATCGGACAGCTCTACCCACTGGCCGACGCCGGCACCGCACAGGCGGACCTCCAGCAGCGCCGCACCATCGGCAAACTGCTGCTGACACCCTGACCGAGCACCGTGCACACATCTGACCTGCGGCAACAGCACAACAACACAAGGAGGCAAGGAGTGTTGGACTCAGGGACCGAAGCACTGGCGGAACTGGACATCCGACTGTCCACAGGCCAAGCGCGTACCGACATCGACAACCTCGACCTCGGCATCATCAGCTTGCTGCGGATGCGTCGTGAGGTGTCCCAGCGTATCCAGCAGGCTCGCCTCCAGGCGAACGGGCCGAAGACCGTGCCCGGTCGGGAGGCCGACATCGCGGAGGTGTACCGCTCCTACTTCGGGGACAACGGCGACGAGGTCGCGGCCGCCGTCCTCCGGGTCTGCCGGTCGTGACCGCCGCGACGAACACCGCGCTCAGCGGTGCCGATCCACTGCGTTTACCCGTCGAGCACCAGCAGCCGCACTGGCCCGACCCCGACGAACTGGCCGATGTGGTACGCACGTTGGGCGGCCTGCCCGCGCTGGTGCCACCGGGTGAGTGCGACGGGCTCCGGCTGCGCCTGGCCGCGGTGGCCCGAGGTGAGGCGTTCCTGCTCCAGGGCGGCGACTGCGCCGAGCTGTTCGCGGGGCCGCTGATCGAGCCGACAAGGGAGAAGCTGCGCTGCCTCGCGGACATGGCCGCGGTGCTGGCCTCCGAGTCAGGGCTGCCGTCGCTCACCGTCGGCAGGCTCGCCGGGCAGTACGCGAAACCCCGCTCGATGGGCACCGAGACCAGGGGTGACCGGGTACTTCCCGCCTACCGGGGCGACGCGGTGAACGACCTGCGCTTCGACGCCGAGGCTCGTACCCCGAACCCTCGGCGACTGCTCGCCGCGTACCGGGCCGCGCACAGCGTCCTGAACGACATCCGGCGGCTTCGCACCAGGAACCACGCGCTGTTCACCGACCTCGGCGGCGACTTCTTCACCAGCCACGAAGCGTTGCTGCTGCCGTACGAGACCGGACTCACCAGGGTCGACCCGGCCTCCGGCCGGACGTACGGCCTGTCCGGTCATCTGCTGTGGATCGGTGAGCGGACGCGACAGCTCGACGGGCCGCACGTGGCCTTCGCGGCCAGTGTGAGCAACCCGGTGGCGGTCAAGATCGGGCCGACCACGACCCGCGCGGACATCGCGGAACTGATCGAACTGATCGACCCGCACCGGGAGCCGGGCCGGCTGACGTTCATCACCCGCCTCGGCGCGAAGGCGGTGCACGACCTGCTGCCGCCGCTCGTCGACGAGGTGATCACCCAAGGCTCACCGGCGACCTGGGTGTGCGATCCGATGCACGGCAACACCTTCACGGCCGCGGACGGCACCAAGACCCGTCGGTTCGAGGCGATCTGGGCGGAGGTCCACGGGTTCATCGAGGTACACCGGGCGCTGGGTACCCACCCGGGCGGCCTGCACCTGGAGTTGACCAGCCGCGACGTGACCGAATGCATGGACGACCGCGCCCCCGTGCACGAGCGGGATCTCCATCTGCGGTACGAGACGGCCTGCGACCCGCGCCTCAACGGGGGGCAGGCGATGGAACTGGCCCGGCTGGTCGCACCGCTGCTCCGCCCGAGCGCCCGGAGCGTGGAGCTGTTGCAGGACGACGCCATGCTCGGCTGAACACACTCGCGGTATCAAGCGAAAGACGCTGCACGGGCGGATCGCCCGTGCAGCGTCTTTGTCGGTCGGTTCGGCAGCGGTGCTACGCCCCCAGCAGGGTCTGACCGACAAACCCCGGGACGTCGTTGCCTTCCTCGTTCAGATAGAAGTGACCGCCCGGGAAAATCTCGGTCGTGAACGGTGCCGAGGTGTACTCGCTCCACCCCACAACGGTTTCCAGCGGCGCCCGCCAGTCGGACTGCCCGACGAGCGCGGTGATCGGGCAGTCCAATGCCGGCACGGTGGTGACGTGGTGGCGCTCCCAGAGCTGGAAGTCGGAGAGGACGACCGGTACCAACTCGTCCATGACCTCCTGGTCCGCGCTCACCTCCTCGTCGAATCCCCCGAGGCTGAGCACGGCGGCGTGGAACTCCCGCTCCGGGAGGTCGTGCAGCTTCGGCCCGGCCCAGATCACCTCGGGCGTGGACTGGGCGGACACGAACAGCCGGGTCGGGCAGGGGCCGCCCTGCAACTGCAACGCCCTCGCCACCTCGAAGGCCAGCAACGACCCGCACGAGTGGCCGAAGAAGGAGAACGGTCCGGTGAGCACGGGGTTCAGGTCCGCGACGATCTCCTTCACGAGTTGGCCGACGTCCGTGGCCGGATCCTCGGCGATCCGGTTCTGCCGGCCCGGCAGCTGCACGGCCGCCAGTTCGATGTCCTCGGGCAGCCTGCGCGCCCAGCTCGAATAGGCGTTGGCGCCGCCGCCCGCATGAGGGAAGCAGAGAATCCGGTGTCGTGCCCCGGGGCGCCGCGCACGCCACAGGTATCGGTTCTCGGGGACCAGACGCCCCTTGAGGCCAGGTCTTTGTGTGCGCACAATGTCCTCCGCGAATGTGTGACCAGCAGGATCAGTGAACAGGTGCGGTGTCGGCCGCCGCCTCGCCGCTCAGCCCGGCGATGGTCTGGAAGCGGAACAGGGCCTTGGGCGAGACAGGCACACCCGCCGCCCGAGCCTTGGCGACGACCTTGATCCCGAGGATGGAGTCGCCGCCCAGCTCGTAGAAGTTGTCGGTCACCCCGACGCGCTCGATGTCGAGCACATCGGCCCAGATCTCGGCGAGCACGCGCTCGTCCTCCGTTCGCGGCGCGACGTAGTTCTCGGAGTCGGCGGTACGCTCCGGGGCCGGCAGCGCGGCACGGTCGACCTTGCCGCTCGGGGTGAGCGGGAACTCGGCGAGCGGCACGACGACCGCGGGCACCATGAACTCCGGGAGCCGGTCCCCGACGAAGTCCCGCAGCGCGGCAGGCTCGGGGCGGTGCCCCGGCTCGGGGCGGACATAGCCGACAAGGCGCTTGTGCTCACCGTCGTCGCGCGCGATCACCACGGCCGCTTCGACCTCCGGGTGCTGCTGGAGTACGAGCTCGATCTCGTTCGGCTCGATCCGGAAGCCGCGGACCTTGACCTGGCGGTCGATCCGGCCGACGTACTCCAGAGCGCCCTCCGGCGACCATCGCACCAGATCGCCGGTGCGGTACAGCCGGTCTCCCGGTGCCGTGCCGAAGACGTCGGGCAGGAAGCGTTCCGCGGTAAGACCCGGACGAGCCAGATAGCCTCGCGCAACCCCTGGCCCGCCGATGAACAGCTCGCCGACCATACCCATCGGGACCGGGTTCAGCCGTTCGTCGAGCACGTGCACGCCGGTGTTCACGACCGGACGGCCGATGGGCACCGTGCGGTGCCGGTCGATCCGCTCCACCAGGTGCCAGGTGGCGAAGGTGGTCGTCTCGGTGGGCCCGTAACCGTGGATCAGGCGCTCCGGTGGACCCGCCGCCAATGCCTGCGCCACCCGGTCCGGATTGACCGCCTCACCACCGAAGAGCAGGTGGCGCAGCGTTTTGAACGCGTCGGGCCGCGCGGCGACGACCTGGTTGAACACCGCCGTCGTGAGCACGAGTGTGCTGATGCGATGCCGAGTCAGCGCGCCTGTCAGCGCCATCGGGTCGAGCATCGTGTCCTTGTCGATGACCACCATCCGGGCGCCCGCGATCAGCGGCGCCCAGATCTCGAAGGTCGCCGCGTCGAACGTCGC
This sequence comes from Streptomyces sp. NPDC058653, assembly GCF_042716895.1. NCBI lineage: Bacteria > Bacillati > Actinomycetota > Actinomycetes > Kitasatosporales > Streptomycetaceae > Streptomyces > Streptomyces sp. NPDC058653. The sequence goes on along the minus strand of NZ_JBHXRM010000017.1, from coordinate 82,813 downwards.
GTCGGCACCTTGGGCGACGACGTCATCAGGCCGCAGCCGGATGTAGTCGGCGTCGCAGAGCAGTCTGGTGATCGAACGGTGCTCGACCACCGTCCCCTTCGGCCTGCCGGTCGAGCCCGAGGTGTAGATCACGTACGCCCCGTCACGACCGGAGACCGGGATGGCCGGCGGCACAGTGGGCTGGGCGGCCAGGTTCTGCTCCCGTTCGTCAACCGGGATCAGGTCGGCGTCGGTCGCCTCACGCAACTTCCCGACCAGCGCCCCTTCCGTCACACACACCGACACGTCGGCGTCGCCGAGCATGAAGCCCAGCCGCTCGGTCGGGTACCCGGGGTCGAGCGGCAAGTAGGCGCAGCCGGCGCGAAGGACGGCAAGAAGTGCGGTGACCAGCCCCGGGCCGCGCGGCAGGCACACGGCGATGACATCGCCCCTCCGAACCCCGGCGGACACCAGGAGGTTGGCGAGTTGGTTGGCCCTGGTGTCCAACTGCCCGTACGTCACCATGTCCGTGTCGGCGACGACCGCGACCGCGTCGGGCTCCAGTTGGGCGCGCCTGCCGACCAACTCGTGGACGCACGGCCAGGCCCGCAACTCCACATGGTTGACTCCCCACTCATCGAACAGTGTGTGCCGCTCCCCCTCGTCCAACAGGGGAAGGTCGCCCACCGGCCTCGCGGGATCCCGCACGGCGGCGGTCAGCAGCACCACCAAGTGCCGGGCCAACCGCTGGACGGTGGCCGTCTCGAAGAGTCCCGGGTCGTAGGCGAGGGTGCCGACAAGCTCGCCCGTAGCGGTCGGCCGGAAGTCGATCGTGAGGTCGAACGGCTGAGGTGTCCCGATCACGTCGGCGTCGCGCAGTACCACCAGCACCTGCGCCGGGGGAGAGCCGCCATCGGTTCCGTGGGGTGTCAGCTCGTGCGCGAGCCGGGAGAAGGGCAGGTCCGCGTTGGCCGCCGCGTCTTTGACGAGCAGGACGTTCCGCTCGATCAGCCGCGTGAACGGGTCGTCCGGCTGGATTGTCGACCGCAGGACGACGACATTGTCGAAACGACCGTCCGGCGTATCGAGTGTGCGGCCGGTCGCCACGGTGGCCAGAGGGATGTCCTGCTGCTTGCCGTAACGGGAGAAGAGCACCTGGGACGCGGAGAGGAGGACAGTGAACAGCGTCCCGCCGGCTCTGTCCGCCAGGTCGTTCACCCTGTTGACGACGTCCGTCGGCACACGGAACTCGACGGTGGTGCGCGCCTTGCTCGGCATGGCCGGCCGTGGCCGGTCGGTCGGCAGCCGCAACACCGGAAGGTTGTCGAGCTGGTCGAGCCAGTAGCGTTGCTGTTCGGCGAGGTGAGCCTCGGTCAGCCGGTCGCCCGAGCCGGTCCGCTCGTCGGCGTCAGTACTGCGCTGACCGCCGACGGGCGGACCGGTACCGGCGTCGGTGGTGTGGGTCAACACATCGGGTTTGAGTAGGCCCTCGGACATGTCACTGTTCCCTTCGCGTTCATTGCCTGCGACAAGCCCGCCGCTGGGGCAGCCCGGCTTGTGAGTTCCGCGGGTGGCGGAGAATGGGAAGGCGCCGACCGCGGGGAGAAGCGGCGGAACCTCGCTTTGGCTCCTCGTGGTTCACCAGGGCGAAGAACCTGCCGTCGGCGTCATCAAAAGGGTTTCACCGCGTCGACATCGGTCGCACGTTGGAGCTTGTCGCGGTCAAGTCGGCGGCGAAACGGGTCGCTTATTTCGCCGCTTCGAACTGTGATGTCAGCGCCTTGCATGTAATTTCCGCCCGAGGAATCCGATGTGCGTAATCGTGCACACAGTTTTCCTTGAGGTCGTCGAGTTGCCGAACCGGCTCCACGGCATCGGACCGACGTTATCCAATCGCCGATCGACCACGGTAGTGAGCCGATCGCGATCGATCAACCGACCGTACCCGCGGTTGATCCGCCATCTGTCCCGTCAACAGGACAGGCGCACGGACTCGACCGAATACTTGACGTACCCGTGCGCCCCTGCCACAACCGAGGACCAAGGCATTACGTCACCCGGTTCCACTTCACCGGAAACGTGAGCGCGCGGAAATTCCGGCGTTGCATACGTTGTCAAAGCTGACCGCCGGGGAGAACATGATCCTGATGGCTTGAAAGCCGGGCCGGCGGATTGCGGCCGAGTTGAACGGGGGCCAGAAGAATCATGGATGTTTCCGGAGAGATGTCGACCGCATGCTGTCCGCGCCTTCCCGAGGGATGCGCCGTGCGCCTGGTTCGGTATCCCAAGTCCTGTCCGTCGGGTGGATACGCGTGGGGGCGTGATGGCGGATCAGATCGCTGGGCTTGAGCGGGCGGGCCGTCAGGGCCCACACCCGTTCATAAGGATTCCTTGGGTTTCCCCCTTGAAGACGCGCAATTGACGGGGAGAAGCGCGGGTCCCAGGGTGAGGTCATGGACACTCTGGGCGGCACCGAGTTCGGGCCCACGACGACGTATCTGAACACCTCCAGCTGCGGGCTGCTGCCACGTCGGGCCGTCGAGGCCGTACGGGCGCTGGCCATTGAGAACGGCACGGGCGCCGGTGACGGCGCGGGCAGTCCCGACGCCGTGGACGCGGCCCGCGCCTCGTTCGCCCGCCTCATGGGCGTCCCCGTCGGGCGCGTGGCCGTCGGCGGCTCCGTGGCGGTCCACGTCGGTCTGATCGCGGCCTCCGTCCCGGCGGGCGGTGAGGTCCTCCTGGCGGAGGGCGAGTTCAGCTCCGTCGTCAACCCCTTCGCCGTACGCGGCGACCTCAAGCCCCGGTATGTGCCGCTGGAGTCGCTGGCCGACGAGGTCCGGCCGGAGACCGCGCTGGTCGCCGTCTCGGCCGTCCAGTCCGCCGACGGCCGTATCGCCGATCTGCCGGCGATACGGGCCGCCGCCCGCGCCCACGGCGCCCGTACGCTGCTCGACGCGACCCAGGCGGCGGGCTGGCTGCCGGTGGAGGCGGGGGCGTACGACTACACGGTCACCGGCGGCTACAAGTTCCTGGTGAGCCCGCGCGGCACGTCGTTCCTGACCGTCTCCGAGGAGGCGCAGGAGAGTCTGGTGCCCATCCACGCGGGCTGGGTCTCCGGCGAGGACATCTGGGCCAGTACGTACGGCCCCGTCGAGCAACTGGCGCACTCCGCCCGCCGGTTCGACGAGCCGATCGCCTTCTTCTCGTACCACGGCGCCGAGCAGTCCCTGGGCCTCCTGGAGGAGATCGGCGTCGGGCGGATCCACCCCTACGTCACGGCGCTCGCCGACCGCTTCCGGGCCGGTCTGCTCTCCCTCGGGCACGAGCCGGTCGCCGCCCCCGGCTCCACCGTCGTGGCCGTCCCCGGCCTCGGCGAGCTGCACCCCCGGCTCATGGCGGCGGGCGTCAAGGTGTCGGTCCGCGCGGGCAATCTGCGGGCCGCCTTCCACCTCTACAACTCCACGGCGGACGTGGACCACGCGCTGGCGGTCATCGCGGGCTGAGCGGCCGGAGGACAGAGGCGCGGGACCGGTCGTGACGACCGGCCCCGCGTCCTCCTACGGAGGCGGTGGGTCAGCGGACCGGGGTGAAGTCCCTGGAGCCGATGAACGACGGCCGCGGGGCGGGCGCCGCGAACGGCTCGACCGCCGCGTTCTCCACGCTGTTGAAGACGATGAAGACGTTGCTGCGCGGGAACGGGGTGATGTTGTCGCCCGAGCCGTGCATGCAGTTGCAGTCGAACCACGTCGCCGAACCGGCCTTGCCCGTGAAGAGCCTGATGCCGTGCTGCCCCGCGAGAGCGGTGAGCGCCTCGTCCGACGGCGTCCCCGCGTCCTGCATCTTCAGCGACTGCTTGTAGTTGTCCTTCGGCGTCTCGCCCGCGCAGCCCAGGAAGGTCTTGTGGGACCCGGGCATGATCATCAGACCGCCGTTGGTGTCGAAGTTCTCGGTCAGCGCGATCGACACGGAGACGGTCCGCATGTTCGGCAGACCGTCCTCCGCGTGCCACGTCTCGAAGTCCGAGTGCCAGTAGAAGCCCGAGGCGCCGAAGCCCGGCTTCACGTTGATACGGGACTGGTGGACGTACACGTCCGAGCCGAGGATCTGCCGCGCCCGGCCCACCACCCGCTCGTCGCGCACCAGACCGGCGAAGAGCTCGCTGATCCTGTGGACCTCGAACACCGACCGTACGTCCTTGGACTTGGGCTCGATGATCGAACGCTCGTCGGACCGGACGGCGGGGTCGGTGACCAGCCGGTCCAGCTCGGCGCGGTAGAGCGCCACCTCGTCCGGGTCGATCAGCTGGTCGACGGTGAGGAACCCGTCCCGCTCCAGACCCTGGAGCTCACCCGATGAGACCGGGCCGGGAGCGCCGGGCTGTGACCAGACGACGGGGTCCTGACGCGGGGTGGTCACCTCACCCACGCCACGGGTCGGGTACAGGTCGGTGCGTGCAGGGGCGGTGGTCATGGGGATTCAGCCCTCCTCGGTCAGCAGTGGGTAGACGCCGTTCTCGTCGTGGTCCTCCCGCCCTGTCACCGGCGGGTTGAAGACGCAGACACAGCGGAAGTCGGTTTTCGGCCGGAGCGTGTGCTTCTCGTGGCCGTCGAGCAGATACATCGTGCCGGGGACGATCCAGTGGGTCTCACCCGTGTCGTCGTTGGTGAGTTCGGCCTCGCCCTCCACACAGAGCACCGCCTCGATGTGGTTCGCGTACCACATGGGTGTCTCCGTACCCGCGTAGAGCACGGTCTCGTGGAGGGAGAAGCCGACCTTCTCCTTGGCGAGCACCAGGCGCTTGCTCTCCCAGGTACCCGATGCCGATCTCACATGGCGGTCGGTGTTCTCGATGTCCTTCAACGATCGAACGATCACGTGGCTGGGACCCTTCTGTGCTGCGGCCCGCTGTGGTGACGGGCCGCGTTGTCCTGTTCTGGTGCCCCCTCGGGGCCCGGGTCAGGCCCGGGCCCCGGGGTGACCTTTCGGTCAGGCGGTCTCGCGTACGGCGCGGGCCAGCGTGCGCAGGCCCTCGTCCAGCTCCTCGGGCGTGACGGTCAGCGCGGGAAGCAGCTTCACGACCTCGCTCTCCGGGCCGGAGGTCTCCAGCAGGAGCCCCAGCTCGAAGGCCCGGCGGCAGATCGCGCCGGCCCGCGGCTTGTCCGCGAACTCCATGCCCCACACGAGGCCGCGGCCGCGGAAGCTCACGCTGTCCGGGGCGCACTCCTCGACGATCGCCAGCAGCGCGCGCTCGACCTGCTCGCCGCGGGCCAGGGTCTGCTTCTCCATCTGCCCGTCGGCCCAGTAGGTGTTCAGCGCGGCGGCGGCCGTCACGAAGGCCGGGTTGTTGCCGCGGAACGTGCCGTTGTGCTCGCCGGGCTCCCAGATGTCCAGCTCCGGCTTGAAGAGCGTCAGCGCCATCGGCAGGCCGTAGCCGCTGATGGACTTCGACAGCGTCACGATGTCCGGGGTGATGCCGGCCTCCTCGAAGGAGAAGAACCCGCCGGTGCGCCCGCAGCCCATCTGGATGTCGTCGACGATGAGCAGCATGTCCTGGCGCTCGCACAGGTCGGCGAGGGCGCGCAGCCACTCGGCGCGGGCGACGTTGATGCCGCCCTCGCCCTGCACCGTCTCGACGATGACGGCGGCGGGCTTGTTGAGCCCGGAGCCCTGGTCGCCGAGCAGCCGCTCGAACCAGAGGAAGTCCGGGACCTGGCCGTCGAAGTAGTTGTCGAACGGCATCGGGGTGCCGTGCACCAGCGGGATGCCGGCTCCGGCCCGCTTGAACGCGTTGCCGGTGACCGCGAGCGAGCCCAGCGACATGCCGTGGAAGGCGTTGGTGAAGGACACGATCGACTCGCGGTTCTTCACCTTGCGGGCCAGCTTGAGGGCGGACTCGACGGCGTTGGTGCCGGTGGGGCCCGGGAACATCACCTTGTACGGCAGATCACGGGGCCGCAGCACGACGCTCTGGAACGACTCCAGGAAGGCGCGTTTCGCGGTGGTCGCCATGTCCAGGCCGTGGGTGATGCCGTCGCGTTCGATGTAGTCGATCAGCGCCCGTTTCAGTACGGGGTTGTTGTGCCCGTAGTTGAGGGACCCGGCGCCGGCGAAGAAGTCCAGGTAGCTGTGGCCGTCCTCGTCGGTGATACGGCTGCCCTGCGCGCGGTCGAACACGGCCGGCCAGCCACGGCAGTAGCTCCGTACCTCGGATTCGAGGGTCTCGAAGATGCTCAGGACGGGAGGGGTGATGGTCATCGCGGTCTCCTGAAGGGTGGGGGAGAGGAGTGAGGGATGGGGGACGTGGCGCTGCTCAGGTCGTGAGCGGGCCGATCCGGTACAGCACCTCGGGCTGATGACCTCCGTCGGGGAAGAGCTCCCCGTCGAAGAGCACCTCGCGCTCCAGGGTCGCGCCATGACGCTCGGAGAAGGCGTGGAACATACGGTCCGACGCCGTGTTGTCGGGGGTGACGGTCGTCTCGACGGAGGTGATCCCCTGCTCGTCGGTGACCCGGGTGACGAGTGCGTCGAGCAGGGTGCCCGCGAGGCCCTTGCCCCGGTGGGCGCTGTCGACGGCCACCTGCCAGATGACCAGGGCCTCGGGGCGCTCGGGCCTGATGTAGCCCGTGACGAAGGCGATCGGGGCCCCGTCCGCTCCGGAGGCGGTGTCGCGGGCCACGACCGAGGTCGCGGCGAAGTCACGACACCACAGCAGATAGCTGTACGAGGAGTTCAGGTCGAGCACCTCGGAATCGCGTGCGATGCGCCAGATCTCGGCCCCGTCCTCCACTTGTGGGGCCTCGATCCGAAGGGATCGCGTGAATTCGCTTCGGACACCTTCAAGGTCTGCTTGGGCGGCAGTCATGTCTATTGAATTTACCGAGCGGATTCCGAAATCGCATCGTCGGCAGGGGTTGGGCACCGGCCCGATGTGTGTTATCACGCGGGCGCGTGCGCCATGGTCACGGGGAGGTGGTCTGGGCTGGTTTGCCCTGGAGATACCGGGCAAGACGGGCGCGCTTGTGTACTCGGTCACATGTGCGTAACGCTCTGGATCCCTGTCGGAATTACATGCGCGCCGTTGTTGAAACCTTGGCGTTTAGGATCAGAAAAAGCGGGCAGACGAATCAGGGAAGCTGTGTGGAGAAGAATTCATTCCCGCATTCTCGAATTAACGCCGACTTTGTTTTCCGGATGCGATGCCGGCCCAACTGTCGGATACTGCTTTCTCGGCCGCCGCGGGGTCGGCGTCGAGGCCCCTCGCCACGAGTGCCGCGCCCAGTGCGGCGAGCGAGGAGCTCACCGCGAGAGGGGTCGCGTCGGAGCCGTAGTGGTTGACGCGGACCATCTCCCCGGCCAGCGCCCCGCCCCCGGCGATCAGGGGGAGCGAGGGATCGGCGGCCAGCGCCTCGGCCACCAGCGCGGCGGCGTCGACGCCCGGCGGGGTGCGCAGCGTGGTGGCGACCGGAGCGGCGTCCCGTGACGCGTACACGAACGGCTCAATCCCACCCCCGAGTGCCAGTGCGCCCGATCGGGTGGCCGAGGCCGCCGACGCGTGTGCCGCCATCCGAGTGGCGAGCCCCTCTTCCTCGACGCGCTCCAGGCACGCCTCCAGGGCCAGCATCTCCAGCTGGGCCGGGGCATGGGGCAGCGCGGCACGGCCGGTGTCGATCCAGCGCTCCTTCCAGTCGAGGAGGGAGAGGTAGGAGCGGCGCGGCGCCCCCGGGTTCGCGGCCAGCCGCTCCCAGGCGCGGGCGCTCACCGACACGGCCGAGACCCCGGCGGGGCCGCCCATCGCCTTCTGCGCGCCGATCACACACAGATCGACGCCCCAGGCGTCGGGCAGCAGCGGCTCGGCGGCGACGGACGCGACGGCGTCCAGCATGAACAGGGCCCCGTGGGCGCGGACGGCCTCACCGATCTCCGCCACGGGATTGGTGTTGCCGGTGGCCGCCTCCGCGTGGACCAGGGAGACGAAGTCGATCTCCGGGTGCTCCGCGAGGGCCCGCTCGACCTGCTCGGCCGTGGCCGCGGTGTGGAAGGGCACCTCCAGGTCCACGACCGCGGCACCGCAGTCGCGGAGCCAGTTGCCGAAGGTCTGGCCGTACGGCCCCGTGATGACGTTCAGCGCGGTCGAGCCGGCGCGGGCCCCGCCCCGTACGCAGCCCTCCAACGGAAGCAGAGCCTCACCCTGCGTGATCACCACGTCCTGCTCGGTGTCGAGCAGGGCGGCCACCCGCCGCTCGACGGCCGCGAAGTGGGCGGGGGTGAGGGGGGCGAGGTCCAGCAGAGGGTGGGTCACGGCGGTGTGCTCTCTTCGGTTCGGTCGGGTGGGGCGAGTCGCTCGAACGGTGTTCGGACACTCCCTCGTCGAGGGTACTCAGCGCCTCGTAAAGTTCGGCCCATGAGTGATCGCGCGGTGCTGCATGTGAAGGGGCGGGTGCTCGTCGGTCCCGACGACGTCAGGGACGAGCTCTGGGTGGTGGACGGGCGGACGACCTACGAGCGTCCCTCCGGCGCGCGTGACATCCGCACGATCGCGGGCTGGGCCGTACCGGGCCTGGTCGACGCCCACTGCCATGTCGGTCTGGACACCCATGGACCGGTGGACGAGGCGACGAGCGAGAAGCAGGCGCTCGCCGACCGGGACGCGGGCACGCTGCTGCTGCGCGACGCGGGGTCGCCGTCCGACACGCGCTGGATCGACGGCCGCGACGATCTGCCGAAGATCATCAGGGCCGGCCGGCACATCGCCCGTACCCGCCGCTACATCCGTAACTTCGCCCATGAGATCGAGCCCGGCGATCTCGTCGCCTTCGTCGCCGAGGAGGCCCGGCGCGGCGACGGCTGGGTCAAGCTCGTCGGCGACTGGATCGACCGTGAGGCCGGGGATCTGACGGCGTGCTGGCCGCGCGGCGAGGTCGAGGCGGCGATCGCCGAGGCGCACCGGCTCGGCGCCCGTGTGACGGCGCACTGCTTCGCCGAGGTCGCGCTGCGCGATCTCGTCGAGGCGGGCATCGACTGCATCGAGCACGCGACGGGTCTCACCGGCGACCTGATCCCGCTCTTCGCCGAGCGCGGCGTCGCGATCGTCCCGACGCTGGTCAACATCGCCACCTTCCCGGAGCTGGCCGCCGGCGCCGAGACCAAGTTCCCGCGCTGGTCGGCCCATATGCGACGGCTGCACGAACGCCGTTACGACACGGTCCGCGACGCGTACGACGCGGGCGTCCAGGTCTTCGTCGGCACGGACGCCGGGGGCTCCCTGGCGCACGGTCTGGTGGCCGACGAGGTCGGGGAGCTGGTGAAAGCCGGTATCCCGGCCGTGGAGGCGCTGTCGGCGACTTCCTGGGGTGCGCGGGCCTGGCTGGGGCGACCGGGCCTTGAGGAGGGCGCTCCGGCCGATCTGGTGGTGCTGGACGCGGACCCGAGGGCCGATGTGCGGGTGCTGGCGGCGCCGCGGCGGATCGTGCTCAACGGGCGGGTCGTGGGCTGACGTTGACGGCGGGGGAGTGGCTCGCGGGCGCCGTACGCCTGCCGGAACGGCCGAGCGTACGACCCCCGCGCCCCCCGTGCGGGTGGCTGGAAGGAACGCCCGTACCCACCTGATTCGAACGTTGACACGGAAACCCCCCTTTAGGGTGAACTCACCCCAGGTGTCCGCCAGTTCACTCTTGGTGCGTAAAGATTCCGGTGTCTCGGTCGCCGCCGCCCCTGTGTCCCCGTGCCGGCCGGTCGGCGACGTCAAATCTCTGTGGGGGTTCCACCATCTTGAACAGCAATGTCTTCCGCATGCCCGCACGCCGATCCGCCGCCCTGGCCGCCGCGGTGGCCCTGGTCGCGGGGCCCGCCCTGCTCGCCGCCCCGGCGGGGGCCACCGGAGGAACCGGAGCGACGTCGGGAAAGGGCACGGCGGGCGCGGTCGTTCTGCGGACCGCCCTCGACGTGTCCCTGCTCAACAGGACGGTCGAGGTGCCCCTGCGGGCGTCGCTCAACGAGGTGCAGGCCCCGGCCGACGCCGACAGGACCGCGCTGACCGTCGAACTCGACGGGGTCGACAAGGGCAGGCCGTTCACCGTGCTGCGCGCCGACGTCGCCAGCGCGCGGGCCACCGCCGACGACCGGAGGGCCGAGGGCCACGCCAACATCGCGCACGCCAAGGTCCATGTCCCCGGGCTGCCGTTGCTCTCGCTCGTCGAGGTCCAGGAGGTCACCTCCAAGGCCGTCTGCGAGGCCGGTGAGAAGCCCGTCGCCGAATCCGACGTGCTCGGCTCCGTCACCGTCCTCGGTAAGAAGGTCACGCTCTCCGCGGGCGGCCCGACCCGCGTGGAGGTGCCGGGCGTCGGCGAGGTGACGCTCGACCTGTCGAAGACGCGGACCACCTCCCGTACGGCCGCGGCGACCGCGCTCGAACTGCGGGTCGCGTTGGACCCGCTCAAGCTGAACGTCGCCGATGTGCGGGGCACCGTCACGCTCGCCGAGGCGACGTGCGAGGCGCCCGCCGAACCGGTGGAGCGGGAGCGGCTGGCACCGGAGAAGGAGGGCGTCGAACCGCAGACCGCCTCGGAGCCCGCCCCCGAGAACCTCGCGGAGACGGGCGGGGGTTCGACGACGCCGTATCTGGCCGGCGGGGCCGTGCTGCTGCTCGCCGTGGGCGGCGGCGCGATGGTGCTGGTGCGCGGGCGCGGCAGGAGCTGACGGTCGGTCCTGAGGGCTGTTGCCGACGCGGGCTTGGGCGCCGGCGTCGGCGCGTCGGGGTCCGGTCCGGCTGTCGGCGCCGGTCGTGGGTGGTGCGCGGCCGGGCGCCGGTGGTGTACGGCCGGCCGCCGGGCGGGGCGTGAGTCCCTCCGGCGGCCGGCCGCGCACGCAGGTCCGTGACTCTCAGGCGCGGACCGCCGACAGGGCGAGGCCGAGCGCACGCAGGAAGCGGTCCGTCGTCGCCCGGTCCCGCACCGCGAGCCGCAGCCACCGGGGCCCGAGCCCCGGAAAGGTGTCGCCGCGCCGGGCCGCGAACCCCAGCGCGCGCAGCCGCTCCCGTACCGCGTCGGCCGCGTCCGTCTCCACCAGCACGAAGGGCCCCGAGGCCGGCTCCACGGCGCGTACGGTGCCGAACTCGGCCAGCCCGGCGAGCAGATGGGCCCGCTCCACCACCGTGCGGCGCGCGGCCGTCTCCGCCTCCGCGAGCGCGGCGGGGGTCATGCACGCCTCGGCGGCGGCCAGCGCGGGCGTGGAGACCGGCCAGAGCGGCTGGGCCGCCGCGAGGGCCTGGAGGGTCGCCGGATCGGCCAGCACGTAACCGATCCGGAGCCCGGCCAGCCCCCACGTCTTGGTCAGGCTGCGCAGCACCACGAGCCCGGGGACGTCGCCGCGCGCCGCGAGCGCCTCCGGCTCCCCTGGCACCGCGTCCATGAACGCCTCGTCCACGACCAGCGTCCGCCCCGGACGCGCCAGTCCCAGGAGGTCGTCGGCCGGGTGCAGCACGGACGTTGGGTTCGTCGGATTGCCGACCACCACCAGATCCGCCTCCTCGGGGACGGCCGCCGGATCCAGCCGGAAGCCGTTCGCGGGGTCGAGCAGCACACGCCGCACCGTGTGCCCCGCGCCGACGAGCGCCGTTTCGGGTTCCGTGAACTGCGGGTGCACCACGACCGGATGGCGGGCCGGAAGGGCGCGGGCCAGCAGGACGAACGCCTCCGCGACGCCCGCGGTCAACAGCACCCGTTCCACCGGCAGCCCGTGGCGGGCGGCGACGGCGGCCCGTGCCGCGCGTCCGTCCGGATAGGCGGCGAGGGTGGTGAGCGACGCGGCGATGCGCTCCCGCAGCCAGTCGGGGGGTGTGCCGGGGCGGACGTTGACCGCGAGGTCGGTCAGGTCCGCCCCGTCGTCCCGTACCTCGGCGTCGCCGTGGTGGCGCAGATCGTGGCCGGCCAGGTCCGGCCGGCCGAGGTCGGCGGTGTCAGTGCGCGTGCGCATGACTGCCGTGCCCGTGCCCGTGGCCGTGTCCCTGGCCGTTCCCGTGGTGATGGCCGTGGCCGTCGTCGTCCGGGTGGAAGTGCGGCTGCTGCGGCGCCCCCACCTTGTCCTCGAAGCCGGGCAGCGCGATCCGGTAGACGCAACTGTCGCAGTTCATCCGCAGATCGCCCTCGACCGCCTCCCGGTAGCGCTCCATCACCAGGTCCAGCAACTCCTCGGTGGGACCCACCACATCGGCCGACGCCACCTCGGTCCCCGGATGCGCCGCCGCCCACTCCCGGGTCTGCCGCACCACACGCTCCGGCAGGATCCCGGTGAACAGGAAGTACGGCAGGACCACGATCCGGCGCGCCCCGAGCCGTACACAGCGGTCGAGCCCGCTCGGCACGTCCGGCGCCGCCAGTGACACGAAGGCCGTCTCCACCCCCGCGTAACCGCGGCCCTCCCAGAGAAGCCGTGCCGCCTTCAGCACCTCCGCGTTGGCGTCGGGGTCGGTCGAACCGCGCCCCACGAGCAGCACGGTCACCTCGGACCGGTCGCCGTCGAACCCCTCCAGGCCCGCGAGGGCCTCCTCCAGGCGCCGTTCGAGAACGGTGAGCAGTCCGGGGTGCGGACCCAGCGGACGGCCGTAGGTGTACGAGATCCCCGGGTGGCGCTCCTGCTCGCGCTTGAGCGCGGCCGGTATGTCGCCCTTGGCGTGTCCGGCGGACACCAGCATCAGCGGGACGGCGGCGAACCGTGTGGCACCCCGTTCGACGAGTTCGGCCACGGCGTCCCCGATCGGCGGTGCCGACAGCTCGATGAAGCCGCCCGCGACGGGCAGTTCGGGGTGCCGCCTGCCCACCTCCCGTACGAACTCCCGGAAGGCCTCGGCGCCCCCGGTGTCCCTGGTGCCGTGGCCGGCGATGAGCAGTGCGGGTCGGGGGGTGGTCACGCGTTCTCCTTGGCGAGCGGGTACGGGGACGGGTCGTACGGGTGGTAGAGCAGGGCGTTGAGCGCGGCGGCGGCCACGGCGGAACCGCCCTTCTCCGAGATGTTGCTCACCGCGGGCAGCCCGCTCCCACGGAGCGCGGCCTTGGACTCGACCGCGCCGACGAAGCCGACCGGGAGCCCGATCACCAGGGCGGGCGCGGCGTCCAGGAGCAGCAGCTCCTCCAGCGCGGTGGGGGCGCAGCCGATCACCCAGAGCGCGCCGGGGCCGACCTCCTCGTACGCCAGGCGCACCGCGTGCGCGGAACGGGTGAGCCCGGGCCCGGACACCGCCTCCTCAAGACGGCAGACCGCGGTGCGGCGGGTGATGCCGGCGGCGACCATCCGCACGTCCGCCACGACCGGGGCGCCCGCGTGCAGCGCGCCGTGCGCGGCGGCCAACGCGGCCTCGTCGCAGACCAGATCGCCCAGATAGTCGGGATCGGCCGCCGAGTGGATGACGCGCTCCACGACCGCGCGGGTCAGCGGCGCGAGGTGCGAGGTGTCGACACGGGCGCGCAGCCTGCGGAACGACTCCTCCTCGATCGGATGGACCACGCGGTCGGGAGCGGGATCGCGGCTCATCGGACTCCTTCCGACTGCCACCGGTAACCCCGGGGCGTCACCATGCGGCCCGCGATCTCACGCGTGGCCGTGTTGCCCACCGTCACCACCGTCATCATGTCCACCGTCGCCGGATCGAGCCGGGCGAGGGTGGTGAGGTGGCTGGTGCCGTCGGGGCGGGAGGCGTTGCGTACGACCCCGACCGGCGTCGAGCCCGTACGGTGCTCAGCCAACAGGGCCAGCGCCTTGGGCAGTTGCCAGTCCCGGCCCCGGCTGCGCGGGTTGTAGAAGGTCACCACGATGTCGGCCTCGGCCGCCGCGCGGACGCGGCGCTCGATGACCTCCCACGGCGTGTGCAGGTCGGACAGGCTGATCGAGACATGGTCGTGCCCGAGGGGCGCGCCGAGAATCGCGGCGGCGGCCAGCGCGGCCGTCACCCCCGGTACGCCCACCACCTCGATGTCGTCGGTCGCCTCCGCCAGCGCGGGAGACGCCATCGCGTACACCCCCGCGTCGCCGCTGCCGATCAGCGCGACGGCATGGCCCGCACGGGCCTCGGCGACCGCCGTACGGGCCCGTTCCTCCTCGTGGCCGAGCCCCGACTCGACGACACGTGTGCCGGGCCGCAGCAGGTCCCTGATCTGGTCGACGTACTGGTCGAGCCCGACGAGCACCGACGCGCGCCGCAGCTCGGCCGTGGCGCGCGGGGTCAGCAGGTCCCGCGCGCCCGGCCCGAGGCCGACGACGGCGAGCCGCCCGCGCGGAGGTGTGCGCACGACGGCGCAGGTGGCCATCGCGGGACGTCCCTCGGGGCTGGACTTCCGCTTCTGTACGAGGAGTTCACCGCCGCGTCCGGCGGCGAGCGCCGCCGCCTCGGCGACGGACGGGGTACCGACGGCCGCGAGGGGCGCGTCGGACGGGTTGGGCACGGCGATCGCAGCCAGCAGCTCGGCCGGGTACGCCCGGAGGGGCACCCCGAGCCTGCCGGCCGCCGCGACGATCCCGGGCTCGTCCGCCTTGGCGTCGACCGTCGCCAACGCCGCGACGCTGAGCGGGGAGAGCCCGGCGTCCCGCAGGGCGGCACCGACGACCTCGTACACCTCGTCCTCGCCCACGCCCTTGCTGGCACCGACCCCCACGACCAGCGAAGGCGGCCTCAGGACGACGTCCGCCGGCCCCAGGGGCACCACGCGGTCGGTGAGGAGAATGCCGGCGCTGTCCGGCCGTTCCCCGGCCGTCGACACCTGCTCCCCGCCGGGGGCCCCGCCGCGCGTCACGTTCGGCGGCAGCGCGGGCAGCGGCCAGGTCGCGTCCGCCCGCAGCGTCACCGGCGCGCCGTCGAGCAGTGCGCGCGTCACCGCCGCCACCGCGCCCTCGACCGGCAGGCCGAGCGTGTCGAGCCCCGGGACCCCCGTGGCGTCCGTGGCCGTGGTGATCACCGGGGTGGCGGCCAGGACCGACGCGACCTCCGTCGCCAGGGAGTTCGCCCCGCCGCGGTGGCCGCCGAGCAGTGACACCGCGTACCGTCCCGCCTCGTCCACGCACACCACCCCCGGGTCCGTCGCCTTGTCGGCGAGCAGCGGGGCCAGCAGCCGTACCGTCGCGCCCGTGGCGAGGAAGCACACCAACTGTTCGCACTCGGCGAACGCCCGCTCCACCGCCTGGCGCACCGGGCCGTCGTAGACACGTGTCCGGCCGGGCCAGGCCGTGGCCAGGCGGTCACGGGCCGAGGCACCCGCCGCCGTCGCGGAGATCAGGCCGATCACTGGGTCGCTCCTTGCAGGGAATGGGGGTCCGGCGCCGCGGGGCGGTCGCCCCACAGCAGGAAGACGGGGTTCGTGGCCGCGAGCCGGGTCACGTCGCCGGGCAGCGGCGCGAGGCGCGAGGAGTGGAGCAGTACGCCGTCGGTGACGAACCCGGCGTCGGTCAGGGCCCCCCGTACCGCCGGCACCCGGTCCAGCGCGGCCAGCGACACCACGACCGTCCGGCGCGCCCGGCGCGCGCACGCCGTGACGACGTCGGCCAGTTCACGGCCGCCGCCGCCCACGAACACGGCGTCCGGATCGGGCAGTCGGGACAGCGCCGCCGGGGCGGCCCCGTGCACCGTCTGGACGTCCACGCCGTGGGCCAGCGCGTTGGCGCGGACGCGCCCGACGCCGTCGGGCGACTTCTCCACCGCGATGGCCGCCGCGCCCAGCCGGGCGCACTCGACGGCCACCGAGCCCGAGCCCGCGCCGACGTCCCACACCAGATCGCCCGTTCTCGGGCCGAGTCGGGCCAGTGCCAGCGCGCGCACCTCGAACTTGGTGATCATCGAGTCGCGGTGCGCGAACTCCTCCTCGCCCAGCGCCCAGCGGGTGGGCCCCGGGCCCCGACCGGCCAGTGTGCGCGGCGCGGGGGCGTGCGCCCGCGCCTCGTCCAGGCACAGCACCACGGTCAACGGCTCAGGCCAGTCACGGGACGCCGCGTCGGCGGGGGACAGGCGCTCGACCCGCTCCCCGTCCGGGTCGCCGAGGGCGGACGCGACGACGAGGGTGCGGGGGAGCCCGGTGTCCGCGAGCGCGGCGCCGAGTTCGGCGGGCCCCGCGCCCGGACCGGTCAGCACCGCCGTCTTGGGGTGCGCGCGGCAGACGTTGACCGCCGTACGGAGGTCGCGTCCGTGCGCGCTGACGACCACCGCGTCGTCCCACGGCAGGCCGATGCGGGCGAACGCCACGGCCACGGACGGGGCGGCGGGCCGTACGTCGAGAGCCTCGGCCCCGAAACGCCCGGCCAGCGCCCGTACGATCCCGAACAGCCCCGGGTCGCCGGACGCCAGCACCACCACGCGCCCGGCGCCCTCACGCGCGTGGTGCCGCGCAATGGTGTCCAGGGCCGGCGCGAGGGGCCCGAGCACCACCCGCGAGGCGCCTCGGCGGAGTCCGGCCACCGCCTCGGCCTCCTTGAGATGCCGCTGCCCGCCGACGACCAGGGTCGCCTCGGCCACGGCCCGGCGCGAGTCCGGCGAGAGCGGTGTCCCCGTCCCCGTACCGATGACGGTGATCACCGTGCGGCACCCCGGGCCCGCTCCTCGCGGAGGGCCTTGCGGGCGGCCGGGTCGGCACGCCGGAAGCCGTGGAAATGCCCGGGATGGTAGAGGTGCGAGCGCGTCCCCGACGCGGACAGCGCCGGTCCCACCAGGAAGAGCGTGTGCTTCCAGAGCCTGTGCTCCTTGACGGTCTCCTCCAGCGTGCCGATGGTGCAGCGCACCACGAGCTCCTCGGGCCAGGTCACCTGATGGGCGACGACGACCGGCGTGGACGTCGGATAGCCGCCCTCCAGGAGCTCGTGGGTGAGCTGCCCCGACCGCGCGGCCGACAGGAACACCGCCATCGTCGTGCCGTGCCTGGCGAACTCCCGTACCTCCTCACCCGGCGGCATCGGCGTCTTGCCCCCGCCCAGCCGGGTCAGGATCACGGACTGCGCGATCTCCGGAATCGTCAACTCCCGCCCCGCGACGGCGGCGACGGCCGAGAACGAGGAGACGCCCGGCACGATCTCCACCTCCAGACCGAGGGCGTCGCAGCGGTCGGCCTGCTCCTGCGTACCGCCCCAGAGAGCCGGGTCGCCGGAGTGGATCCGGGCGACCTTCAGCCCCTCGCGCGCCGCCCGTCCGTACACGGCGACGACGTCCTCCAGGGAAAGCGCCGCCGAGTCGAGGATCTCGGCGCCCTCGCGCGCGTGGTCGAGAACCTCCGCCTGCACCAGGCTCGCCGCCCAGATGACGACATCGGCGTCGGCGATGGCGCGCGCGGCGCGGAAGGTCAGCAGGTCGGCCGCGCCGGGGCCGGCCCCGACGAAGGTCACCTTGCCGGACGTGTGATCGGTCATGAGCGGTGGTCCTCGCGGGTCAACGGGGCGGGGGAGCGGAAGGGGTGAACATGGATGTGCGGACCCGGGGTCCGATCGGCTAGCAAGGGCGCATGGCGGTGTTCGTCGCGCTCGGCGCGTTCCTCATGACGCTCTTCGGCGGCTGGACGGCGCAGCGCGTCACCGACCGCCGCCATCTGGTACTCGGCCTGGCCGGCGGGCTGATGCTCGGCGTGGTCGGCCTCGAACTGCTGCCCGAGGCCATGGAGGCGGCGGGCGAGGACTTCCTGGGCGTCCACGAGGCGCTGCTGCTCTTCGTCGGCGGATTCCTCTTCGCGCACGTCGTGGAGCGGCTGCTGGCCGTACGCAGGGCCGCGCACGGGGCGGCCGACGCCGAGACCCCGGACGGTCACGCGGGCGGCCACGGCGGCGGCGCGGGCCGCGCCGACCGTGCGCCCGAGGTGGGTCTGACGGCGGCCTCCGCGATGGTGCTGCACAGCCTGATGGACGGCGTCGCGCTCGGCGCGGCCTTCCAGGTCGGCGGAGGGATGGGCGCGACCGTCGCACTGGCCGTCATCACCCACGACTTCGCCGACGGCTTCAACACGTACACGCTCACGAGCCTCTACGGGAACGACCGCCGCAGAGCGTTCACGATGCTCTTCGCCGACGCTCTCGCGCCCGTCGCCGGGGCGGCCTCCACGCTGCTGTTCACCCTTCCGGAGGAACTGGTCGGCGGCTATCTGGGCTTCTTCGGCGGCGCGCTGCTGTATCTGGCCGCCGCCGAGATCCTGCCCGAGGCGCACCACGAACACCCCGCCCTGTCCACGCTGCTCTGCACGGTCGGCGGAGTGGGCTTCATCTGGCTGGTGGTGGCGCTGGCCAACTGAGCCGGGCCGGCGCGCGCTCACAGCTTGCCCCCGCGCCCGCCGTCGCGCCGCGCGGGTGCGATGAGCGTCGAGAGGTACGGCAGCGTCCCCTGATCGAGCTCGGAGGCGGGGCGGATCGACTCCTCCGGCAGCCCGAGCGCCGACCCCCACACCGCGCCCTCCGTACGGCCGGTCTCGCGCAGCGCGGTGGCGACCTCGCCCGCCAGCCGCCCGAACTTGTACGCCACGACGGTGCCCGGACCGCCCAGCGCGTCCTTCAGTACGGAGGCGCCCGCCGTCACCGGCACCAGCGTCAACGGCTCGGTGCCCTCGGTCAGTACGGCGCCTCCGCGTGCCGCCAGGTCCTGCATGGCGGTGATCCCCGGCACCGTCTCCACGACCGTCCCCGGGACCAGCTCACCGATCGTCTGCGCGAGATAGGTGAAGGTCGAGTAGACGTTCGGATCGCCGATCGTCGCGAACGCCACGCTTCCGTACGGATGCGCGCGCAGCAGCTCGGCGACGTGCCCGCCCGCCGCGTCCCAGGCGGCCTCGCGGCGGGCCCGGTCGGCGCGCTCGTTGAGCGCGAAGACGACGCGCCGGACCTTCTCGGCGCCGACGTAGTGCAGCACGGTCGCCTCCGCCCGGCCGGGCTCCCCGCCGTCGGTGCCGTCGGCCGCCGCCATCACGGGTACGACGACGACGTCCGCCTCCCTCAGAAGACGCACGCCCTTCACCGTCACCAGCTCGGGATCACCGGGTCCCACCCCGACCCCGACGAGTCTGCCGCTCATACCGCGCACCTTTCGACGAATCTCCGTGCCATGCCGGGCGCCGCCGCCCAGTGCGTATGCAGATAGCTCGCGTGCACCCCCCGCTGTACGAACCCCTCGACCCGGCGCTCGGGCCGCACCAGCCCCCACGCGGGCTCCGCGCCCGCCCCCGGTTCGAGCACCGTCCGGTGGAACTCGTGGCCCCGCAGCCGTGTGCCGGCCGCCGCGAGGACGCTGTCCCCGACGGCGACGGCCTCCCGGTAGCCGAGGGTCAGCCGCTCCGACATCCGGGCGTCGGCGTCCAGCACGCCACACATCGGCGCGCCGTCCAGCGACCGCGCGAGATAGAGCAGCCCGGCGCACTCGGCGGCCACGGGGGCGCCGGAGCGGGCCAGTTCGGCGACGGCTCCACGGAGGGGTTCGTTGGCCCCCAACTCACCGGCGTACACCTCGGGGAAGCCGCCCCCGACGACCAGCCCCCGGGTGCCGGGCGGAAGTCGTTCGTCCCGAAGCGGATCGAACACGACGACATCGGCACCGGCCGCACGGAGCAGCTCCGAGTGCTCGGCGTAGGAGAAGGAGAAGGCCGCCCCACCGGCGACGGCCACGACGGGGGCCCTCGCCAGCCCCGCCGGCTCCCCATCCAGCCCCGCCGGCGTCCGAGGCGCGGGGTCCGGGGCGGAGCCCCCCCGCGGCGGAGCGGCGTATCGATACTGCCGGGAAGGGGCGGGTACGGGAACAGGCCCGCCGCAGGCGTCACCCGCGTCCCACACCCCCACCTCCAAAGAAGGCGCACTCCGCGCCAACGCGAGCAACCCCTCCACGTCACACCCCACCCGCACCCGCTCCGCCAGCCCCCGAACCCCCGCCACCGCGTCCCCCCACCGCTCCGCCACCGGCACCAGCCCCAGATGCCTCGACGGCGTCTCGACCTCGGCGGAACGCCGCAGCGCGCCCAGCACCGGCACCCCCGACTCGTCCAGCGCCTCACGCAGCAGCGCCTCGTGCCGGTCGGACCCGACCTTGTTGAGGATCACCCCGCCGATCCGCACCTCCGGGTCCCAGGACGCGAAGCCGTGCACCAGCGCCGCGACCGACCGGGACTGCGACGACGCGTCCACGACGAGCACCACCGGCGCCCGCAGCAGCTTCGCCACCTGGGCGGTGGAGCCGAGTTCGCCCTGCCCGGCGGCGCCGTCGTACAGCCCCATCACGCCTTCGACCACGGCCAGGTCGCAGCCCGCCGCGCCGTGCGCGAAGAGCGGTCCGACCAGCTCCGTACCGCACAGGTACGCGTCGAGGTTCCGGCCCGGCCGGCCCGTCGCCAGCGCGTGGTAGCCCGCGTCGATGTAGTCGGGCCCGACCTTGTGCGGGGACACGGCGAGACCGCGCGCGGTGAGGAGCGCCATCAGCCCGGTGGCGACGGTGGTCTTGCCGCTGCCGGACGCGGGCGCGGCGACGACGAGCCGCGGCACTGACAGTCCGCTGCTCGCCCGCGCCACCGAGGGACCGTCCCCCGGAGCCCGCGCCACCGAGGGACCGTTACCCGGAGCCCGCGCCACCGAGGGGCCTGCACCCGCCCTGGAGGAGCTGTTCACCACTCGATGCCCCTCTGCCCCTTCTGCCCGGCGTCCATCGGATGCTTGACCTTCGTCATGTCGGTGACCAGATCCGCGAGTTCGACCAGCGGCTCCGGCGCGTTCCGCCCGGTGATCACCACGTGCTGTGTCCCCGGCCGGTCCCGCAGCACCCGCACGACCTCGTCGGTGTCCACCCAGCCCCAGTGCATCGGGTACGCGAACTCGTCCAGCACATACAGCCGGTACGTCTCCGCCGCCAGATCGCGCTTGACCTGCTCCCAGCCCTCGCGCGCCGCGTCCTCGTTGGAAAGCTGCCTGTCCCGCTGCACCCAGGACCAGCCCTCGCCCATCTTGTGCCAGTCGACCGAACCGCCCTCGCCGCTCGCCCCCAGCACCTTCAGCGCGTGCTCCTCGCCCACCTTCCACTTCGCCGACTTGACGAACTGGAACACCCCGATCGGCCAGCCCTGCGTCCAGCCGCGCAGCGCGAGCCCGAACGCGGCCGTCGACTTGCCCTTGCCGATGCCCGTGTGGACGACGACGAGCGGCCGGTTACGGCGCTGGCGGGTGGTCAGACCGTCGTCCGGCACGACGGCCGGCTGTCCCTGCGGCATCAGGCAACCCTCCTCTGCGCACCGGAGACGCCCCGGACGGCGTCCTGCGCGCCTCGCACATCCCTGACCAGCCCCGCGATGCTGTCCGCGCGCAGCTCGTCGAGCGTGACGGCCGTGCCGCCCAGCTCACCCGCGAGCGCGACGGCCAACCCGAGCCGTACCGGCCCCGACTCGCAGTCCACGACCACCGACGCCGTGCCGTCGGCGGCGTGCAGCCGCGCCGCGCGCGTGCCGAGGGCCACCGGATCACTCCCGCCGGTCGCCCGCCCGTCCGTGACCACGACGAGCAGCGGGCGCCGCGCGGGATCGCGCATCCGCTCCACCCGCAGGACGTCGTGCGCCTTCAACAGCCCGGCGGACAGCGGGGTGCGCCCGCCGGTGGGCAGCGACTCCAGCCGTACGGCCGCCGCGTCGACCGAGGAGGTCGGCGGCAGCGCCACCGTCGCCTCCTTCCCACGGAAGGTGATCAGACCGACCTTGTCGCGCCGCTGGTAGGCGTCCAGCAGCAGCGACAGCACCGCGCCCTTCACGGCCGACATACGCTGCCGCGCGGCCATCGACCCGGAGGCGTCGACCACGAACAGCACCAGATTGCCCTCACGCCCCTCGCGGGACGCCTGCCGCAGATCGTCGCGCCGCACCACGAGTCCGCGCCCCGAACGGCCGCGCGCCCGCTGGTGCGGGGCCGCCGCGAGGACGGTCGCCGCGAGATGCAGCTTGGTCAGCGCGCCTCGTGGCCGCCGGGCCCCGGTCGTACGGCCGTGGTCGGTCCGCGCCCGTGAACGGCGCCCCGCCGCGCCCTCACCGAGACCGGGCACGCTGAGCACCTTCGTACGGAACGGCTCGGCGGCCCGTACGGCGGACTGCTCACCGCCACCGGCGGGCAGACCCCCCTGGCCCTCCTCGGGCCGTGCGGGGGAGTCCGCCGTGTCGGCGGAACCGTCCTGCGGCTCCTGGGGGGCGTCAGGGCCGTCCTGCGGCGGCCGGCCGCCCCCACCCGGCCCGTCGGGGTCCGGATCGTCCTCGGGCGCGTCGTCCCCGCCGCCGAACTCCTCCAGCGTGTCGTCCAGTCTGTCCTCGTCGAGCCCCGGCGCGTCGAACGGGTTGCGCCGCCTGCGGTGCGGCAGCGCGAGGAGCGCGGCCTGCCGTACGTCCTCGGCGAGCACGACCGTGCGCCCCGCCCACGCCGCGAGCGTCGTCGCTGTCCTGGCCATCACGATGTCGGCCCGCATGCCGTCCACCTCGAAGGCGGCGCACGTGGCCGCGATCTGCCGCAGCGCGGCGTCACCGAGCCGCACCTCCGGAAGCAGCGCCCGCGCGGCGACGATGCGCGCCCGCAGGTCGTTCTCCTCCTCGGCCCAGCGTGCGGCGAACCCGGCGGGGTCGTCGTCGTAGGCGAGCCGCCGTCGTACGACCTCCACCCGGAGATCCGGCTCGCGCGACGCGGTGACCTCCACGGTGAGCCCGAACCGGTCGAGCAACTGCGGCCGCAGCTCGCCCTCCTCGGGATTCATCGTCCCAACGAGCAGGAACCGCGCGGCGTGCCGTACGGAGACGCCCTCGCGCTCCACGTAGGAGGCGCCCATCGCGGCGGCGTCCAGCAGGACGTCGATCAGATGGTCGTGGAGCAGGTTGACCTCGTCGACGTACAGGATTCCCCGGTTGGCGTCGGCGAGGAGGCCCGGCTCGAAGGCCTTCACGCCCTCCGCCAGCGCCCGTTCGATGTCGAGCGCGCCGACCAGCCGGTCCTCCGAGGCGCCGACCGGCAGTTCGACCACCCGCGCGGGCCGCGAGGCCCCCGGACCCGTCTCGTGCGGCCCGTCGGGGCAGACCGGGTCGGGCGCCCCGGGATCGCAGGAGAAGCGGCAGCCCGCGACGACGGCGACCTCGGGCAGCACGGCGGAGAGGCCGCGTACGGCGGTCGACTTGGCGGTCCCCTTCTCGCCGCGCACCAGCACCCCGCCGACGGCCGGGGAGACGGCGTTGAGGAGCAGGGCGAGCCGCAGATCGTCCTGCCCGACGAGGGCGGTGAAGGGATACGGCGTACTCACAGTGCCTCCAGGGCGGGGATCGGGGTGTTCGGCAGGTCCGGAACTCGCGCTCTCATTCGCCGCCGCCCTCCAGATCGCCCTCCAGCTCCAGATACGTCGCCCGCAGCCGCTCCAGCGTCCGCTCGTCCGGCTCCGCCCACAGCCCCCGCTCGGCGGCCTCCAGCAGCCGTTCGGTGATGCCGCGCAGCGCCCACGGGTTGGACCGCCGCATGAACTCCTGGTTCTCCGGCGCGAAGACGTACTCCGCCGACAACTTCTCGTACATCCAGTCGTCCACCACACCGGCCGTCGCGTCGTAGCCGAAGAGGTAGTCCACGGTCGCGGCCATCTCGAACGCGCCCTTGTAGCCGTGCCGCCGCATCGCCGCCATCCAGCGCGGGTTGACCACCCGTGCCCGGAACACGCGGTGCGTCTCCTCGCCCAGCGTCCGTGTCCTGATCTGGTCCGGCGTCGCGCTGTCGCCCACGTACGCCTCGGGCGACTCACCCGTCAGATGCCGCACCATCGCGACCATGCCGCCGTGGTACTGGAAGTAGTCGTCCGCGTCGACCAGATCGTGCTCCCGGGTGTCGACGTTCTTCGCCGCCACCTTGATCCGCCGGAACGCCGTCTCCATGTCGCCGCGCGCCGCGCGCCCGTCGAGTCCGCGCCCGTACGCGTAGCCGCCCCACACCGCGTACACCTCGGCCAGGTCCGCGTCCGACTGCCAGTTCCGCGCGTCGATCAGCGGCAGCAGACCCGCCCCGTACGCGCCCGGCTTCGACCCGAAGATCCGCGCGGTCGCCCTCCGCCGGTCGCCGTGCTCGGCCGTGTCCTGGTCGGCGTGCGCCCGTACGTAGTTGGCGTCGGCCGGCTCGTCCAGCTCCGCCACCGCCCGTACCGCGTCGTCGATCAGCCCCACCACATGCGGGAAGGCGTCCCGGAAGAAGCCCGAGATCCGCACCGTGACGTCGATCCGGGGCCGCCCCAGCTCCGCCGCGGGCACGATCTCGAAACCGGTGACCCGCCGCGACGCGTCGTCCCACACCGGCCGGCAGCCCAGCAGCGCCAGGATCTCGGCGATGTCGTCGCCCTGGGTGCGCATCGCGGAGGTGCCCCAGACGGTCAGCCCCACGGAGGCCGGATAGGCGCCCGTGTCGGCCAGGTAGCGGGCGACCAGCGAGTCCGCCAGCGCCTGCCCGACCTCCCACGAAAGCCGTGACGGAATCGCCTTGGGGTCGACGGAGTAGAAGTTGCGGCCGGTCGGCAGCACGTTGACGAGTCCGCGTGTCGGGGAGCCGGAGGGACCGGCCGGGACGTAACCGCCGTCCAGGGCGCGCAGGATGTTCGTGATCTCGTCCGTCGTACGGGCCAGCCTCGGCACGACCTCGGTGGAGGCGAAGCCCAGCACGGCGACCGCCGACGCCAGTTCGTGTCCCAGCACCCGACCGACCAGCGGGGCCACCGCCGGCAGCTCCCAGCCCCGCTCCTCCATGCCCTCCGCCAGCCGCCGGCAGAGCTGCTCCAGCAGGTCGATCGCGTCCGCGGCGGTCCGCGCCGGGCCCGCCACCAGGTCCGTCAGCTCCGCCGGCACCTTCACCGGTGCCCCCGGCTCACCGAGGAGCTCCTTCTCGACGAGTCCGAAGTGCTCGGCGAGCGCCGCCCGCAGGCCCGGCAGGGCGTTCGCCTCGCCGCCCCACACCTGTGAGGCGCGCAGCACGGCGAGCACCAGGTTGACCCGCGCCTCGCCCTCGGGGCCGCCGCCGAGGACATGCAGACCGTCCCTGATCTGGACGTCCTTGATCTCGCAGAGATAGCCGTCGACATGCATCACGAACGAGTCGAAGTCGTCCTCGCCCGGCTGTTCGTCGACATGCAGGTCGTGGTGGAGCTCGGCCGCCTTGACGAGCGTCCAGATCTGGGCGCGCACGGCCGGGGCCTTGGTCGGGTCGAGATCGCTGACCAGCGCGTACTCGTCGAGCAGCTGCTCCAGTTTGGCCAGGTCGCCGTAGGTGTCGGCGCGCGCCATCGGCGGCACCAGATGGTCCACGACGGTGGCGTGGCCGCGCCGCTTCGCCTGGGTGCCCTCGCCGGGGTCGTTGACGATGAACGGGTAGATCAGCGGCAGTTCGCCGAGCACCGCGTCCGGGCCGCACCCCGCCGACAGACCGAGGCCCTTGCCGGGCAGCCACTCCATCGTGCCGTGCTTGCCCATGTGGACGATCGCGTCGGCGCCGAAGCCGTTGTCCGAACTCGCCGTCTCCAGCCAGCGGTACGCCGCCATGTAGTGGTGCGACGGCGGCATGTCCGGGTCGTGGTAGATCGCGATCGGGTTCTCGCCGAAGCCGCGCGGCGGCTGGATCATCACCACGACGTTCCCGAACCGCAGCGACGCGAGGACGATGTCCTCGCCGTCCACGTACAGCGAGCCCGGCGGCTCGCCCCAGTGCTCCAGCATGCCCGCGCGCAGCTCCGGGTCCAGCGTGTCGAACCAGGCGCGGTAGTCGGCCAGCGGCACCCGCGCGGGCGCCACGGCCAACTGCTCCTCCGTCAGCCACTCCACGTCGTGGCCACCGGCGTTGATGAGCCGGTGGATCAGCTCGTCCCCGTCGTCGGGGTGCCCGTCCGCGCCCTCTCCCACCCAGTACCCGGCGTCGCGCAGCGCGTCCAGCACCCGCACCGCCGACGCCGGGGTGTCGAGACCGACCGCGTTGCCGACGCGTGAGTGCTTCGTCGGGTACGCGGTGAAGACCACGGCCAGCCTCTTCTCCGCGTTCGGCCGGTGCGCGAGCCGGGCGTGCCGCACCGCGATCCCCGCGACCCTCCCCGCCCGCTCGGGGTCGGCGACGTACACCGGGACGCCGCCGGGGCCCTCCTCCTTGAAGGAGAACGGGACGGTCACGAGCCGTCCGTCGAACTCCGGGATCGCGACCTGCATCGCCGCGTCCATGGGGGACAGCGCGGCGTCGGAGGCGTCCCAGGCGGCCCGCGACGTGGTCAGACAGAGCCCTTGCAGGACGGGTACGTCGAGGTCGGCCAGCGCCCCGACGTCCCACGCCTCGTCGGCGCCGCCCGCCGACGCGTCCGACGCGACGGTGCCGCCGGCCGCGAGCACGGTCGCGATCAGCGCGTCCGCCGCGCCGAGCCGCTCGTACAGCGCGGGATCGGCGCCGCGCAGTGAACCGCAGTACACGGGAAGGGCGTTGGCGCCCCGCTCCTCCACGCGGTCGCAGAGCACGTCCACGAAGGAGGTGTTCCCGGACAGCTCGTGCGCGCGGTAGAAGAGCACCGCGACGGTCGGCCGTCCTTCCACGAAGGCGCGCTCGCCGTGCACACCCCACTCGGGCATCGCGCGCGGCGCGTCGAATCCCTCACCGGTCAGCAGCACGGTGTCGGAGAGGAACCGCGCCAGCTCCGCGAGATTCTCCGGACCGCCCTCGACCAGATAGCGCAGCGCCTCCGCCACCACCCCGGCGGGCACCGACGAGTCGGCCATCAGCTCCGCGTCCGGTACGGACTCACCGCCCAGCAGGACGGTCGGTATACCGGAGGCGGCGAGCGCGGCGAGACCGTCCTCCCAGGCGCGTTTGCCGCCCAGGAGCCGTACGACGGCGATCCGCGCCCCCGCGATCAGCGCGGGCAGGTCCTCGGCGGCGTCGACCCGGGTCGGGTTGCCGATGACGTACGGCGCCCCGGAGGCGCGGGCGGCCAGCAGGTCGGTGTCGGCGGTGGACAGCAGGAGGACGGTGCCCGTCCGCTCGCCGTCCTCGTTGCTCACGGTGGTCATGGCGCTCCAGGTGCGATGAAGGGAAGTCCTGACGGGGCGCCCGACTCGATCAGCCGCAGCAGCGCGTCCGTGTCCGCGTGTTCTTCGATCAGATCGCCGAGGAGGTCGAGCTGCTCCTCGCGAAGGGTGGCGAACGAGGTGTCCGGGGCGGGGACGAAGCGGCGCCCGGCCGCCGCGGCGACCTCCCGCAGGAAGGCCCGCCGGAAACCGTCGCTCTCCAGCGAGCCGTGCCAGTGCGTGCCCCACACCGGCCCCACGCGCGTCCCGTCCAGCCGGCGGCCGGCGCCGTCGACCATGAAGGGATCGCCGCCTTCCACGGAGGCGACACCGTGATGGATCTCGTAGCCCTCGACCCGCTCGCCGAACGCTTCTCCGACGGGCCGCCCGAGGGTCTTCCCACGGGCGAACTCGACGCGTACGGGCAGCAGTCCCAGCCCGTCGACCGAGCCCGCGCGGGACTCGACGTCGTCCTCGATGTGCTCGCCGAGGAGCTGGTAGCCGCCGCAGACACCGAGGACGGGGCGCCCTTCGGCGGCGCGCCGCCCCAGCGCGTCGGCGAGACCGCGCTCACGCAGCCAGGCCAGTGCCCGCACCGTGCCGCGCGTACCGGGGACGATCACCAGGTCCGCGTCCGCGATCTCGTCGGCGCGGTCCACGAACCGCACCACCACGCCCGGTTCGGCCGCCAGCGCGTCCACGTCGGTGAAGTTCGACATCAGGGGCACCGCGCAGACGGCGACCCGCAGGATCTCCTCTCCGTACGGAGGCGCCACCACCGACTCGCGTACGGCGCCGCGCAGCGAGACCCGCAGCCCGTCCTCCTCGTCGATGCCCAGACCGTGCCGGAAGGGCAGCACACCGTAGGTGGCGCGGCCGGTCAGCCCGCGCAGCATCTCCAGGCCCGGCTCCAGCAGCGACACGTCGCCCCGGAACTTGTTGACGAGATAGCCCGCGACCAGGTCCTGGTCCTCGGGGCTCAGCAGCGCCGTCGTACCGAAGAAGGACGCGAAGACGCCGCCCCTGTCGATGTCGCCGACCACGACGACCGGCAGCCGGGCGGCCCGCGCGACGCCCATGTTCACGATGTCGGTACGCCGCAGATTGATCTCCGCCGGACTGCCGGCGCCCTCGCAGATCACCGCGTCGTACGTGCGCCGCAGCTCCTCCAGACACTCCACGACGGTGCCCAGCAGGGTCTCCTGGCGGCCGGGCCCCGAGCCGTCGCCGTGGTAGCCGCGGGCGCTCAGCTCACCGACCGGCCGTCCCATCAGGACGACTTGACTGCTCCGGTCGCCGCCCGGCTTGAGCAGGACGGGGTTCATCAGCGCCGTCGGCTCGACGCGCGCCGCCTGTGCCTGCATGGCCTGCGCCCGGCCTATCTCGGCCCCTTCGCGCGTCACGAACGAGTTCAGCGACATGTTCTGGCCCTTGAAGGGCGCCACCTTCACGCCCCGGCGTACGAGCCAGCGGCAGATGCCCGCCGTCACGACGCTCTTCCCGGCGTCGGACGTCGTGCCCGCGACGAGCAGCCCACCGCCGCGCGTAGGTCCCGTGCTCATCGGCCCCTCCTCTTGAGGAGGTTGTCGGCCAGCAGCCGTCCGGCCACGCAGACCCCGAAGGCCAGCAGGCCGACACGGCGGGACAGTGCGACCGCGCGCTCGATGTCGGCCACCTCGACCGGTCGCCCGCCGCCGTTCAGCACCGGCCGGTGCTCGACCCGCCCGCCGTACGCGAGGGTCCCGCCGAGCCGTACGCCCAGCGCGCCCGCGAACGCGGCCTCCACCGGGCCCGCGTTGGGGCTCGGATGGCGGCCCGCGTCGCGCCGTACCGCGCGCAGCGCCCGCGCGGGCGCGCCGCCCGCCACCGCCGCCAGCGCGGCCGTGAGCCGGGCGCCCGGCCAGCCGACCACGTCGTCCAGCCGCGCGGACGCCCAGCCGAAGCGCAGATGGCGCGGCGACCGGTGTCCGACCATCGCGTCCAGCGTGTTGACGGCGCGGAACGCGACCAGCCCGGGCACCCCGCCCAGCGCTCCCCAGACGAGTGCTCCCACGACGGCGTCCGAGGTGTTCTCGGCGACGGACTCCACCACCGCGCGGGCGATCCCCGGCCCGTCCAGATGCTGCGGATCCCGTCCGCACAGACGCGGCAGCCGCTCCCGTGCCCCCTCGATGTCCCCGGCCGTCAGCGCCCCGCCGACGGCGCGCGCCTCGCG
Organism: Streptomyces sp. NPDC058653; assembly: GCF_042716895.1. Classification (NCBI taxonomy): domain Bacteria; kingdom Bacillati; phylum Actinomycetota; class Actinomycetes; order Kitasatosporales; family Streptomycetaceae; genus Streptomyces; species Streptomyces sp. NPDC058653. The sequence continues at coordinate 53,617 of NZ_JBHXRM010000017.1, read as the reverse complement.
CCCCAGGGTCGTACCGCCCACGACAGCCCACGTGACGGCGGCGGTCAGGGCGACCGAGGCGGCCGTACGGTCCCGCAGCCCGCGTGCGACGAGCACGGCCGTCCCGGCCGTACCCCCGGCGCACACGACGGCGTGCAGCGCGCCCCAGCCCCGGTGGTCATGCCAGAGCAGGCGCTCCACGGCGCCCGCGGCCCGCCCGAAAAGGGCGACCGGATGACCGCGCCGGGGATCGCCGATGAGCCGGTCCGCGAGCAGACCGGCGGCGGCGCCGTACGCGAAAACGCTTCCCTGGGCCGGTACTTCGCGGCCCGCCGAATACTCGGCACGCATCGCTCAGCCCGCCGATACGCCTCGGGACGCTCTCGGGGTTCTCGTGGACGAAGGTCTGAACTCGACAGCTGAGCCGCAGCCGGGCATGGCGACATGTCCTCACTCAGGGTCCGCGCCCCGGTTCGACGTGATGCGGCGACAAGAGTTCCTGGCTCCCGGGGACATGACTGTCCCCGGTCACAGTGGCGGGACCGCGCCGGATTCGCACCGGCTTCCTCTCGCTGTCGCCGTATTGGCCTCGGCAGTCCACCACGCGTGAGAATTCCCGTCAACCAGGCTTTGACCTGCGACGGGGCAGTGTGCTCATACCCACACGGCGCGGGCGCCCGACACCGGGGGACGGCCGGAGGGGCCGCCCGGCTCCTGGAGGCGGTCGGTGGCCCGTTACGGCGACGAAGAAGGGGGAGCGACCCGGCCGGTCCGCCCTGCCGGGTCGCCCCCTCAACGTGTGTGGTCGCGCCGGGTCAGGCGACGATCATGTAGATCCCGTACGAAACGGCCGCCAGGCACAGGGCGAAGCAGAGGTACGCGCCGGTGCGGGCGACCGCGACGGACCCGCCGCCCGTGCCCTCCGTCGCCGTCGTGGAGCCCTCCGTGGGCGCCGCGCCCTTCGCGAGCGCGACGATGCCCAGGGTGAAGAGGCCCACCAGGGCGACGGTGGCCACGAGACTGACGCCGAAGACGGAGCCGAGCGCCGCCCAGTCGATGTTCATGCTGAAGGTGTCCTTAGCTTCTTCGAGTCGATCGGTCGGTCGGTCGCCCAGTCGTCGAGTCGCTGAGTCGTCGAGTCGACAGGTCGCCGGTATCAGACGGTCGCGGGCCTGGCCGGTTCGCCGGCGGCGTCACCGGCGCTCTCCGGGCCGGGCGCCGGGATGGTGGCGGCGATCTCCGACGCCGGACCGCCGACGGGCGGCGGGGTGACGGCGGCGACCGCGGCGGCCACGACACCCGAGGGCGCGTCCGTCCCGGTGGGCCCGTCCGCCTCGTTGACGTTGGTGTGGTCGACCGGCTGGCGCCGCGACGCGGCCCAGATGACCGCCGAGAGCGCGACGAGGAGCGCGGCGGTGACCGCGACACCCCAAGCGCCCTGCCCGGTCAGGAACTCGGCGCCCGCCGCGACCAGCCCGGCCGCCGGCAGGGTCAGCCCCCAGGCGACGAACATCCGGGTGGCCGTCGACCAGCGGACGACTCCGCCCTTGCGGCCGAGACCGGCCCCCATCACCGCACCCGAACAGGACTGGGTGGTGGAGAGCGAGAAACCCAGATGCGAGGAGGCGAGGATGACGGTCGCCGCGCTGGTCTGGGCGGCGAAGCCCTGCTGCGGGCGGAGATCGGTGAGGCCCTTGCCCATGGTGCGGATGATGCGCCAGCCGCCGAGATAGGTGCCGAGCGCGATCGCGACACCGGCGGAGACGATGACCCACAGCGGCGGGTTGGAGCCGGGGGAGAGGACGCCTCCGGTGACGAGCGCGAGGGTGATGACACCCATGGTCTTCTGCGCGTCGTTGGTGCCGTGGGCGAGTGAGACGAGGCCGGCCGACGCGATCTGTCCGGCGCGGAAGCCCTTCGCCGTGGCCTTCTCGTCCGTGCCGCGCCCGATGCGGTACGTCAGCCGGGTGGCGAGCATCGCGGCCAGACCGGCGACCAGGGGCGCGGCGAGCGCCGGGAGCAGGACCTTGGTGACGACGACCCCGCCGTTGACCCCCGAGGTGCCCACGGACATCAGCGTGGCGCCGATGAGACCGCCGAAGAGCGCGTGCGAGGAGCTCGACGGAAGGCCGAGCAGCCAGGTGAAGAGGTTCCACAGGATGGCGCCGACGAGCGCCGCGAAGATCACTTCCGTTCTGATGCCCTGCTCGTTGATGAGTCCGCCGGAGATCGTCTTCGCGACCTCCACCGACAGGAACGCGCCGACGAGATTGAGCACGGCGGACATCGCCACCGCTGTTCTGGGTTTCAGCGCGCCGGTCGAGATGGTCGTCGCCATCGCGTTGGCGGTGTCGTGGAAACCGTTCGTGAAGTCGAACACGAGAGCCGTGACGATCACGATCGCGAGCAGCAGCGTGAGGTGTTCCATTAACCCTGGCAATCCCTTGATTTCATCGGCCGTTCAGGAACGTAGGGATCTTCCATGAACAGCAGATGAACTGGGGCGGGCTTCGGGGTGACGTAGGGGCGTGGGTGCTTGTTCGGCCCCTCGCCCGGACGCCCCGCACCGCGCCGGGATTCACCCGAAGGTGGACCTCGCGGACCCGCGCGGAGCCGGCCGGGGCACCTGGCAGGATCGCCGTATGACGCGAACCGCAGACGGGCACGGGCAGAGGCGCGAGCACCCCGGCAGCCACGGGCCGGAGATCGAACAGGCGTGGCGGGACCTCGTCGCCACCGCCCGCCGGAGCGCGGCGGACGGACTGGTCGTCGGCACCTCGGGCAATGTCTCCGTACGGGTCGGGGAGCTCGTCCTCGTCACACCGAGCGGGGTGGCGTACGACCGGCTGACGCCCGGGGACACCGTCGCCGTGGATCTCGACGGCGAACAGGTCATCGGCGGTCTCAGGCCCACGAGCGAACTGCCGATGCATCTGGAGGTCTACCGGAACACGGACGCCGGCGCCGTGGTCCACACCCACGCCGTCCACGCCACCGCCGTCTCCACCCTCGTCACCGAACTCCCGCTGATCCACTACATGGCGGCGGACTTCGGCGGTCCGGTCCGGGTCGCCCCGTACGCGATGTACGGCACGGACGCCCTGGCCCAGAACATGGTGCGCGCGCTGCGCGACCGCACCGGCTGTCTGCTGGGGAACCACGGCACCGTCACCCACGCCGCCACCCTGGACAAGGCCTACGACCGTACGGCCCAGCTGGAGTGGATGTGCCGCCTCTGGCTCACGGCCCGCTCGGTGCCCGGCCACACGCCCACCCTGCTCTCCCGGCAGCAGGTGCGCGACGTCGAGGAGCGCCTCAAGGGCTACGGCCAGCAGGGCTGAGCGGGCACCGGACCGCCCGGCCGCGTCACCCCGGACGGCTGCTCCACTGGCCGGACCGGCCGTCCGTACCGACACTGGGAAAATGCGCCCGGCCAGAGCGACGGCAGCAGCCGTCACCACAGTGATCGGTGTCGGCACGGCCGCTGTGGCGGCCGGCCGGTACGCAAGCGACGCCGCGCTCAAGGCGCCCCGCGGACGGCCCCTGCCGGGCGACCCACGGCTCACCGTGCACGCCACGGCCGCCGGCCGGGTGACCCTCACACGCTGTCTGGCCTCCCTGCGGCCCGGCACCTACGGGCTGGTGTCCCCCGACGTCCAGGCGGTCGTCGGACCGGTCATCGACGACGTGCCGCACCCCGCGGACACCGTCGTCCGCCGGCTGGAGCGCGTCGGCCGCGGCACCTTCCACGCCGGCAGACGCGTCCGGCTCACCCCGCAGCTCCACCAGGGCGACCCCGGCAGCGCCCTCGGGCTCGAATACGACCAGGTGGAGATCCCCGGTGAACTCGGCGCGCTGCCCGGGTGGTTCGTGCCCGGCAGCCGGGAGACCTGGGTGATCACCGCGCACGGGCTCGGCGCGACCCCGGAGCACCCTATGAACGTCATGGAGTTCCTGGTCGAGCAGCACTTCCCGATCCTGAACCTGTTCTACCGGGGCGACAAGGGCGCCCCGCACTCCCCCGACGGCCTCGGCCATCTCGGCGACACCGAGTGGCGCGACCTCGACGCCGCGATGCGCTACGCCCTGCGGGGCGGTGCGGAGAACGTCATCCTGTACGGCTGGTCCGTCGGGGCGACGATGGCCCTGCACGCAGCCGCGAAGTCCGGACAGCGCGACCGGATCAAGGGGCTCGTCCTGGACAGCCCCGTGCTCGACTGGGAGGCGACCCTGCGCGCCCTCGCCACCGCGCGCCGCACCCCCGGCCCGCTGCTGCCGCTCGCCGTCCGCGCGGCCCAGGGCCGGACCGGACTGCGCGGCGGCCGGCTGTCCGTGGTCTCCGATCCGGCCGAGCTCCATGTCCCGACACTGATCGTCCACGGCCCCGACGACGCCCTGGCCCCCTGGTACCCCTCCCGCGAACTGGCCGCCCGCCGCACCGACCTGGTCACCCTCCACACGGTGTCGGACGCCCCGCACGGTGCCATGTGGAACGCGGACCCCCTCGGATACGAGGAGACGCTCCGTCGCTTCCTCACCCCCCTCATGTAACCCCGCGTCACCCTCACCCACCCCCGGGCGCAACCTTCGTGCGGTAAGCCCGCGGAAGCTCTCGGAGCGCCCCCGGCCACCCTCCGCTCCGGTGTCTTCCCCAGCGTGTGACCGGCGGGAGAAGGCCCGGGCGGGAGGTTCCGTTTGGGCTTTCGGGCAATCAGCGGGAAGACTGCTCCCGTGACGTCCCGAAAGCCTGATGAGCAATTGGCGCGCAACTCCAGACTCCGACTCGTCCGTCCGCGGGCCCTGACCACGGCCCGCCGGGCCGTGACCACCGGGCGAACACGTCCGGCGCCCCGTCCGCCGGAGGGCACACCACCGCCCGCGGAGCTGGCCCGTCAGGCGCGGGCCGTGCTCGCCGACGCCGTACGGATCGCCCGCTGGGCCGCGGCCGACCGGGACCCCGGAGCGGGCCCACTGGCCCCCAAGGCCCGGGAACGGGCCGCCACCGCCCTGGAGCTGACGCCGGACCAGGTGAGCGCGGGCTGGGACCGCGCGAGGCTGGCCGGGCTCGTCGAACTGCACGGCGGCACCGCGCGCCCCGGCTGGCGCCTGCGCGCCTGGGACCGCGACGAGTCCGCCGTCCTGCGCGGCTGGGTCGCCCTCTTCGACGCCTGGTCGCTCGTGCACGCCGCCCCCGACGACCTCGCCCCGGCGACCGTCGCCGAGGTCGTGGAGGCCGTCCCCCAGGTGCTCTCCCTCCTCCAGCTCTCGGCCGGCCCCGTGCTCGTACCGGCCCTGCTCGACCTGCTCCAGCAGCGCGTCGCGGAACTGCGCGACGAGCGCTGCGAGGTGCCGTACGACCCCACGACCGCGTCCGGCCCCACGGCACCGACCGCCGCCGCGCCCGCGCCCGACTCCGACGGCGCCCCGGCCACCGACACGGCCGTCCCGCTGCCGCAGCTGCTCGACTGGGCCCTGGAGGGCCTGGCCGCCGTCGGCGCCCTGACCCTCGGCGAGGGCCAGGCGACCCTCACCCCGCTCGGCAACTGGGCGGTGTGGGTCAAGCTGGAGCAGATCTGCGTCGCCGCGCAGAGCCCGGCGGGCAACATCGAACAGTCCGCGGAGAACATGCTGCGCGGCTGCGCCCGGCTCACCCCCGGACCCGCCCGCGCCGAATACCGTGCCTGGCTCGCCGCCCGCACCGTCGGCAGCGCGGTCACCGAACTCCTCGCGGTGGCACGCGGCGAGGACGCGCTGCTGCGCGGGCTCGCCTTCGAGGCGCTGCGTGTCGTCGGCGCCCCCGCCGAGCCGGAGGTGCGTACCGCGTCGGCCGAACCCTCCCTGCGCCCCTACGCGTTGCTCTGGCTCGCCGAGTACGAGGGGGCGGACCCCGAGGACGCGCCGGACGTCCTCACCCGTGAGGAGTCGACCTGGCTCTGGGTCGACACCGCGGCGGCCGTCGCCGACCACGGCGAGACGGCGCTGCTCGTGCGCCATCTCGACTCGGCCGTCCAGGGCACCGTCCCCGCCCTGCTCGACGAGGTCAGGGCCGTCGGTCATCCCCGCACCGTGCAGGTGCTGGTCGCACTCGCGGCCGCGCACCCCGACCCGGCGCTCGCGAAGGCCGTACGCCGGGCGGCGTTCCAGGTCCACACCGGAGGAGCCTGACCGGGACCGCCGCCGCCCGCGTCGGCCCGCACCGCCCCCGCCCCGTGCCCCGGGGCCGGAAGCTCAGCCGCCGGCGCCCGGCGCGTACGTCCCGAAGCTCCACACGTTGCCCTCCGCGTCACGCGCCATGTAGTCCCGCGACCCGTAGTCCTGGTCCGTCGGCGGCATCAGGATCTCCACGCCCTGCCCCGCGGCCCGCGCGTGGTGCGCGTCCACGTCCTCGACCACCACGTAGACGCCGACGGGCCCGCCGCCCGCCATCGCCCGGGCGAAGACGCCCTCCCGCTTCCGCGATCCCAGCATCACCATCCCGTTCCCATGAGCCAGTTCGGCATGGAGGACGCTGCCGTCCTCGCCCTCGTACACACTCACCTCCGTGAAGCCGAAGGCGTCCTTCAGGGTCCTGATGGCCGCCTTCGCGTCCTCGTAGACGAGCGTCGGACAGATACTCGGCGCACCGGCCATGCCGATCACCCTTCCCCAAGCTCGGATGTGACCTGTGTCTCAGTTCCCCCAGTCTGGCACCGGCCACCGACAACGCAGCCCGGCCGCATGCTCCCGGGGGACCCCGTGAGGCGTAAAGCAGTTGTGCGGCCCCGGTAGACTCGACCGCATGGCATTTCTCCTTGTGCATTAGCCGGCGTCGAAGAATCCCCTCCGCCCGCCCTTCCGCCGTCCATACCCGCCCTGGAGTTTTTCCGTGATCACCGCCACCGGTGTCGAGCTGCGCGCCGGCGCTCGCGTCCTCATCGAGTCAGCCTCCTTCCGTATCGCCAAGGGCGACCGCGTCGGCCTCGTCGGCCGCAACGGAGCCGGCAAGACCACTCTCACCAAGTGCCTCGCGGGTGAGGGCATCCCCGCCGCCGGCACCATCACCCGCTCCGGCGAGGTCGGCTATCTGCCCCAGGACCCGCGCACGGGCGACCTCGACACCCTCGCCCGCGACCGCATCCTCTCCGCCCGGGACCTCGACTCCGTCCTGAAGAAGATGCGCGAGAACGAGGACCGGATGGCGAACGGCAAGGGCGCCACCCGCGAGAAGGCCATGAAGAAGTACGAGCGCCTGGAGACGGAGTTCCTGACCAAGGGCGGTTACGCCGCCGAGTCCGAGGCCGCCACCATCGCCGCCGCGCTCGGCCTGCCCGACCGGGTCCTCGGCCAGCCCCTCCATACGCTCTCCGGCGGCCAGCGCCGCCGCGTCGAGCTGGCCCGCATCCTCTTCTCGGACGCTGACACCCTGCTGCTCGACGAGCCGACGAACCACCTCGACGCCGACTCCATCGTCTGGCTCCGGGACTACCTCAAGACCTACCGCGGCGGCTTCATCGTCATCTCCCACGACGTCGACCTCGTCGAGACAGTCGTCAACAAGGTCTTCTACCTGGACGCCAACCGCTCCCAGATCGACGTCTACAACATGGGCTGGAAGCTCTACCAGCAGCAGCGCGAGTCCGACGAGAAGCGCCGCAAGCGTGAGCGCGCCAACGCGGAGAAGAAGGCCGCGACCCTCAACTCGCAGGCCGACAAGATGCGCGCCAAGGCCACCAAGACCGTCGCCGCGCAGAACATGGCCCGCCGCGCCGAGCGCCTGCTGTCGGGCCTGGAGGCGGTACGCCAGTCGGACAAGGTCGCCAAGCTGCGCTTCCCCGACCCGGCGCCGTGCGGCAAGACGCCGCTGACCGCCGAGGGACTGTCGAAGTCGTACGGATCCCTGGAGATCTTCACCGACGTCGACCTCGCCATCGACAAGGGCTCGCGCGTCGTCATCCTCGGCCTCAACGGCGCGGGCAAGACGACGCTGCTGAGGCTGCTCGCCGGGGTGGAGAAGCCCGACACCGGTGAGGTCACCCCGGGCCACGGCCTCAAGCTCGGCTACTACGCGCAGGAGCACGAGACGCTCGACCCCGAGCGCTCGGTCCTGGAGAACATGCGGTCCTCCGCCCCGGACCTGGACCTGGTCGAGGTCCGCAAGACCCTCGGCTCCTTCCTCTTCTCCGGGGACGACGTGGACAAGCCGGCCGGGGTCCTGTCCGGCGGCGAGAAGACCCGTCTCGCCCTCGCGACCCTGGTGGTCTCGTCGGCCAACGTGCTGCTCCTGGACGAGCCCACGAACAACCTCGACCCGGCCAGCCGTGAGGAGATCCTGGGCGCGCTGCGCACGTACAAGGGCGCGGTCATCCTCGTCACGCACGACGAGGGTGCCGTCCAGGCGCTCGAACCCGAACGGATCATCCTGCTGCCCGACGGTGTCGAGGACCTGTGGGGCGCCGACTATGCGGATCTGGTGGCGCTGGCCTGACCGGGCACAAGGCGTGATCCACTCCGTATGGATCATTCGGCTCAGCGGTGATCCATCATCTGAGTGAGTGCGTCTCGTACTTTGGCGTGGCGCGGCGACGATCAAGCCGTTCCATGACCAGTTGGATCAGCTTTCCGGCGCACCTGGTCTGACCTGCGATTTCTTGGGCGTCTTCGGTGATGGGGCTACGTATGCCGCTCTGGAAGTAGCAATTCCGTTCGTGTTCGAATGCTGCGCTCCGCCGAAGCTTGTGGTGCGAACCTTGCTGAATGGGTGGCCAGGAGCGGCCCGAGGGGTGATCATGAGAAGTCCAGAGCGCACTTCCATGAGGAGGCACGGGTGGCCGAGACTCTGAAGAAGGGCAGCCGGGTAACCGGCCCCGCGCGCGACAAGCTCGCGGCAGACCTGAAGAAGAAGTACGACTCCGGTGCGAGTATCCGGGCGCTGGCCGAGGAAACGGGCCGGTCCTACGGATTCGTCCACCGGATGCTCAGTGAATCCGGAGTCACGCTGCGGGGACGCGGCGGAGCGACACGCGGCAAGAAGGCCTCGGCCTGACGACCGCGTACAGCTTCTCCGGCCACCGGTTCCGCCGGTGACCACCCGGCCGGTCGTCGCGGTCGACCGGGTGGTTACTGTGCAGTAGCCCAGCAGACCCTGCTGACCGACTGCACCGAACCGGAGGCACCCCATGACTTCGATCGATCCCGTACTCGACAAGGACGGCGTACGGCTCACCGTCGAGGACGCGGTTGCCGTCGTGACCCTGACCAACCCGGCCAAGCGCAACGCTCAGTCTCCCGCTCTGTGGCGGGCGTTGACGGAAGCCGGGCAGGCACTGCCGGGCAGCGTGCGGGTCGTCGTGCTGCGTGGCGAGGGCAAGTCCTTCTCCGCGGGCCTCGACCGGCAGGCGTTCAGCCCCGAGGGCTTCGACGGTGAACCTTCCTTCCCGGAGCTGGCGCGCCGTTCCGACACGGAGCTGGACGCGGCCATCGCCGAGTACCAGTCCGCCTTCACCTGGTGGCGCCGGGCCGACCTCATGTCGATCGCCGCTGTCCAGGGGCATGCCATTGGCGCCGGATTCCAGCTCGCGCTCGCCTGTGACCTGCGCGTGGTCGCGTCGGACGTACAGTTCGCCATGCGCGAGACCGGTCTCGGCCTCGTCCCCGACCTCGGCGGCACACATTCCCTCGTCGGCCTCGTCGGGCAGGCCCGCGCGCTGGAGATCTGCGCGACGGGCCGCTTCGTCCAGGCGGAGGAGGCCGAGCGCACCGGTCTGGCCAATCTGGTGGTGGAGCCGGCGGAACTCGACGGGGCGGTGCGCGACCTGACCGCGGCGCTGCTCGCCGCGCCGCGCGACGCGACCATCGAGACGAAGGCGCTGCTGCTGGGCGCCTCGTCACGTACGTACGACGAACAGCGCGCCGCCGAGCGCGCGGCCCAGGCGCGCCGCCTGCGGGACCTGGCGGGCATCGGCGACTAGGCCCCACCCGGCGGATCCGGATCCTCGGTGGCCCGGAACACCCGTCACTTGAGGATGGCCAGCATCCGGTCTCCCAGCACCGCGGCCGAGGCCGGGTTCTGCCCGGTGACCAGATTGCGGTCCTCGACCATGTACGGCTCCCAGATCGGGCCGCGGCTGTAGTTGACCCCGACCTTCTCCTGCACGTCGGTCTCCAGCAGCCACGGCGCCCTGGAGGCGAGCCCCACGCCTTCCTCCTCCTCGTTGGCGAAGCAGGTGATGTTGAAGCCCTCGAACGGCGACTTGCCGTGGATCCTGGTGGCCAGCATCGAGGCCGGAGCGTGACAGACGATGAACAGCGGGTCACCCGAGGCCAGTTGCCGGGTCAGCAGCCGGCCGACATCGGCGTCCCACGCCAGGTCCGCCATCGGACCGTGACCGCCCGGCAGGTACACCGCGTCGTAGTCCTCCAGGCGGACGTCCGACAGCAGCAGCGGCCGGCGCATCACCTCCGCGGAACGGATGACGGCCTCCAGTTCGAGGGCACTGTCGTTTCCGCCGACCATCTCGGGACGCAGACTCATCATGTCGACGTTCGGGGTCACGCCGTTCGGCGTCGCGACGACGACCTCGTGGCCGGCGTCCGTCAGTATCTTGTACGGGTTCGCGAACTCCTCGGCCCAGTAGCCCGTCGCGTACCTGGTGCCGTCGTTCAACACCCAGTAGGTGGCTCCGCTCACGATGAAAAGCACCTTGGACATGGCAAAGGTCCCCTCTCGGACGCGTATGACGGTTCCGCGGGACGAGCCACGAGACGACTCGCCGCGGCCGGTTTCCCCCCTTCTGCCAATCTAGGCTCGGTCATTCGGGTGTGCGCGCCGAGCCGAGGGGACCTCGGTCACCGGGGTCCCCGCTGGGCCTGCCCGTCCGTCGCGTCCACCGCCGTGACGATCACGGCCACCGTCGGGTGACTCGGCAGCGAGGCCGAGACCGCCCGGCTCACCGCGCGTACCACCTCCGACGGGTGCCGGCCCGGCGCCGTCGCCAGCTCGACCCGGACATGGCCCGTGGTCACGAGCACCGCGGCGCCGAGCGACCCCGACAGATGAGCCACCCCCGGTACCTTTGCCGCGACGACCGCCGCCGTGCCCCTCGGGACGACGGGGATTGACCCGAAGGGCTCAGCGGCCCCCACCGAATCGCCGGCCCCGCCCCCGGGAGCCGAATCCGGCTCCCTGTCGAGCAGCGCCGTCACCCGCAGATCGACCTCGCCCACCCGCAGGCCGAGCCGGTCCACCGCGTACGCGTACAGGGCCGTACGCAGCCGTTCCGCCACGTCCGGCAGGGGCTCGCCCGCGACCGCGGCGAAGTCCCCCTCGATACGGAGAAGGCCGGGCGGCAGCGCGCTGGGCGGCGGTGGTACGGCGGGTTGCTCCGCCGAGCCGGGATCGGCCAGAGCGACCCTCAGCCGCCCGAGAACCGCGCCGGGGACCCCCGCCGCCGTACGCCGCAGTGCCGTCGTCGCCGCCCGCTCGGCCAGCCAGGCCCCGTCGGCCGCGTCGCCGAGCGGGAGCAGCCGCCCGAGGTCGAGCCGTTCGCGTACGGCCGCCGTCCAGCCGTCCCCATCGTTCGCGTCCTGCCCAGTCGTCATGGCCCCAGACTGCCGCATTCCCGGCGCGAGACCGGGCAAGGCGCCCTAATGTGTACAACGAGTCCATCAGCGCCCGGAAAGGGGCGAATCGCTATGTCCGATACCGCACAGCGCAACCAGTCCGACCCCGCCGCCAAGACGCCGTCCGACGACCAGCGGAAGTCCCCCGCGAGAAGGGGTGGCGGCGACCCGGCCGTCCGCGGCCGGACCACCATCGCCGACGGGGTCGTCGAGAAGATCGCCGGCCTCGCCGCGCGTGACGTGCTCGGCGTCCACGCGATGGGCAGCGGTATGTCCCGTACCTTCGGCGCCGTACGCGACCGGGTCCCCGGGAGCACCAAGTCCGTCTCACGCGGGGTGAAGGCGGAGGTCGGCGAGGTGCAGACCGCCCTCGATCTGGAGATTGTCGTCGACTACGGCGTGTCGATCTCGGACGTCGCGCGCGATGTGCGGGAGAACGTGATCTCCGCCGTGGAACGGATGACGGGCCTTGAGGTTGTCGAGGTCAACATCGCCGTCAGCGATGTGAAGCTGCCCGACGAAGAGGACGAAGAGCCCGAGTCACGGCTCCAGTAACGGCCGGTTCGAAGACCGAAGAGGAGTCACTCGATGAACATGGCGTTGGTCGGCCTGTTGGCCGGCATGGCTCTGGCGTTCGCCGGATATTTCGGCGGGTTCGGAGCCTTTCTGCTGGTGGCCGCGTTGGGCGCGGTGGGGTTCGTGGCCGGCCGATTCCTCGACGGCGATCTGGAAGCGGGTGACCTCTTCCGGGGTCGGGACCGCAACGAACGTCGGCGGTGACCGCCCGTGGCCGGTGAGCGGGTGGTGGCTGAGGAGCGCGGGGCGACCACGATCGCCGACCGGGTCGTCTCGAAGATCGCCGCGCAGGCGGCCCGGGAGGCGCTGGGAGGCGTACCGGAGGGCGGTGCGGCGCCGCACGCGGGCGTCGTGGTCGACCACGACGTGGCGCGGGTACGGATCGGTGTCGAGCTGGACTACCCCTCCGACATCGGCGCCCAGTGCGGCGCGGTGCGTCACCGGGTCGTCCAGCGGGTACACGCCCTGGCGGGGATGGACGTGCCCGAGGTGGTGGTCAGGGTCGAACGGCTCCACTCCGTCCACACCCGCGCGGCACAGGGGAGGATCACATGAGCGAGCCGCAGGGCGAGGGGACCGAGCGCTCCCCGGGCGCTGTCCGCGAGGACATGGTCGAGCTGGACCAGTCGTCCTCAGCGTCGCGGTACGAACCGCGACGGCCGACCCTGGCGAAGGGCGAGGGCGAGGGCGACGGGGACGAGGACCACGGGACCGGCCGTTTCTGGGCCGGGCGCCGGATCCCGGCCGCGGTGGTCGCGGCGGTGCTGGCCGGCGCGGCGGGTCTGGTGCTGTACGACGTATCGGCCGTACGCGCCGAACACCCCGCCATGTACTGGCGCCGCTGGCTGGCCGATCGGCTCGCCACCGTGCCCCTGGACAACACCTGGGTCCTGGTCGGCTCCAGTGCCGCCGCGGCCGTCGGCGTCTGGCTGATCGTCCTCGCCCTGACACCGGGCATGCGCCAGGTGCTGCCGATGCGGCGCGGACCCTCGCGCGTACGGGCCGGGCTCGACCGGGAGGCGGTGGCGCTGATCCTGCGCGACCGGGCGCTCGAAGTCGCCGGTGTGCAGTCCGCACGGGTACGGGCCCGCCGCTCCAAGGTCCGCGTGCGGGCCATCTCCCACTTCCGCGAACTCGACGACGTACGCGCCGATCTCGACACCGCGCTGGGTGCCGGCATCGGCGAACTGGGCCTTGTCGATCCGCCGGGGCTCTCCGTGCGGGTGCGCCGGCCGAAGAAGGGATGACGGGATGCTCAGGGTCGTCAACCGTGTCCTGCTGGGTCTGGTCGGGCTGGCGCTGCTCTGCGTGGGCGGCGGGGTCTTCGCGACGGGGCTCGGCGTGTCCGTACCGTCCTGGTGGCCCTACTCGGGCCGCCACGACGTGCTGCTGACCGACGCGGACCGGGACCGCTGGAGCGGCCAGAGCTGGTGGTGGCCGGTGGTCATCGCGGTGCTCACGGTCCTGGTGCTGCTGACCCTGTGGTGGCTGCTGTCCCAGCTGCGGCGCTCGCGCCTGGGGGAGGTGCTGGTCGAGAGCGGCAACGGCGAGGGCGCGCTGCTGAGGGGACGGGCGCTGGAGAACGTCCTGCAGAGCGAGGCCGAGGCGCAGCACGGTGTGTCCCGGGCCCAGGTCCGGCTGACGGGCCGGCGCACCGCGCCGGAGGCGCGGGTACGGCTGCTGCTGGAGCCGCACGCGGCGCCGGGACGGGCGCTGGAGGAGCTGACGGAGGAGGCGGTGGCGCACGCCCGGGACTCGGCGGGGCTGGCCGCGCTGCCGACGGAGGCGAGGCTGCGGGCCTCGAAGCACCGGGCGCGGCGCGTGACATGAGGGGGTGCGCCCCTTTCCGGAGCCGGGGCTCTGCCCCTCACCCGCCGCCGTGACCGGTCGGTTCAGTACCCGTGGCGGGTGCCGCCGTCCACCGGGAGCATCACGCCCGTCAGATACGACGCCGCCGGCGAGAGCATGAACGCCGCCGTACGCCCGAACTCGTCCGGCGTGCCGTAACGCCGCAGCGGTATGCGGGCCTCGTGCGCCGCGCGTGCCGCCGCCGGGTCCCCGGCGAGCGCGTCCAGCTCCCGCACCCGGTCCGTGTCGATCCGGGCCGGCAGCAGGCCGACCACGCGGATGCCGCGCGGCCCCACCTCGCCGGCGAGCGACTTCGCGAACCCCGCCAGGCCCGGCCGCAGTCCGTTGGAGATGGTGAGACCGCGGATCGGTTCGTAGACCGAGCCCGACAGGACGAGACCTATGACCCCGCCCTCGCCGAGCTCCGTCGCCGCCCTGCGCGCGAGGCGTACCGCGCCGAGGAACACCGAGTCGAAGGAGGCGAGCCACTGCTCGTCCGTCGTGTCCAGCGCCAGCCCCGGCGCCGGTCCGCCGACGCTGATCAGGATCCCGTCGAAGCCGCCGAACCGCTGACGCGCCACGGCGATCAGGCGCTCCGCGACACCGGGGTCGGCGTTGTCCGCGACCACCCCGAAGGCGTTCCGGCCGATCGCGTCCGCCGCCTCGCCGACGGACTTCTCGTCGCGCCCGGTGACGACCACCTTCGCGCCGTCCGCGGCCAGCGCCTCGGCGGACGCGCGCCCCAGTCCCCGGGACGCGCCGGTGACGATGTAGACGCGGTCCCTCAGTCCAAGATCCATGGCCCCTATCCTGCCTCGTCCCCCTGGGCCAGGGCGAGGGCCGTCCCCACGAGACCGATATGGCTGAACGCCTGCGGGAAGTTGCCCAGTTGCCGGCCGATCGCCGGATCGTACTCCTCGGCGAGGAGGCCGACATCGTTGCGCAGGGCGAGAAGCCGCTCGAAGAGCTGAGTCGCCTCCCGACGGCGGCCGGTCATCAGCAGGGCGTCGGCCAGCCAGAACGAGCAGACGAGAAACGTTCCTTCGCCGCCCGGCAGTCCGTCGATCGACGCCCCCTCGGTACTGTAGCGGCGCACCAGTCCGTCCGGGCCGAGCTCCGCCCGCACCGCGTCGACCGTCCCCACGACCCGGGGATCGTCCGGTGGCAGAAAACCGAACCGCGGGATCAGAAGTGTGGCGGCGTCCAGCTCCGTGGAGCCGTACGACTGGGTGAAAGTGTTGCGAACCGGGTCGAATCCCTTCTCGCACACCTCCCGGTGGACCTCGTCGCGCATCGTCCGCCACCGGTTCACATCGCCGCGCAGCGAGGGATCGGCCTCCAGCGTCTTCACCGCCCGGTCGGCGGCGACCCACGCCATCACCTTGGAGTGCACGAAGTGCTGCCGGGGCCCGCGCACCTCCCACAGCCCCTCGTCCGGCTCACGCCACTTCGACTCCAGGAAGCCCAGCAGGGCCAGTTGGAGGTCCCACGCGTGCGGCTGCCCCGGCAGGCCCACGCTCCGCGCCACGTGCAGGGAGTCGATGACCTCGCCGTACACGTCGAGTTGGAGCTGTTCGACCGCCTCGTTCCCGATCCGGACCGGGCGGGAGCCCGCGTAGCCGTTGAGCCACGGCAACTCCCTCTCCGGCAGCCGCCGTTCGCCCGCGACCCCGTACATGATCTGAAGGTCGGACGGGTCCCCGGCGACCGCCCGCAGCAGCCAGTCGCGCCACGCCCTGGCCTCGTCCACATAGCCGGCGCTGAGCAGGGCGTTGAGGACGAGGGCCGAGTCACGCAGCCAGCTGTAGCGGTAGTCCCAGTTCCGTACGCCTCCCAGCTCCTCGGGGAGCGAGGTCGTGGGCGCCGCCACGATGCCGCCCGTCGGCGCGTAGGTGAGCGCCTTCAGCGTGAGCAGGGAGCGCAGGACCGCGTCGCGGTAGGGCCCCTTGTACGTACAGAGCGCCGCCCACTCCTCCCAGTCCTCCGTGCTGTGCTCCAACGCCTCGAAGGGGTCGGTCAGATCGGGGCGCGGCAGATGCGAGGGATGCCAGGTCAGGACGAAGGCGACCTGCTCCCCGGCGCCGACGGTGAACGACGAGCAGGTGCTGAACTCCTGCCCCCACGTCTTGACCAACGGCCCCTCGTCCGGCGCCGGTTCACCGTCGGAGGGCCGCGCCCGCGAGACGCTCCGCAGCCACACCGAGTCCGGCCCGGCGACGGCGACCCGCTGGCCGTCGGTCCTGCGCACCCACGGCACGATGGAGCCGTAGTCGAAGCGCAGCCGCAGCGTCGCGCTCATCTCCACCGAGCCGCTGACGCCCTCCACGATGCGGACGACATCGGGCGCGACATCGCGCTGCGGCATGAAGTCGGTGACCTTCACCGTGCCGCCCCTGGTCTCCCAGAGGCTCTCCAGCACCAGCGAATCGCCCACGTACCGGCGGCTGGTGCACCGGCTCGCGTTCCGGGGGGCGAGCAGCCAGTGGCCGTTCTCCTTGTTGCCGAGCAGGGTCGCGAAGCAGGCGGCCGAGTCGAAGCGTGGCAGGCACAACCAGTCGATCGAGCCGTTCATGCCGACAAGAGCCGCGGTCTGCAAGTCGCCGATGAGGGCGTAGTCCTCGATGCGTTGGGTCACTTCTGCCCTGTTCCCGCAGGACAGGCGCGTTATGCGGCGGCCGTCGCGCGCTCGGGGGCGCTCCGGGCGGCGCTCACCGCGCGGTCGCGCCTTTCGCGCCGTACGAGAACGACCCAGCCCACGGGCACGCCGGCGGTGAACAGCCACCACTGCACGGCGTACGCCATGTGCGGCCCGATGGATCCGGAGTCGGGCTCGGGGATCTGCCGCGGGCTCCCGCCGGCCGCCGCGGGGGCGGTCTGCTCGATGTAGCCGCCGAGGACGGTCCGGCCGAGGGACCTGGCCTGCTGCTCGCTGTTGATCAGCATGACCTGGCGGTCCGGGAGGTCGCTCAGCTCCTTGATGCCGCTGGTACCGGTCGTCTCGTCGGCCTTGAGACGGCCGGTGACGGTGACCTCGCCCCTGGGCGCCGCCGGGATGTCGGGGAAGGAGCGCTGGTCGGCCCCGAAGGGGATCCAGCCCCGGTTGACGAGGACCGCGCGGCCGTCGCCGAGGACGAGCGGGGTCAGGACATGGAACCCGACGGTCTCGTCGGAGTTGGTCCGCCGGCGTACGACGACCTCGTCGGCGGTGTCGAAGGTGCCGGTGGCCTCGACCCGCCGCCAGTAGTCGGCACGCGGCACGGTGTGGCCGGGGGAGGTGAGCTCGGTCACGGGGACCGGCTTCGCCTTGAGGTTGCCCGCGATCAGCGCGTTCTGCGCCACCCGGTGTTCGTGCCGGTGCAGCTGCCAGAAGCCGAGCTCGATCATCACGGGGACGAGGAGGAGGGCGAGCAGGGTGAGAATCACCCACTGACGCGACAAGAGGAACCGGTACACGCCTCCGACGGTACCCGGCGGGTCCGTCCCGCCCGGCAGCGGGTCCGGCCGCCCGGCCGGCGCCCCGCCCCGCCGGCCGGGCGCCGGTACGCCCGGCCGTACACCTGTCCGACGGCCGTCACACCCGGTCGACGATGCCCGCCTTTCCCTCGGCGCGGGCGCAGTGGGCCCCGCAGAACCACTGCCCCCCGACCTCGACGCCCTGGCCGATGATCTGGACGCGGCAGTGTTCACAGACGGGCGCCATGCGGTGGATGGCGCAGGAGAAGCAGTCGAAGACGTGCACCGCGCCCTGCGCGTGCACCTCGAAGGACATGCCGTACTCGTTTCCGCAGACTTCGCAACGTGCCATGCGCCACAGGTTGGGACGCGGCGGCGCGCTGTGCGAGCGGACGGCAGGCGAGTCGCGGGGCAATCACCCGTCTGCCCGGGGCGCGGGCACCGGCCGGGCGGGCGCCACGTCGCGCAGCAGATGTGTGAAGGCGGCCTCGTCGACGACCGGTGTGCCGTACTCCGCCGCCTTGACCGCCTTGGACGTCGTCGAGCGCGGATCGTTCGTCACGAGCAGACTCGTCTTCCGCGACACGCTGGTGGCCACGTGCAGCCCCGCCTCGACGGCCCGGTCCTCCAGCAGCTCCCGGTCGACCGAGGTGTCACCCGAGAAGGCCACCCGCATCCCCTGCGCGAGGGGCTTGTCGCTCTCGTACCGCCCGGGGTTCGGATACGGACAGGGCGGCAGCCTGCGCGAGGGCCGCCAGGTCGCCGGACGGTGCGTCGGCTGATGGCCGATCAGCGGCTTCGCCGGGGCGTCCGACCACTCCGTGAGCGGCCGGCATTCGAGCAGCGGCAGCTCCATGCCGTCCCGCGCCGCCGCGTGCAGGCTCGGCCGGAACGCCTCCGCGAGCACCCGCGCGTCGTCCAGCGCGTGGTGCGCCTGGCGCTGGGCGACACCGAAGTGCTCGGCGAGCGTGGCCAACTTGTGGTTGGGCAGCGGCAGTCGGAGCTCTCTGGCGAGCGCGATCGTGCAGAGCCGCTGACGCGTCGGCACGGTCGCCCGCGCGCGGGCGTACTCCCGGGCGATCATCGACCAGTCGAAGGCGGCGTTGTGCGCGACCAGCACCCGGTCCGCGAGCCGCTCGGAGAACTCCCGCGCGACCTCGCCGAACAGCGGGGCGCCCGCCAGCACTTCGGCCGTCAGTCCATGGATCCAGACGGGCCCCGGATCGCGCTCGGGGTTGACCAGCGTGTACCAGTGGTCCTCCACCTCGCCCCGCGCGTCCAGCCGGTACACCGCCGCGGACACTATCCGGTCGTCGCGGGCAAGTCCGGTGGTCTCCACGTCGACGACCGCGTATCCCTGGGGGTACGCGGCCGGCCACATCGCTGAAGTCGCGGGGTCGTCGAGCATGGTCACAGAGAATACGGGCCACGACTGACAGTCCGTGACGCGCCTCTGACCTGCCGTCGCCCCGCCCGCGCGCAAACGGTGTTGACGGACCGTCCGGTCACCCGTTGGTGGAAGTCACCAAAATCGGCTGACAGCCCACCTCATTTACTTGTCGGTAACAACATCTAGCCGGGCCCGCGCGCCCGGCCCTACCGTGCTGGCATGCCGCAGAACCTGCCCGATGTCGTCCTCTGGTCGATCCCCGCGTTCGTCCTGCTCACCCTGGTCGAAGTGGTGAGCTACCGGCTCCGTCCCGACGAGGACGCCGCCGGGTACTCGGGCAAGGACGCCGCCACCAGCCTCTCCATGGGGCTCGGCAGCCTCGGCTTCGACCTCCTGTGGAAGATCCCCGTCGTCGCCGTCTACACGGCGGCGTACGAGCTGACGCCCCTGCGTGTCCCGCTCCTGTGGTGGACGGTCCCGCTGATGCTGCTCGCGCAGGACTTCCTCTACTACTGGTCGCACCGCGGCCACCATGTCGTCCGGATCCTCTGGGCCTGCCACGTGGTGCACCACTCCAGCCGGAAGTTCAACCTCAGCACCGCGCTCCGCCAGCCCTGGACCTCCCTGACGGTCTGGCCGTTCTATCTGCCGTTCATCCTGCTCGGGGCGCATCCGGCGGCGCTCGCCTTCTGCTCGTCGGTGAACCTCGTCTACCAGTTCTGGGTGCACACCGAGCGGATCGACAAGCTGCCCCGGCCCTTCGAGTACACGCTGAACACGCCCTCGCACCACCGGGTGCACCACGCCTCCCAGGGCGGCTACCTGGACCGCAACTTCGGCGGGATCCTCATCGTCTGGGACCGTCTCTTCGGCTCCTTCGCCGCCGAGACCGAGCGGCCCGTCTTCGGACTCACCAAGAACATAGAGACCTACAACCCGCTCCGGGTCGCCACCCACGAGTACGTCGCCATCGCCCGCGACGTACGGGCCTCCCGCGACTGGCGCGAACGGGCCGGACGGGTCTTCCGGGGACCCGGCTGGCAGCCCGAGTGAGCGGCCGGTCCGCGAAGCCGCTCCTGGTGGCCTTCGCGGTGGCCTCCGCCGCCGAGCTGACGGCTGTCGCCGCCGACTCCCGCACCGGTCAACTCCTCGCCAAACCCCTGCTGATGCCGCTGCTCGCGGCGTACGTGGTGGCCCGTGGCGGCCCCCGGACGCTCGTCGCCGCACTGCTCCTCGGCTGGGGCGGGGACGTCTTCCTGCTCTCCTCGGCCGACACGGCGTTCCTCGCGGGCATGGGCTGCTTCGCCGCCGGTCACGTCTGCTACCTGACGCTGTTCGGCCGCCGCCGTACCCGCCCCGGCCTGGCGGTGGCCTACGGCCTCCTGCTCGTCCTGACGCTCGCCCTGCTCTGGCCGGACCTCCCCGCCGACCTACGCGTCCCCGTCGCCCTCTACAGCCTGCTCCTGGCCGCCATGGCCTGCCGGGCGAGCGCCCTCGGGCCCCTCGCGGGCGCGGGCGGCGCGCTCTTCCTGCTCTCCGACACCCTCATCGCCACCGGAGTCGCCGAGTGGCGCCAACCGCCCGCCGCCGGCCTCTGGGTCATGCTGACCTATGTCGCGGCGCAGGCCCTCCTCACGGCCGGCGTCCTGCGCTCCCGCGCCCGCCCCTCGCCCGGCGCGGGGGCCCCGACGGCCCGCACCCGCCCCGTGCACGACTGAGCGGGCCGCCCCGTCGGGACGGCCCGCCCAGTTACTCAGGTGCGCGCTCAGCGGCGGACGGCGTCCAGCGCGTCCACCACGCCGACACCGTAGAAGCCGTTCTTGTGCTTGCTTCCCTCGCACACCGCGTCGACGGTGCCGTCACCGTCGATGTCGTACGGGTTGGTGCACGACGTCGCGTCGGCCTGGACGTTCAACAACGTCTTGACCAGCCACGGCGAGGCGTACGGGTGGGTCGACTTGATCAGCGCCGCGACACCCGCCGCGTGCGGGGACGCCATCGACGTACCGCCCTTGTAGCCGAAGCCACCGCCGGGCAGCGTGCTCAGGATCAGACCGTTGACGGCGGGCGCCTCCGGGGTCTGGTACGCCGTCAGGTCGCCACCGGGAGCGGCGATGTCGATCGTGCCGAGACCGTAGTTGGAGTACGACGCCTTCAGGTTCTTCGCACCGGTCGCGGAGACCGTGACGACACCCGACACCTGCGACGGGATGTCCAGGCACTCGGACGGGTCGATCACCCGGTCGGCCGGGGTGGTGTCGTTCGGGCTGGAACCGTCGGTGAGCTCGTCGGCGGCCAGATCCATGTCCGAGTTGCCGGCGGCGGCGACATTCACGATGCCCTTGCCCTCGGCGTACCGCGTGGCCCGCGTGACGGCGTCGGCCAGAGCCCTCTGGTCCGGGTCGTCCTCGCAGTTGAACAGCCACGGGTCGGTGTAGTAGCTGTTGTTCGTCACATCGACGCCGTGCTCGGCCGCCCACACGAAGCCGCAGACGACCGCCTCGGTGTAGAAGAAGCCGTCGGGCTGCGACACCTTGATGCCGGAGACCTTCACGCCCGGAGCGACGCCGGTGACACCGGTGCCGTTCTTGGCCGCGGCGATCGTGCCCGCGACGTGCGTGCCGTGGTCACTCTCCCCGGGACCCGGACGCCAGGCGCCGTCCGCCGTGTTGGGCGTGCCGCCCACACAGCTGACCGACGCGCGACGGTCGAAGTTCGGGGCCAGGTCGGGGTGCGTGTCGTCGACACCCGTGTCGATCACACCGACCGTGACCTTGCTGCTGCCGAGCGACTTCTGGTGCGCCTTGTCGGCCTTGATGGCCGGCAGGTCCCACTGGAGGGGCTCCAGCGCGTCCTGGTCGCCGGACGCCTTCGCCGTGGCGGCCTTGGCCTCCTTGGCGGACAGCGGCTGCTCGGCCTCGATGTCCGTGGTGGTCTGGGCCGTCATCGGCTTCGTACGGGTGGCGCCCGCCGAGGCGACGCCCCGGACCTTGCGGATCGTCGGTCCGAACTCGGGGTTCTGCGAGTGGACGACGATGACACCTATCTGGTCATAGGCGATCACCACTGTCCCACCGGCCTTGGCGATGGCTTTCTTCACCGACTTGACGGTGGAGTGCCCGCCGTTCGTGTTCACGACGTACGACATCTTCGGGCCGTCCGTCGACACAGCGGCCGGGATGTCCTCGACCGGCGCCGCCGAAGCGGAACCGGCCGGCAGGAAGCCGAGCGAGGCGATGAGCGCCAGACCGACGGGCAGAGCCAGTGCGTGCCGCCGTCTGGATCTCAGATGAGCCATGGGTTCTCCACATCATCCGTGAGGCCGCCCCTGCGCACGACGCGCATGGACGGGTACATGACGAGCGAAGCTATCGCTGATCATCCCTGCTCATCAATGATTTCGGCCAGAAAATCGCCGGTGTTGAACCACTTCGCCACGCCCTCCGTGCCGTTGTCAGGGGGTGGACAACATCACCCCCTCAGTGAGCGCCCCCCAGACCGCACCTACCGCACCCGCGTCACGAGGAGATTCCGTGGCTACCGATGGACCGCCGCCGCCCAAGGGCAATTCGGACCCCAGCATCCCCGCACAGCCCACGTCAGCACAGTTCACAGAGGTCCAGGAGAGCGCCGAGTTCGGCGAACTGCGCCGTACCTACCGCTCCTTCGCCTTCCCCCTGACCGTCGCCTTCATCGCCTGGTACCTGCTGTACGTGCTGCTGTCCAACTACGCCGGCGGCTTCATGGGTACCAAGCTCTTCGGCAACATCAACGTCGCGTTCGTCTTCGGCCTCGGTCAGTTCCTCACCACCTTCCTCATCGCCTGGTTCTACGCGAAGTTCGCCTCGCAGAAGCTCGACCCCAAGGGCGCGGCGATCAAGTCCCGTATGGAGGCCGACCTGTGAGCCCGACCATCCAGCTGAGCGAGGCCGCGGGAATCCAGCTGGCCGCCAACACCGACGCCAGCGAGCACCGGCCGCTGATCATCACGCTCTTCGCGCTGTTCGTCATCGCGACCCTCGTCATCACCGTCTGGGCCGGCCGGCAGACCAAGAGCGCCGCGGACTTCTACGCGGGCGGACGCCAGTTCACCGCCTTCCAGAACGGCCTCGCCGTCTCCGGCGACTACATGTCCGCCGCCTCCTTCCTCGGTATCGCCGGCGCCATCGCCCTCTTCGGCTACGACGGCTTCCTCTACTCCATCGGCTTCCTGGTCGCCTGGCTCGTCGCACTGCTGCTGGTCGCCGAACCGCTGCGCAACTCCGGCCGCTACACCATGGGCGACGTCCTCGCCTACCGGATGCGCCAGCGCCCCGTCCGTACGGCGGCGGGCGCCTCCACCATCGTCGTCTCGATCTTCTACCTGCTCGCGCAGATGGCCGGCGCGGGCGTCCTCGTCTCGCTGCTGCTCGGCATCACGAGCGACGCGGGCAAGGTCCTCATCGTCGCCCTCGTCGGCATCCTGATGATCGTCTACGTCACGATCGGCGGGATGAAGGGCACCACCTGGGTCCAGATGGTCAAGGCCGTCCTGCTCATCGCGGGCACCCTGCTCATCACCTTCCTGGTGCTGCTCAAGTTCAACTTCAACGTCTCCGACCTGCTCGGCACCGCCGCCTCCAACAGCGGCAAGGGCTCGGCCTTCCTGGAGCCGGGGCTCAAGTACGGCCTCACGGAGACCTCGAAGCTCGACTTCATCTCCCTGGGCATCGCGCTCGTACTCGGCACCGCCGGACTGCCGCACATCCTGATCCGCTTCTACACGGTGCCCACCGCCAAGGCGGCCCGTAAGTCCGTCAACTGGGCCATCGGCATCATCGGCGGCTTCTACCTGATGACCATCGCCCTGGGCTTCGGCGCCGCGGCGCTGCTCACCCCGGAGGAGATCACCAGTTCCAACGCGGCGGGCAACACGGCGGCGCCACTGCTCGCGATGGAGATCGGCGGCGGCGGTGACTCCACCGGCGGCGCCATCCTGCTCGCCGTCATCTCCGCGGTCGCCTTCGCCACCATCCTCGCGGTCGTCGCCGGTCTGACACTGGCGTCCTCGTCGTCGTTCGCGCACGACATCTACGCCAACGTCATCCGCCGCGGCAAGGCCACCGAGAAGGAGGAGGTCCGCGCGGCCCGCTACGCGACCGTCGCCATCGGCATCGTCTCCATCGCCCTCGGCGCCCTCGCCCGCGACCTGAACGTCGCCGGTCTGGTGGCCCTCGCCTTCGCGGTCGCCGCCTCCGCCAACCTGCCGACGCTTCTGTACAGCCTCTTCTGGAAGCGGTTCAACACCGTCGGCGCGCTCTGGTCGATCTACGGCGGTCTGACCTCGTCCGTGCTGCTGGTGCTGTTCTCGCCGGTCGTCTCCTCCAAGCCCACCTCGATGTTCCCCGACGTGGACTTCGCCTTCTTCCCGCTGGAGAACCCCGGACTGATCTCCATCCCGCTGGGCTTCCTGCTCGGCTGGCTGGGCTCGGTCCTCTCCAAGGAGGAGCCCGACGTCAAGAAGTACGCCGAACTGGAAGTCAAGTCGCTCACCGGCACCGGAGCGCACTGATCGAATCCCGGTGACCGAATCCCACTGATCGATTTCCGTCGAAGTCGAAGCCATGGGCGTGGCCGCGTCGTAGAGTCCTACGACGCGGCCACGCCGTTCCTCGTGGCAACTGGACCCTGTGGATGTCAGAGGTCTGCCGTACGCTCGAAAGATCGGTCGCGAAGAGCACCGGGACGACAGCCCAGAGGTATCAGAGGCACCACGAGGAAGGGGGCTCAGAGTGCTCATCGACACTTACGGCCGGGTGGCAACCGACCTGCGAGTCTCGCTCACCGACAAGTGCAATCTCCGCTGTACGTACTGCATGCCGGAGGAGGGCCTGCAGTGGCTCGCCAAGCCCGATCTTCTCACCGACGACGAGATCGTCAGACTCGTCCGGATCGCCGTGACGCTCCTCGGCGTCCGCGACGTCCGCTTCACCGGCGGTGAGCCGCTGCTGCGGCCCGGTCTCGTCGGGATCGTCGAGCGGTGCGCCGCACTCGCCCCCCGCCCCAAGATGTCCGTGACCACCAACGGCATCGGGCTCAAGCGCATCGCCGTGGCGCTCAAGACGGCCGGCCTCGACCGGGTGAACGTCTCGCTCGACACCCTGCGCCGCGATGTCTTCAAGACCCTCACCAGGCGCGACCGCCACCAGGACGTGCTCGACGGGCTGGCCGCCGCGCGTGACGCGGGCCTGACCCCCGTCAAGGTCAACACCGTCCTGATGCCGGGGCTCAACGGCGACGAGGCCCCCGAGCTGCTCGCCTGGGCGGTGGAGAACGGCTACGAGCTGCGCTTCATCGAGCAGATGCCGCTCGACGCCCAGCACGGCTGGAAGCGTGACGGGATGATCACCGCGGGCGACATCCTCCAGTCGCTGAGCAGCCGCTTCACCCTCACCGAGGAGGGCGGCGAGGAGCGTGGATCCGCTCCCGCCGAGCGCTGGATCGTGGACGGCGGCCCGCACCGGGTCGGCGTCATCGCCTCCGTCACCCGCCCGTTCTGCTCGGCGTGCGACCGCACCCGGCTCACCGCCGACGGTCAGGTGCGTACGTGTCTGTTCGCCCGCGAGGAGACCGATCTGCGTGCCGCCCTGCGCTCGGACGCCACCGACGAGGAGATCGCGACCCGCTGGAAGCTGGCCATGTGGGGCAAGAAGGCGGGCTCCGGGCTGGACGACCCGCTCTTCCTCCAGCCCGACCGGCCGATGTCAGCCATCGGCGGGTGAGGTGTCCCGCTCCTCCCACTCGGCCAGGGTGACGACGTCCTTGAGGAAACCGCGGACACCGAGGAACGACGACAGATGCTCGCGGTGCTCCTCGCAGGCCAGCCAGGTCTTGCGGCGCTCGGGCGTGTGCAGCTTGGGGTTGTTCCAGGCCAGCACCCAGACGGCGGAGGCGCGGCAGCCCTTGGCCGAACAGACCGGCCCGTCGGGGCCGTCGGATCCACCGGGAGAATCGAAGAGGTCCACGGACACCAGCCTAGGCCGTCGCGGGAGCGTGCCCGACAGTCACTGATCCCGGGGAGAAGTGCCCCGAAAAAGGCGACGCCGAGCAGCCACGGGGGGAGCTGCCCGGCGTCGGTCCGTCGCTCCGACGGGGGATGCGGAGCGCCTACAAAGTATGTCACGGGAGACCGGCTCAGGTGCACCGGAACTTCATGATTGATCTGAGCTTTTCTTGAGCTTCGCGCGCCTTCGGCTCAACCGCGGCCGTGCGGGGGAGCGGGGTGTTCGAAGTTCGCGGACCGCGCGCCGGATTCCGCTCCACCGGGGACGGGGGCCGGAGCGATCATCGGCCGGGCCGGCGGGGGAAGGTGGGTCGACGGCAGAGAACCGGCGTTCTCACGGCCACCGTTGGCGACCACCACGGCCACGTACGGCAGCAGGACGCCGAGCACCAGACCGGCAATCGCCACATAACGCTCGACATTCCACAGAGCGACGGCCACGATCACGGCCAGGGTGCGCACCAGCATGGAGATGACATATCGCCGCTGTCTGCCGCGCACGTCCTCGTCGAGCCCCCGCCTCGCTCCGGTGATGCGGAAAACCTCGGTGCTGCTCTGCTTCCGCATCACGGTCCACCATCCGATTCCCTCGCCGGCCGCTCCCAGTGCCGGACCCGCTCCACCGTACGCCCGACGTGCGCCTCCCACGAGAGGGGGTACGCCCGACGGAGTCGCAGCGTGTCCCCGCCCGATCGGGTACGGCCCGGTACGCGTGTGGCGTACCGGGCCGTATCACTGTCCGCGCGGAAGTCCGATCACAGGGCGCCGGCCGGAGCCGGAGGGAACGCCATGCGGCCGGACGGAGTCAGGAGGCCGTCTCCGCGGTGACCTCGATCGCGGCGAGGTTCTTCTTGCCACGGCGCAGCACCAGCCACCGCCCGTGCAGCAGCTCCCCGCTGTCCGGTACGGCTTCGGCGTCCATGACCTTGGCGTTGTTCACGTACGCCCCGCCCTCCTTCACCGTGCGGCGGGCCGCCGACTTGCTCGGCGCCAGCCCCACCTCGGTCAGCAGGTCGACCACCGGTGCCAGCTCCGCCACGCGCGCGTGCGGCAGCTCGGAGAGGGCCGCCGCCAGCGTCGGCGCGTCCAGCCCGGTCAGCTCGCCCTGACCGAAGAGCGCCTTCGACGCCGCGACCACTCCGGCGCACTGGTCGGCGCCGTGGACCAGCGTCGTCAGCTCCTCGGCCAGCGCACGCTGGGCCGCGCGGGCCTGCGGACGCTCCTCGGTCAGCTTCTCCAGCTCCTCGATCTCCGCCCGGGTCCTGAAGCTGAAGATCCGCAGGAACTTGGAGACGTCCCGGTCGTCCGCGTTCAGCCAGAACTGGTAGAACGCGTACGGCGTCGTCCGCTCGGGGTCCAGCCAGACCGTGCCGGTCTCCGTCTTGCCGAACTTGGTGCCGTCCGCCTTCGTGATCAGCGGCGTCGCCAGGGCGTGCACCGACGCCTCGGGCTCGACCCGGTGGATCAGGTCCGTACCCGCCGTGAGATTGCCCCACTGGTCACTGCCGCCGGTCTGCAGCGTGCAGCCGTGGCGCCGGTACAGCTCCAGGAAGTCCATGCCCTGGAGGATCTGGTAGCTGAACTCGGTGTAGCTGATGCCCGCGTCGGAGTTCAGCCGCCGCGCGACCGCCTCCTTGGCGATCATCTTGTTGACACGGAAGTACTTCCCGATGTCGCGCAGGAAGCCGATCGCCGACAGACCCGACGTCCAGTCCAGGTTGTCGACCATGGTCGCGGCGTGCGGACCGTCGAAGTCCAGGTACCGCTCGATCTGCCCGCGCAGCCGCCCCACCCACTCACCGACGACCTCGGGCTCGTTCAGCGTGCGCTCCGAGTTCGGCTTGGGGTCGCCGATCAGCCCCGTCGCCCCGCCGACCAGCCCCAGCGGAATGTGCCCCGCCCGCTGGATCCGGCGCATCGTGAGGATCTGGACCAGATTGCCCAGATGCAGACTGGGAGCGGTCGGGTCGAAGCCGCAATAGAACGTGACGGGGCCGTCCGCGAACGCCTTGCGCAGTGCGTCCTCGTCGGTGGACAGGGCGATCAGCCCACGCCACCGCAGCTCGTCGACGATATCCGTCACGTTTCTCGCGTCTCCTTCTCCGATTCGGACGGTCCCGCGCCCATGGCGCGCGCGGGAACCCCTTCGAGGTTATACGCCCTGGCTGACCGAACTCATATTGAAATCAGGCACCCGCAGCGCGGGCATCGCGGCCCGGGTGAAGTAGTCGCCCCACTCGCGCGGCAGCGTCTTCTCCGTCCGGCCCGCCTCCGACGCCCGCGACAGCAGATCCACCGGCGACTCGTTGAAGCGGAAGTTGTTCACCTCGCCCACGACCTCGCCGTTCTCGACCAGATAGACACCGTCCCGGGTCAGCCCGGTCAGCAGCAGCGTCGCGGGGTCGACCTCGCGGATGTACCAGAGGCACGTCAGCAGCAGCCCGCGCGTGGTCCCCGCGACCATCTCCTCCAGCGAACGCTCACCGCCGCCGTCGAGGACCAGGTTGTCCACCGGCGGCGCGAGCGGCAGCCCGGTCAGCTCCGCGCTGTGACGCGTGGTGACCAGCCGCTCCAGCCTGCCGTCCCGCACCCAGTCCGTCGCGCCCAGCGGCAGACCGTTGTCGAACACCGACGAGTCGTCGCCCGACGCGTGCGCGATCACGAACGGCGCCGACTCCAGGCCCGGTTCGTCCGGATCACTGCGCAGGGAGAGCGGCAGCCCGGCGAGGGTGTCGCCAACCCGGGTGCCGCCGCCGGGCTTGGAGAAGACCGTACGGCCCTCGGCCGCGTCCCGCGCGGACGACGACCACAGCTGGTAGATCAGCAGATCGGCCACCGCCGTGGGCGGCAGCAGCGTCTCGTAGCGGCCCGCGGGCAGCTCCACACGGCGCTCCGCCCAGGCCAGCCGCTTCGCGAGGTCGGCGTCGAGCGCCGCCGGATCCACATCCCTGAAGTCCCGTGTCGACCGGCCCGCCCAGGCGGAGCGCGAGCGGTCCGGGGACTTGGCGTTCAGCTCCAGCGTGCCGTTGGGCTGGTCGTGCCGGAGCCGGACACCCGTGGACGTACCGAGATACGTCGAGGTCAGCTCATGGTTGGCGAAGCCGTACAGCTCACGGCCGCCGGCCCTGGCACGCGCGAACGACTCACCCAGCGCCGGAGCGAAGTCGGCGAAGACCGCGGACGTCGTCTCGGCGGGCGCGTCGGTGAAGTCCTTCGACACCGGACCGGCCTCGACGAGCGGCCGGGCGTCCTCGGCGGGGCCCGCACCACGCGCGGCGGCCTCGGCGGCGCGCACCAGCGGCTCCAACTCGTCGGCGGTGACGGCGGAACGCGACACCACACCGGAGGCGGTGCCCTCCTTGCCGTCGACGGTCGCGATGACGGTGAGCGTACGGCCCCGGGTCAGACCGTTCGTCGTCAGCGCGTTGCGCGCCCAGCGCAGGTTGGCCGTCGAGTGCTCGTCGGCGATGACCACGCAGCCGTCGGCGGTGGACAGTTCGAGGGCCCGCTCGACGATCTCGTGCGGCTTGCTGCTGTTCCTGCTCATCGTCCCGCCTCCTGCGTCGTGTTGAGGATGTTCACTCCGCGGAAGAGGGCGGAGGGGCAGCCGTGGGAGACCGAGGCGACCTGTCCCGGCTGGGCCTTGCCGCAGTTGAAGGCGCCGCCGAGCACATACGTCTGCGGTCCGCCCACGGCCTCCATCGAGCCCCAGAAGTCCGTGGTCGTCGCCTGGTACGCCACGTCCCGCAGCTGACCGGTGAGCTTGCCGTTCTCGATCCGGAAGAACCGCTGCCCGGTGAACTGGAAGTTGTAGCGCTGCATGTCGATCGACCACGACCGGTCGCCGACCACATAGATCCCGCGCTCCACACCGCCGATCAGATCCTCCGTCGCGAGCCCGCCCGGATCCGGCCGCAGCGACACGTTGGCCATGCGCTGCACCGGCACATGGCCCGGCGAGTCGCCGTACGCGCAGCCGTTGGAGCGGTCGAAGCCGGTGAGCTTCGCGATCCGCCGGTCCAGCTGGTAGCCGACGAGCGTGCCGTCCTTGACCAGGTCCCACGACTGGGCCTCGACGCCCTCGTCGTCGTACCCGATCGTCGCCAGACCGTGCTCGGCCGTCCGGTCACCCGTCACATTCATGATCGAGGAGCCGTACGCCAGCTTCCCCAGCTGGTCGAAGGTGGCGAAGGACGTCCCGGCGTACGCCGCCTCGTACCCCAGCGCCCGGTCCAGCTCGGTCGCGTGGCCGATCGACTCGTGGATCGTCAGCCAGAGGTTCGACGGGTCGACGACCAGGTCGTACGTCCCCGCTTCCACACTCGGCGCCCGCATCTTCTCGGCGAGCAGCGCCGGGATCCGCTCCAGCTCGGCGTCCCAGTCCCAGCCGGTGCCCGTCAGATACTCCCAACCCCGGCCCACCGGCGGGGCGATCGTGCGCATCGAGTCGAACTCACCGGTCTCACCGTCCACCGCGACCGCCGAGAGCTGCGGGTGCAGCCTGACGCGCTGCTGCGTGGTGACGGTGCCCGCCGTGTCCGCGTAGAACTTGTTCTCGTGGACGGTCAGCAGGGAGGCGTCCACATGCGCGACACCCTCCGCGCGCAGCAGCCGCGCGCTCCACTCACCGAGAAGCCCGCTCTTCTCCTCGTCCGGTACCTCGAACGGGTCGATCTTGTACGACGACACCCAGGTCTTCTCGGCGTGGACCGGTTCGTCGGCCAGCTCCACCCGCTCGTCCGAGCCCGCCGCCGCGATCACCTTCGCCGACAGCTTCGCCATCGCCACGGCCTGTCCGGCGACCCTGGCCGCCGCGTCCATCGTCAGATCGACCCCCGAGGCGAACCCCCAGGCACCGCCGTGCACGACACGTACCGCGTACCCGACATCGGTGGAGTCCGACGACCCGGCGGGCCGGGCGTCGCGCAGGCGCCGGGCCGCGCTCCGTACCCGCTCGAACCGGAAGTCTGCGTGGTCGGCGCCGAGCGCACGCGCTCTGGCGAGGGCCGCGTCGGCGAGCGCCCTCAGCGGCAGTGCCAGAAACGACTGATCGACCTCATGGGCCATGTCGGCCTCCCTTTCACACGCCTCGGTAAAGGTGTCCGCAGTGAATCATGCGGTACGGACCGCGATTTCGCCGCGTTTATGTAGGGACCCCACAGTGACCGTACCGACGCGCTGTCCATGCCCGAGTCCACGGACGGGCGGTGCGAACGATAGGTTTTCCAGGTACCACACAGCTACGAAAGGGTGCTCCGTTGAGCCGCTCGGTTCTGATCACCGGAGGAAACCGGGGCATCGGTCTTGCCATCGCCCTGGCTTTCGTCGGCAACGGCGACAAGGTCGCCATCACCTACCGCTCGGGCGAACCGCCCAAGGCCCTGACCGATTCGGGCTGCCTGGCCGTCCGGTGTGACATCACCGACTCCGAGCAGGTGGAGCAGGCCTACAAGGAGATCGAGGAGACGCACGGTCCCGTGGAGGTGCTGGTCGCCAACGCCGGTGTCACCAAGGACCAGTTGCTGATGCGGATGTCCGAGGAGGACTTCACCTCCGTCCTCGACACCAACCTCACCGGCACCTTCCGCGTGGTCAAGCGCGCCAACCGCGCCATGCTGCGCGCCAAGCGCGGACGCGTCGTCCTGATCTCGTCCGTGGTGGGCCTCCTCGGCTCGGCGGGCCAGGCGAACTACGCGGCCTCCAAGGCCGGACTGGTCGGCTTCGCCCGCTCCCTCGCCCGTGAACTCGGCTCGCGCAACATCACGTTCAACGTCGTGGCGCCCGGTTTCGTCGACACCGACATGACCCAGGTGCTCACCGACGAGCAGCGCAAGAACATCGTCGCCAACGTCCCCCTCGGCCGTTACGCACAGCCCGAGGAGATCGCGGCCGCGGTCCGCTTCCTCGCATCGGACGACGCCGCGTACATCACTGGAGCCGTCATTCCCGTTGACGGCGGATTGGGCATGGGTCACTGATCACATGAGTGGAATCCTCGCCGGCAAGCGCATTCTCGTCACCGGCGTCCTCACCGACGCCTCCATCGCCTTCCACGCGGCCAAGATCGCGCAGGAGGAAGGCGCGGACGTCATCCTCACCGGCTACGGGCGCCTCTCGCTCGTCGAGCGCATCGCCAAGCGGCTGCCCAAGCCCGCCCCCGTCCTCGAGGTGGACGTCACCAACCAGGAGCACCTGGACTCCCTCGCCGACCGGATCCGTGAGCACCAGGGCGAGGACGCGAGCCTCGACGGCGTCGTGCACTCGATCGCCTTCGGACCGCAGGGAGTGTTCAACTTCCTGGAGGCGGAGTGGGAGGACGTCGGCACGGCGGTGCAGGTGTCGGCGTACTCGCTCAAGTCGCTGACGATGGCCTGCCTCCCGCTGATGGAGAAGCGCGGCGGCTCGGTCGTCGGGCTCACCTTCGACGCGCAGTTCGCCTGGCCCAAGTACGACTGGATGGGCATCGCCAAGGCGGCGCTCGAATCCACCAACCGCTATCTCGCGCGCGACCTCGGCGCCAAGAACATCCGCTGCAACCTGGTCTCGGCCGGGCCCCTCAGGTCGATGGCCGCCAAGTCCATCCCGGGCTTCGAGGAGCTGGCGGACGTGTGGAACCACCGCGCGCCGATCGGCTGGGACCTGTCCGACCCGGAGCCGACGGGCCGCGGTGTCGTCGGGCTGCTGTCGGACTTCTTCCCGAAGACGACGGGCGAGATCCTGCACGTCGACGGCGGCGTCCACATGATGGGTGCCTGACCCAGGGATTCGCGAGCAGCACACCCACGGAACCGCGTGACCGCCCCACGGCGGCACGCGGTTCCGTGCGTCGCACAGCGTGAGTGCTCACTGTCCGTGTCCGTACGAGTCGAGAAGAGCGACCACTCCCCGCACACTGATCGGGGAGGAGGTGTCGCTGTGTACCGGCAAGCACGCAAGATGGCCCTCGCGCTGACGGTGGCGCTGCTGATCGTCGCGGGCCTCGCCGTCACCGCCGTCGTACGGGGCGGGTCACCGGCCCCGGCGGCCAGAACCTCGGCGGCGGACGTGCTGGGTGTGGAGCGCCTCCCGGTCGACACCGGCGCTGACGGCGGCCGGGACCTCGGCGCCGGCCGTGAGGACGGTGCGGACTCCGAAGACAGTGCGGACGGGGCGGACGGGGCGGATCGCCGGGACGGCCGCGACCACGGCCGCGACGACGACCGCCGGCGTGGACGCGAACCCTTCGGAGCCTCCTGCCGTACGACGACAGAGGGCTCCCTGGTGACCGTCTTCTGCCACAACCCCTACCCGGAGGCCGACCGGGTCCAGCTGCACATCGAGTGCGCGCGCTGGTGGGACGTCGACTCCGACAGCGCGCCCGCCGAGGCCGGGCCCGCCGGCTACGCCCGGCTCAGCGGTCGCTGCTGGAAGGAGATCGAGTCCGCCTGGGTCAGCCACGAGCGCGTCGTCTCCTGACGGGGCGCCCGGCGCTCCTCAGACCGTCTCGCGCAGACAGCTGAACGCGTGGCTCGCCGCTTCCGCCCCCGCCGTCTCCGCGTCCCGGGCCCTGATGGCCTCGACCAGCCGCGAATGGTCCAGATGGGCGGCCGGGCGCAGCTCACGCCCCACGTCGGCGCGCAGCCCGTCGCGCAGCAGATCGCTGAGGTCCGCGTAGAGCGCGGTGAGCACCTCGTTGTGCGAGGCCGAGACCACCGCCAGATGCAGGGTCGCGTCCGCGGCCACGAACAGCTCCGCGTCCCCGCCCGTCCACGCCTCCTCGCGACGCGCCAGCAGCGTGTCCAGCTGGCGCATGTCCCGCTCCGTACGGCGCTCGGCCGCCAGCCGGGCGGCCGAGGCCTCAAGGGTGGAGCGCACCTCCGCGATGTGCCGGGCATCGGCGTCGGCGAACCTGCGGTGCATCACACCGGCCAGCTCACTCGTGGCGACGACATAGGTGCCCGAGCCCTGCCGGATGTCCAGGAGCCCGTTGTGCGCCAGCGCGCGCACCGCCTCACGGACGGTGTTGCGCGCCACGCCCAGCTGCTCGACCAGCTCGGGTTCGGTGGGGATGCGTGAGCCGACCGGCCATTCGCCCGAGGTGATCTGGTTCCGCAGTTCGGTGATCACCTGGTCGGAGAGCGCGGATCGCCGGGGGGAGGTCAGGGCCATGGTGCTCCAGGTTCTCGGTGCCGAGGTGACGGCAGGCGATTGGACAACCAATCATCCCATGATTCTATGATGGCTCCATGCTGGACGAGACTACGACCCCGCTGCCGTCCCGGCGGCACGCCGCGCCCGCGCCCGCCGATTCCTCCGGGAGAGCTCCCTCTCCCCGGACGAACGTCTGGCTGACCCGGCTGCTCGTCGTCGGGCTCGTCCTCGCGGCCGTCAACCTCCGCCCCGCCATCACCAGCCTCGGCGCGCTCCTCGAAGACGTACGCGCCGGACTCCATATGAGCGGCGGCGTCGCCGGCGTCCTCACCTCCGTGCCCGCCCTCTGCTTCGCCGTCTTCGGCGTCACGGCGCCGCGCCTGGCCCGTCGCTTCGGGCCCGCGACCGTCGTCTGCGCGGGCATGGTGGCCATCACCGCCGGGCTCCTGATCCGCCCCTTCACCGACGGCACGGCCGCCTTCCTCGCGGCGAGCGCGCTCGCGCTGATGGGCATAGCCGTCGGCAACGTGCTGATGCCCGTGATCGTGAAGCGGTACTTCCCCGACCGGGTCGGCACCATGACCGGCCTCTACTCGATGTCGCTCTCCGCCGGCACGGCCGTGGCCGCCGCCGCGACCGTCCCCATGACCTCGGCGCTGGGCGGCAGTTGGCGCCTCGGCCTGGGCCTGTGGGCGGTCGTCGCCGCCGTCGCCGTACTGCCGTGGGCGGCCCTTCTCGTACGCGACCGGAAGGACGCGGCGAGCAGGACGACGGCCGGCCCGGACGCGGGGCACCGGCCGAGGCCCGAACCGGCCCCGGCCCCGGCGGTCGCGGCGGCGCCGAGGATCACCCGCAGCCGCACCGCCTGGGCGCTCGGCTGCTTCTTCGGCCTCCAGGCCACGGGCGCGTACATCACCATGGGCTGGATGCCGCAGATCTTCCGCGACGCGGGGGTGTCGGCCGGTACGGCGGGGCTGCTGCTCGCCGTCACCATGGTGATGGGCGTGCCCCTGGCCTTCGTGATCCCCCGGCTGGCCACCCGGATGAGGAACCAGGGCCCGATCGTCGTCGCTCTGGGAGCCTGCGGGCTGACCGGTTACGCGGGCCTCTTCCTCGCGCCCGCCGCCGGGGCGTGGGTATGGGCGGTGCTGCTGGGCGTCTCCAACTGCGCCTTCCCGCTGGCGCTCACGATGATCGGCATGCGCGCCAGGACCGGGGCCGGGATCGTCAAGCTGTCCGCCTTCGCGCAGAGCACCGGGTATCTGATCTCCATCCCGGGCCCGCTGCTGGTGGGCGTGCTCTACGAGAGCAGCGGCGGCTGGGAGCTGCCGATCACGCTGATGGGCGGGCTCATGGTGCCGCAGATCATTCTGGGGGTCGTGGCGGGCCGGGACCGGGTGATCGAGGACGAGGCCTGAGATGAGAAACTGGGCGCATGCCAGTCCTTGAGCCGAATCCCCAGAACGGCCAGAAGAAGCTGCTGATGATGTTCGGCACGATCATCGGCATCATGGTCGTGATCGCCGTCATCGCCACGATCGCCTCGCCCTGAGAGACCATGGTGGTGCTGGCCCCACCCTCCCCTAGGGGGCCAGGGTCAGGGTCAAGTGGGTGGGTCTCCGGATGGGAGCGGCATCCGCCGATCCGTAGCTTTGAGGTACCTCAACCGCTGACCTACGGAGGCGGCCATGCCGGCCCCTACGCACACCCGGTCCCACCACTCGTCCCCCGACACCGTCGACATCCGTCTGCCCTGGTGGGCGGTAGTGCTCCCGGCCCTCGCCTTCGCCGCGCTCCTGCTGCTGATGGCCGGTCCCTCCCCGGCCGAGGCCGCGGCGACCGATCCCGGCGTCGGCGGTGTGGTGATCCACATCCAGCAGACGCTCGCCCGCTAGCACGGTCCCCCCGTGACGGGTGCCCCCTTCCAACACCCCGCGCCTGACGCCGCATTTCATGCGAAGCTGGAATGCATGAGCGTCGAAACACCTCGCAGGATTGTCCTACTCCGGCACGCGAAGGCCGACTGGCCCGACGTGGCCGACCACGAGAGGCCGCTCGCGGAGCGGGGCCGCGCGGACGCCCCCGTGGCGGGTCGCCGGCTTGCGGAGACCGGCATCGCCTTCGACCTTGCCCTGTGCTCGACAGCGGCGCGCACGCGCGAGACCTGGAAGCTGGCGGTGCACGAGTTGCCGTCCCGGCCCAGGACCGTGTACGAGGACCGGTTGTACGACGCCACGCTCGGCGATCTCCTGGCGCTGGTCACCGAGACGTCGGACGAGGTGAAGGATCTCCTGCTGATCGGCCACAACCCCGGGATGCACGCCCTCGCCGACGCCCTCTCGGCGCGCGCCGAGGGTGACGCCCTGGGCCGGCTGACCGCGAGCGCGTTCCCGACCTCGGCGTTCGCCGTCATCGAGATCGCCGGCTCGTGGAAGACGGTGGAGCCCGACGTGGGGACGCTGCTCGAATACTGGGCGCCGCACGACTGACGGCGCGCGTCACCCGGCCCGACCGCCCCGCCCCAACTCCCCTACGTCCCTCAGGTCCTCAAGCCCTCACGACAGAGCCCCGGCACGGTGTGCGTGCCGGGGCTCTTCCGTCTCTCGTTCCGGGCCGGTCCTGCGCGACGGGCCCGTCCGCGCCGTTCCCTACCGGTCGGCGTCCGCCCCCGGCTCCGCCTCCGCGGCCTCCACCTCTTCGACCTCTTCGCGCGTGATGCCCAGCAGATAGAGCACGGTGTCGAGGAAGGGCACGTTCACCGCCGTGTCCGCGGCCCTGCGCACCACCGGCTTCGCGTTGAACGCGACCCCGAGCCCCGCCGCGTTCAGCATGTCGAGGTCGTTGGCGCCGTCGCCGATCGCCACGGTCTGCGACAGCGGCACCCCGGCCTCCGCGGCGAACCGGCGCAGCAGCCGGGCCTTGCCCGCCCGGTCGACGATCTCGCCCACGACCCGGCCGGTGAGCTTCCCGTCCACGATCTCCAGCGTGTTCGCCGAGGCGAAGTCCAGCCCGAGCTGGTCCTTCAGCGCGTCGGTCACCTGGGTGAACCCGCCGGAGACGACGCCCACTTGGTACCCGAGCCGCTTGAGCGTACGGATCAGGGTGCGGGCGCCGGGCGTGAGCCGTACCTCCGCGCGTACCTTCTCCACGACCGACGCGTCGAGTCCGGCCAGCAGCGCCACGCGCGCGTGCAGCGACTGTTCGAAGTCCAGCTCACCGGCCATGGCCCTGGCCGTCACCTCGGCGACCTGCTCCTCGCAGCCCGCGTGCGCGGCGAACAGTTCGATGACCTCGTCCTGGATGAGGGTCGAGTCGACGTCCATGACGACCAGCCGCTGCGCCCGGTGGTGCAGCCCGGCCGAGACGACGGCGACGTCCACCCCGATCTCGGCGGCCTCGGTCGCCAGCGCGGTGCGCAGCGGTTCGGTCGCGGTGCCGGACACCGCGAACTCGACCGCAGTGACCGGGTACTTGGCGAGCCGGAAGATACGGTCGATGTTCCCGCCGGTCGCGGTGATACGGGCGGCGATGGCCGCGGTGGACTCGGCGGAGAGCGGATGTCCGAGCACGGTGACATGGGAACGGCCGCTGCCGCGCGGCCTGTTGTCGCCGGTCCCGGAGATGATCTCCGCCTGGAGCTTCAGGGAGTCGGCCCAGCTGTGGACGGTCGCCCGCAGCTCGCCCTCGGTGCCGCCGCCGACCTCGGGCGAGGTGACGAGCGCGCACAGGACGATACGGCCACGGGTGACGACCTGCTCGATGTCTATGACGTCGAGCGAGTAGGCGGCGAGGGTGTCGAAGAGGCCTGCGGTGATCCCCGGGCGGTCCTTCCCGAAGATCTTGACGAGAAGCGTGGGGGCTGCGTCAGTGGTCTGACGGGGCTGCGATGCGCTCATGGTGATCCCCACCGTATCGGGCGGGACGCGTGGGGCGACCGGCCGTCCCGCGTGCCGGACAGCACTCCCGGACCCCTCCGCCGGCCTGTCTCCCGACCCGGGTCCCGCTTGCGGGGTTTGAGCGTGTTCACTTACGTTTCGCCGCGCCACGAACGGGATTTTGCGCTCTTTCGTGAGGCCCGACTTTCGTATAAGGGGCCGGGCCTGAAATAGTTCCCCACGATGTTCGCCATCCCTAGACTCCCTGTGATGGGGGTAACCCGGGGGACAACCAGTGGGGCATGGAGTGCCGGAACTCGTACTTGAAATGAACGGAAGGACCTGGACGCTCGATCAGTCCAGGTCGTACAGCCTGGGACGTGATCCGCAGGGCGACCTGGTGATCGATGACGCGCGTGTCTCGTGGCGTCATGCCACCATCAGCTGGGGGGGCCGTAGTTGGGTAATTGAGGACCACGGCAGTACCAACGGCACTTATGTGCAGGGCCAGCGGATCCACCAGATGGAAATCGGTCCGGGCAGCGCGGTGCGTCTCGGCAATGCGACCGATGGACCACGGCTGAAACTCAATGGTGCGGCCGCGTCCCAGACGCCGCAGGCGCAGCACGCGCCGCCGCAGCACGCGCCCGCACAGCCGCAACCGCAGCCGCAGGGCGGCCCGGGCTGGGCCCCTCAGCAGGGGGCTCCCCAGCAGCAGGGCTGGCCGCCGCAGCAACAGCAGCCGCCCCAGCAGCAACAGCACCAACAGCAGCCTCAGCAGGGCTATGTCCCGTCGCAGCACGGAGGGCCGGGGGGCCCGGGTGCCGGCGGTCATGGCGGTCCCGGTTCCGGTGGCGCGGCGGGGGCCCCACCGGTGTACGGGGACCGCAGCCCGACCACCTTCCACCAGGTGGCCCTCGGCCGGGTGATGCGCATCGGCCGTGCGCTGGAGAACGAGCTGGTCGTCTCCGACCTCCAGGTCTCGCGTCTGCACGCCGAGTTCACCTCGACGCCCGACGGCCGGTTCCAGATCCGCGACCTCGGATCGCACAACGGCACGTACGTCAACGGCCAGCCGATCCCCAAGTCCGGTACGGCGCTCATCGGCCCGAACGACATCGTCGGCGTCGGTCACTCGACCTTCCGCCTTGTCGGGGACCGGCTGGAAGAGTTC
The DNA here is from genome assembly GCF_042716895.1 of Streptomyces sp. NPDC058653. Lineage (NCBI taxonomy): Bacteria > Bacillati > Actinomycetota > Actinomycetes > Kitasatosporales > Streptomycetaceae > Streptomyces > Streptomyces sp. NPDC058653. The sequence continues at coordinate 14,552 of NZ_JBHXRM010000017.1, read as the reverse complement.
GTCGACACCGGCGAGGTCTCGTTCTCGGCCCGCCATCTCACGGTGACGGTCGACGGTGGAAAGCAGATCCTCAAGGACGTCTCCTTCGGCGTCCCCGAGAAGTCGCTCATCGCGGTCATCGGCCCCTCGGGCTCCGGAAAGTCCACGCTCCTCAAGGCGCTCACCGGCTACCGGCCCGCCAATGAGGGCGATGTCCTGTACGACAACAGGAATCTGTACAAGCAATTCGCCGAGCTGCGCCAGCGCATCGGTCTGGTCCCGCAGGACGACATCCTGCACAAGGAGCTGACCGTACGGAAGGCGCTCAAGTACGCCGCCAAGCTCCGGTTCCCCGGTGACACCGCCGAGTCCGAGCGCGAGGCCCGTATCGACGAGGTGCTGCGCGAGCTCAAGCTCGACATCCACAAGGAGAAGCGGGTCACCTCGCTCTCCGGCGGCCAGCGCAAGCGCGTCTCCGTCGCCCTCGAACTGCTGACCAAGCCGTCGCTGATCTTCCTGGACGAGCCGACCTCCGGTCTCGACCCGGGCATGGACCGCGACGTCATGCAGCTCCTGCGCGGTCTCGCCGACGACGGCCGTACGGTCCTGGTGGTCACCCACTCGGTGGCGGAGCTGGCGATCTGCGACAAGCTGCTCGTCATGGCCCCCGGCGGCTCGGTCGCGTACTTCGGCCCGCCGGAGGAGGCGCTCAACTTCTTCGGCTACTCGACCTGGGCCGATGTCTTCTCGGCGTTCGAGAACTACCGCGACTACGACTGGGCGGGCCGCTGGCGCGGTTCGCAGCACTACCAGATGTACGCCGCCGACATCGACGCCGTCGCCGCGCAGTCCGTCCATATGCCGCCGCCGCAGCAGATGCGCCCGCCGAAGCCGCAGAGCTGGGGCTCCCAGCTGTGGACGCTGATCCGCCGCTACACCTCGGTGCTCGCCTCCGACCGGGGCTTCCTCGCCCTGATGGTGATATTGCCCGCCGTCATCGGCGTGGTGAGTGTCGTGATCCCGGCGGAGTTCGGCCTGGGACCGCCGGACCCGCCGGCCAGGTTCAACGGCAAGGCGGGCACGATCCTGCTGATCCTCGCGGTCGGCATGTGCTTCTCGGGCTCGGCGAACTCCGTAAGAGAGCTGATCAAGGAACGGGTGATCTACGAACGGGAACGGGCCACCGGCCTCTCCCGCTCCGCGTATCTGATGTCCAAGGTCATCGTGCTCGGTGTGATCACGGCCTTCCAGGGCGTGATCCTGTGCGGGATCGGCTTCGCGCCGCGCGCGCTGCCCGACGAGGGCCTGGTCATGCCGCCGGCCGTCGAGATGTGCATCGTGATCATCGCGCTGGGATTCACGTCGATGATGTTCGGTCTGGTGATCTCCTCGCTGGTGAAGACCGCCGAGAAGACCATGCCGCTGCTGGTCATGTTCGCGATCGTCCAGGTCGTCTTCACCGGCACGCTCTTCCAGATCTACGGTTCGCCCGGCCTGGAGCAGTTCGCCTGGCTGATGCCCTCGCGCTGGGCGATCGCCGGTACCGGCTCGACCCTCGATCTGGCGCATCTGATGCCGCCGTGGGACCCGAAGAACCCCAACGACCTGGACCCGCTCTGGGACCACTCGATCGGTCAGTGGGGCCTCAACGTCTCGGTCCTGCTGTTCATCGGCGTCGTCTGCGGATTCATGGTGGCGCGGCTGCTGCGCCGCCATGAGCCCGAGGTCATGCGCAAGTAACCCGGACCACGCGCACCGCCGGTGGGCGGCACCCCTTCGCGGGGTGCCGCCCACCGGCGTCTGTCCGTGTCGCGCGTGCCACGCGTCGGTGCGCGGTCGTGCGCTGTCCTGCCCTGTCGCGCGGTGGCTCAGTAGGCGCTGTCGACGTTGTCGATCGAGCCGTACCGGTCGGCGGCGTAGTTGGCCGCGGCGACGATGTTGGCGACGGGGTGGTACTGGCTGTGCGGGGTGCCCTTGACGTGGTAGGTGTCGAAGGTCGGCTTGATCACCTGGAGCAGGCCGATCGACGGGACGCCGTTCTTCGCGTTGATGTCCCAGTTGTTGATCGCCTTCGGGTTACCACTGGACTCACGCATGATGTTGCGGTGCAGACCCTCGTACGTACCGGGGATCTTCTCCTTCTTCATGATGGACAGGGCTTCCTTGATCCATCCGTTCAGGTTGTTCGCGTAGTGGGGCTTGCGGTCGGTGGAGCGGTTGGCCTTCTCCTTGGCCGCCGCGCGCTTCTTCGCCTTCGCGGCCGCCTCCTTCTTGGCGTCGGACTTGTCCTTCGCCTTCGCCTTCGCGGCGGCCTTGGCCTTGGCCTCGGCGGCCGAGTCCTGCTTGGCGTGTATCTCGGCGATTCGGTCGGCCATGGAGTGCTGGCCGGTAAGGCTCTTCTGGGCGGCAGCGGCCTGGGTGCTGCTCGCGCTCGACTCGAACGCCACCGGGGCGGCGGACGTGGACGCGGCCACGGCCCTGTTCGAGCCCTCGGCGGACGCGTTGCCCGGGATCAAGGAGAAGGTTACGGCCGCGGCGGCGACTGCTGTCACGCCGGCGATCGAGAGCCGGTGGCTCTTGTTCAGACGGTTGCCAGGGGTGCTGGGCGCGGTCATACGACATACCTCTTCGAATAGCGGGGCGTCGCGGAGGCCGGTTAGCCAGATGCCTGAGCGGCGGCGACGGGTGCAATTCTTAGCGGCAGCAAAACCCTGTGGCAAAGGTGTGACGTACGACCCGTGGTAGTTGAAAGGGGTCTAAATGAGACATCCGGATACCCATTCACGGCATCCTTACACCCGCCGATATGTCCACTACATACCTTCGTAAGTGATCTGCGTCCTATGCGCGGCGTCACATTGGGGTAGGTCCGATTTCACCCGAAGTTGCTGGAGCAACTCAGAGAGTGAGCGTTCTCCGCAGGCAGTACGAGATGGACGTCGCCGAACTCGTGCCAGAGATAGAGATGCCGCAGGGCCTCGGTGTAACCGGCCTCCAGCGCCTCGCGCCCGGCGATCGCCTCCAGCATCAGCAGATGCGAGGCCCGCGGCTCGTGCAGCCCGGTCAGCAGCCCGTCGACGACGCGCACCCCGCGCCGCGGCGTGACCACCAGATCCGTCCACCCCGAGGCCGCCCGTACACCCCCGCCGGGACCGGCCGCCGACTCCAGCGCCCGTACGGCCGTCGTCCCGACCGCGACGATCCGCCCGCCGCCCGCCGCGGCGGCGTTCACCAGCCGGGCCGTCGTCGCCGTCACCTCGAAGCGCTCCGGGTACGGCGGCTCGTACGCCTCCGCCGACGCCACCCCCGTGTCCAGCCGGATCGGCGCGAACCACACGCCCCGGCTCATCAGCTCCGCCACCAGCCGGGCGGTGAAGGGCCGCCCGGCGCTCGGCATCTCCGCGGAGCCCGACCCGTCGGGGGAGGGGAGCGCGAAGACGGTCTGGTACGCCGAGAGCGGCTGGTCCCGCTCCGTGTACCCGTAGCGGATGGGACGGCCGTGGCCGCCCAGCAGCGCCGGCACGTCCCCGCCGTCGACCCGCGCCCACCACAGCCGCGTGCCCGCCGGGTCCAGCGGCTCCTCCAGTACGAGATGCCCGCCGCCCGGCAGCCGTACGACCGCCCCGGCCGGACCCCCGGCCCGCGCCAGCGTCGCCCCCTTGCCCCCGAGCCCGGCCGGCGGACCCGGCGTCCGCAGCTCCACCGCCCACCGCCCGTCGTCCCCCCGTGTGGAGAAGTGGACGACCAGCCGGTCGGCCCCGAGCCGCCCGTCGACCGCCGCCGCCAGCGTCCGCGAGGTGTTCACCACCAGTACGTCCCCCGCCCTCAGCCGCCCCGGCAGCTCCCCGAAGACGTGGTGCGACACCTCCGTGCCCCGGGACACCAGCAGCCGTACGTCGTCCCGGCCCGAGCCGCGCCGCTCGGCCGGCACCCGCGCGAAGAGCGCGTCGGGCACCCGCAGCCCCTCCAGCCCCGGGCCGCCCGCCCCCGCCGGGCCCGGCCGCCGTACGGCCGCCCCGGTCACGCCTCCGCCCCCAGCAACGAGGCCGCCGAATACCGTCCGCTCGTCGGCCGCCTCCGCAGCAGCCGCAGGAAGCCCGGCACCACCGACCGGGGATCGGGCCGCGGGTCACCGTCGTCCGGCACGGCCGCCGCGTACAGATCGGTCCGCATGTCGCCCGGATCGACCGTCCACACCCGAAGCCCCGGCTCCTCCACGGCCAGCACGGCGGCCAGATGGTCGAGCGCGGCCTTGGACGCCCCGTACCCGCCCCAGGTCTCGTACGCCTCCGCCGCCGCGTCCGAACTGACCGCGATCACCGTGCCCGCCCCGCCGGCCCGCAGCAGGGGCAGCGCCTCCTGTACGAGCCCGAGCGCCGCCACCACATTGGTCTCCAGCGCGGCGCGCAGCCCGTCGAGCGCGAGGGCGTCCAGCCGTACGAGCGGTTCGGCGCCCAGCGCGCTCGCGTTGCTCACCAGCAGGTCGAGCCCGCCGAGGGCGCCCGCCGCCGCGACCAGCTCCGCACGGTGGACGGGATCGGTCACATCCCCCGGGATCGCCGTCACCCGCGTCCCATGGGCCCCCATCTCCCGGGCCGCCCCCGCCAGCGGGCCCGGGGTCCGGGCGTCGAGCACCAGATCCCACCCGTCCTCGGCGAGCGCCCCGCCGAGTGCCCGCCCCAGACCCTTCGAGGCCCCCGTGATGATCGCTACCGACATGGCGTCCGCTCCCTCTCGCCTCGCGTCGGCCCCGGACGTCGCCGAGAGCCGTTGTCCTCAACATAGAAAGGACAGGGGACCCACTGCCTCGGGCGCGGGTCCCTCCACGAGGAGGCACTTGGGCCTAGGCCGGGAGGCCTCCTCCACTGGGCCGGAGGTCCGATCCGGGCGGTCCCGCCCGCCGGTACGGTGAGGCCATGAGCCACCGACCGAGCTCCGGGCTCGCCGCCGTGAGCACCGCGCTCCTCGCGATGAGCAGACATCTGGAGGTGCGCGACGTCCTCAAGACGATCGTCGCCTCCGCCCGTGAACTGCTCGACGCCGAGTACGCCGCGCTCGGAGTGCCCGACGACCACGGAGGCTTCGCCCAGTTCGTGGTCGACGGCGTCAGCGACGCGCAGTGGAAGGCCATCGGCCCGCTCCCGCGCCAGCACGGCATCCTCGCGGCGATGCTGCACGACGCGCGCGCCGAGCGGCTCCCCGATGTGAAGGAGGACCCCCGCTTCGAGGGCTGGCCCTCCGCCCACCCCGACATGTCCGACTTCATCGGCCTGCCCATCCGCGACGGCGACGAGACGATCGGCACGCTCTTCCTCGCCAACAAGCGCTGCCCCAAGCCGGCCGGCGGCTGCGGATTCACCGAGGAGGACGAGGAACTCCTCGGCATCCTCGCCCAGCACGCGGCGATCGCCCTCACCAACGCCCGGCTGTACGAGCGCAGCCGGGAGCTGACCATCGCCGAGGAACGCTCACGGCTCGCCCACGAGCTGCACGACGCCGTCAGCCAGAAGCTCTTCTCGCTGCGGCTGACCGCCCAGGCCGTGTCCAGCCTCATCGACCGCGACCCGGCACGGGCCAAGGGCGAGCTGCAACAGGTCGCCGACCTCGCCGCCGAGGCCGCCGACGAGCTGCGCGCCGCCGTCGTCGAGCTGCGCCCCGCCGCCCTGGACGAGGACGGCCTCGTCCATACCCTCCGCACCCAGATCCAGGTGCTCGACCGCGCCCACTCCGCGCACGTCACCTTCGACAGCTGCGGGGTACGGGCCCTGCCCGCCTCCCAGGAGGAGGCGATGCTGCGGGTGGCCCAGGAGGCGCTCCACAACGCGCTGCGGCACTCCGGCGCCGAACGGGTCGACGTGACCATCGCCCGCCGGGGCCAGGGCGCGGTGCTCAGCATCACCGACAACGGCAAGGGCTTCGAACCGAGGGCCGTGCGCAGGGCCGGCCGCCACCTCGGGCTCGTCTCGATGCGCGACCGGTCGAGCGGTGTCGGCGGCAGGCTGACGGTGCAATCGGCGCCCGGACAGGGCACCACGATCGAGATGGAAGTTCCCGGTGGCTGACGAGAAGAGAATCCGCGTCCTGCTGGTGGACGACCACCAGGTGGTCCGCCGCGGGCTGCGCACCTTCCTGGAGATCCAGGACGACATAGAGGTCGTCGGCGAGGCGTCCGACGGGGACGAGGGCGTCGCGGGCGCGGAGGAGCTGCGCCCGGACGTCGTCCTGATGGACATCAAGATGCCGGGCACGGACGGTATCGAGGCGCTGCGCAAGCTCCGCGAACTCGCCAACCCGGCCAGGGTGCTGATCGTGACGAGCTTCACCGAACAGCGCACGGTGGTGCCCGCGCTACGGGCCGGGGCCGCCGGCTATGTGTACAAGGACGTCGACCCGGAGGCGCTGGCCGGCGCCATCCGCTCCGTACACGCCGGTCATGTCCTGCTCCAGCCCGAGGTGGCCGGGGCCCTGCTGGCCCAGGACGACCCCGGGTCGGGACAGGGCCGGGGGTCCTCGCTCACCGACCGGGAGCGCGAGGTGCTCACCCTGATCGCGGACGGCCGCTCCAACCGGGAGATCGCCCGCGCGCTCGTCCTCTCCGAGAAGACGGTCAAGACGCATGTCTCGAACATCCTGATGAAGCTGGATCTCGCGGACCGTACGCAGGCGGCGCTGTGGGCCGTACGGCACGGGATCACCGGCTGATTCGGAACGTCGTATTCCGATCTGAGATTCATACCGTCGGGTGTATGTCCCCCACACGGCGTATCCCCGACGGTGTCCGGGCGTTCTCCATGGCGTGCCGCGGAGTACCGCCGCGGCCCTTGCTATGGAGGATCCTGAAAATGAACAACTTCAAGAAGGCCGCCGCCCTCACCATGATCGCCGGCGGGCTCGTCGCCGCGGGCTCCGGCGCCGCCTTCGCCACCGGCGGCCCCCACGCCGACGCCGACGGCAAGGCCGTCCACTCCCCGGGCGTCGGCTCCGGCAACCTCGTTCAGGTCCCGGTGCAGATTCCCGTGAACGCGGTCGGCAACACGGTCAACGTGATCGGCGTCCTCAACCCGGCGTTCGGCAACGGCGGCCTCAACGTCTGAGTCACCCCCGCGCCACCGTCCGCCAGGCACCGCGGCCCCGGTACCCGTCCTCAGCGACGGGTACCGGGGCCGTGCCGTTCCTCACACCCGGGACGGCTCCGTGTGCACCGCGCTCAGCGCGGACCGCGCTCCATCTCCTCCACATACGCGTTGTACGCGGCCACCTGCGCCCGCCGCGACACCCGCTCCACCGGCCGCAGCAACTCACCGCGCGCCGCCATCTCCGACGCGCTCACCGCCCCGCCGTGCCCGTGCTCCCGCGCCAGCGCGACCAGCAGCCCCACCCGCCGCGCCAGCTCCAGCACCCGTACCGCACGCGGCGGATAGCCCGGGGCCAGCACCTCCCGGCCCCGCTCCGACCGCGCCCGGTACGCGTCCAGCGCCGCCTCCGCCACCGGCCCCGACGCCGCGACATCCAGCCGCGACAGCGCGTCCGTCGCGTCCCGCAGCGCCTCCGCCAGCTCCCGCTCCGCCTCACCGAGCGACGGCACGTCCGCCGGCGGCGCCTCGCGCACCGACAGACAGTCCCAGAGCACCTCGACATGACGGTCGCCCTCGGGACCCACCGCCGACACCTCGGGCACCAGCCCGTACGGCGCCCCCGAGGCGACGACCGCCTCCTCCGCCTCCAGCGCCCGGGCGTTGAACTCCGGCGGCCCGCTGAGCCCCAGCGGATGGCCAGGCGCCGGAAGCGCCACCCGGTACCCGGTGACCCCCAGCGCGCGCAGCCGCCCGAGCGCCAGCGTCAGCCCCACCGGCCCCGCCTCACCCGGCAGCCCCGCCACCCGGTGCACCGCGTCCGGCCCGACGATCGCGACAACCGCGTCGTCCGGCGATACGAAACCGGCAAGGAGGGCATTTCCCCAGGCCGCCAACAGTCCTGAGCGTGGTTCGTCAAGCATGGCCCCAGCCTAGGGAACGGACCTAAGGAGTTGACCGCCGGACCGGTGGCGTAGGTTTTCCCTGTGGAGCTGCGCCCACAGGCGCATGCCAGATCTCAAGACTGCATGGGGAGACAACGCGCTCATGAGCGATGTACTGGAGCTGGTGGACGTATCCGTGGTCCGCGACGGACGCGCTCTGGTGGACGATGTCTCCTGGTCCGTCAAGGAAGGCGAACGCTGGGTGATCCTCGGCCCCAACGGCGCCGGCAAGACGACCCTCCTCAACCTCGCGTCCAGCTATCTCTTCCCCTCCACCGGCAAGGTGAGGATCCTCGGCGAGAAGCTCGGCAAGGTCGACGTCTTCGAACTCCGGCCCCGCATCGGCGTCGCCGGAGTCGCCATGTCCGAGAAGCTCCCCAAGCGCCAGACCGTGCTCCAGACCGTCCTCACCGCCGCGTACGGCATGACCGCCACCTGGCACGAGAACTACGACGAGGTCGACGAACAGCGCGCCCGCGCCTTCCTCGACCGGCTCGGCATGACCGAGTACCTGGACCGCAGGTTCGGCACGCTCTCCGAGGGCGAGCGCAAGCGCACCCTGATCGCCCGCGCCATGATGACCGACCCCGAACTGCTCCTCCTCGACGAGCCCGCCGCCGGACTCGACCTCGGCGGCAGGGAGGACCTCGTACGCCGTCTCGGCCGGCTCGCCAGGGACCCGTACGCCCCCTCCATGATCATGGTCACCCACCATGTCGAGGAGATCGCCCCCGGCTTCACCCATGTCCTCATGATCCGCCAGGGCAGGGTCCTCGCCGCCGGCCCCATGGAGACCGAGCTGACGTCCCGTAACCTCTCCCTCTGCTTCGGCCTCCCGCTCGTCGTGGAGCAGACCGACGACCGCTGGTCCGCACGCGGTCTCCCCCTGCGCTGATCCCACCGCCCGACCGCCAACACGGCGCCTGGGCAGCGTGAATGACCTGGTCGCACCCCCTGTCCGGACCGGACCCGCCCACCTACCATGATGATGTGGAAATCGAAGCATGGGTGTGGTGGCTGATCGCGGCCGTGGGACTGGCGATACCGCTCGTCCTGACGGCGATGCCCGAGTTCGGGATGTTCTCCGTGGGCGCGGTGGCCGGTGCGGTCGTCGCGGCGCTCGGCGGCGGAATCGTGGCACAGGTCCTTGTCTTCGTGGTGGTCTCGGTCGCGCTCATCGCCGTCGTACGGCCCCTGGCGGCCAGACAGAGCGCCCGAACTCCCCGCCTGGCCACCGGAATCGACGCCCTGAAGGGGCGTCAGGCCGTGGTCGTCGAACGGGTCGACGGCAGCGGCGGCCGGATCAAACTCGCCGGAGAGATCTGGTCGGCACGCACCCTCGACGCCGAACAGGTCTTTGAACCGGGCGAGAAGGTCGACGTCGCGGAGATCGACGGCGCCACCGCGGTGGTGATGTGAGCCCCCCGAGGGCCGACGCGCCCCCCTGTGCGACATGAGCCGCCCAGCCAACCAGGCCGAACGCCCCGCACAGACAGGCGTGTTCTGCGAAACTCGATCATCTGACAGTCCGGCAGTTCGGTATGAAGGGCAGTAGGGAACGCGATGCCATCAATCATCATCGTCCTGGTCATCCTGGTGGTGCTTGTATTCATCGCCCTGATCAAGACGATCCAGGTCATCCCGCAGGCGAGCGCCGCCATCGTGGAGCGCTTCGGGCGCTACACCCGCACGCTCAACGCGGGCCTGAACATCGTGGTCCCGTTCATCGACTCGATCCGTAACCGCATCGACCTCCGTGAACAGGTCGTCCCCTTCCCGCCCCAGCCGGTGATCACCCAGGACAACCTGGTCGTGAACATCGACACCGTCATCTACTACCAGGTGACCGACGCCCGCGCCGCGACGTACGAGGTCGCCAGCTACATCCAGGCGATCGAACAGCTCACCGTCACCACACTGCGCAACATCATCGGCGGCATGGACCTGGAGCGCACCCTCACCTCCCGCGAGGAGATCAACGCGGCCCTGCGCGGCGTCCTCGACGAGGCCACCGGCAAGTGGGGCATCCGCGTCAACCGCGTCGAGCTCAAGGCCATCGAGCCGCCGACCTCCATCCAGGACTCGATGGAGAAGCAGATGCGCGCGGACCGCGACAAGCGCGCCGCGATCCTCACCGCCGAGGGCATCCGCCAGTCCGCGATCCTCACCGCCGAGGGCGAGAAGCAGTCCGCGATCCTGCGCGCCGAGGGCGAGGCCAAGGCGGCGGCCCTGCGCGCCGAGGGCGAGGCCCAGGCCATCCGTACGGTCTTCGAGTCCATCCACGCCGGCGACCCCGACCAGAAACTCCTCGCCTACCAGTACCTCCAGATGCTCCCCAAGATCGCCGAGGGCGACGCCAACAAGCTCTGGATCGTGCCCAGCGAGATCGGCGACGCGCTCAAGGGACTCAGCGGCGCCTTCGACAACCTCGGCTCCGGCGTACCGGGCTTCAACACCGGCAAGGAGCGCCGCCAGCAGGCACCGCTCGACTGACGGCCCCCGCCCGCGCCGGGCGATCCCCCTCTGATCCGTACGTCACGTTCCCGTACGACGCACCACCCGTCGTACGGGAACGGTCCCGTCCTCGGGCATGATCGGTTCAACAACCACCGATCACCGAGGGACGTGTCGCGTGACCATCTGGGAGATGCTCGCCGTGTTCGTCGCGGGCACCTGCGCCGGCACCATCAACGCCATCGTCGGCTCGGGCACGCTGATCACCTTCCCGGTGCTGCTCGCCACCGGCCTGCCACCGGTCACCGCCACCGTCTCCAACGCGCTCGGCCTGATACCGGGCGCCGTCAGCGGAGCCATCGGCTACCGCGCGGAACTCACCGGACAGCGCCGGCGCATCACGCGCCTGGGCACCGCCGCCGTCTGCGGCGGCCTCTGCGGGGCGATCCTGCTCGTCTCCCTGCCCTCGACCGCCTTCGAGACGATCGTGCCGATCCTGGTGAGTCTCGCCCTCGTCCTGGTGATCCTCCAGCCCCGCCTCGCCAGAACCGTCCAGCGCCACCGCGCACGCAAGAACGTCGCCACCAAGACCGACGGCGGACCGCTCCTCTTCGGAGGCGTCATGGCCGCCAGCGTCTACGGCGGCTACTTCACCGCCGCCCAGGGAATCATCTACATGTCCCTCATGGGCATGCTCATCGACGAGGAGATGCAACGGCTCAACGCGGTCAAGAACGTCCTAGCCGCCATCGTCAACACCATCGCCGCGATCTTCTTCCTCTTCGTGGCGGACTTCGACTGGACGGCCGTCGTCCTCATCGCCGTCGGCTCCGCCATCGGCGGCCAACTCGGCGCGAAGGTCGGCCGACGACTCTCACCCACCGTGATGCGCACGATGATCGTGGTCGTCGGCACCGCCGCCATCGTCCAGCTCGTCACCCGCTGATCAAGACCTACGCCGCCGCGCCGGCCCCCGCCAGCCACTGCGGCAGCGCCGACCGCTCACCGGCCCGCAGCGCCAGCAGCATCGCGTCGGCGGGCGACGGCACGAACGGCTCGTGCAGCAACGGCATTCCGGCCTGCTCCGGCGTCCGGTCGGCCTTGCGGTGATTGTCCTCGGCACACGAGGCGACCGTATTGAGCCAGCTGTCCGCACCGCCACGCGACCGCGGCAGCACATGGTCCACGGTCGTCGCACGCCGACCGCAGTACGCGCAACGGTGCTGGTCACGTATCAGCACACCACGCCTCGACCACGGTGCCTGTCTTCGGAAGGGCACCCGTACATACCTGCAGAGCCTGATCACCCGGGGCACCGGCAGATCCACCGCGGCGGCACGCACCCGAAGAGCCGGGTGGGACTGCTCGACGACGGCCTTGTCCTGGAGGACCAGCACCACCGCACGGTTGAGTGTCACCGTCGACAGCGGCTCGAAGCTCGCATTCAGTACCAGCGTGTCCCGCATCCCGCCCACCTCCCGTGTGCCGCCCCGCCGGACGGCGGGCTGGGATCAACTCTGGCCGGGCGCGCCAAGATGGACAACGCAATATCCGCCTATCCGAGTTCCGAGGACGACCCCAATAACCCCCGCAACGAAAAAATGCCCTGCTCTGATCTCTCCAAGACCAGGGCAGGGCAAACAACAGCTGAACGGTCAGCTCTCCGCCGGAGCGGTGTACTCACCGATCAGCTGCGCACGCGCGAGCGTGTGGTACCGCAGATTGAAGCCGACGACGGCGGGCGAGGCGTCCGAGTCCGGACCCAGCGCGTCACTGTCCACCGCGTACACCGAGAACACATAACGGTGCGCGGGATCACCCGCCGGGGGAGCGGCGCCCCCGAAGTCCTTCGTCCCGTAGTCGTTGCGCGCCTGCACGGCGCCCTTGGGCAGCCCTTCGAACGAACGGGAACCGGCGCCCGCCGGAAGCTCGGTGACCGACGCCGGGATGTCGAAGACCACCCAGTGCCAGAAACCACTGCCGGTCGGCGCGTCTGGGTCGAAACACGTCACGGCAAAGCTCTTGGTCTCCGCGGGGAACCCCTCCCACCGCAGCTGCGGCGATGTGTTCCCCGCCGCGAAGACCTGGGCGTCCTTCAGGACCGCACCCGGCGCGATGTCGTCGCTCACCACGGTGAAGGACGGCACGGGCGGGAGGAAGTCATGAGGGAGTGGAGCCCTCTTCGCCTCGGTCACTACTGAACCTCCGGATTCGGCTTCGGTGCCGCCGGGCCACGCCGGGCCCGGCGGCCTTCCGCAGCCGAGACTAAGGCCGTACGGACCTCAGGCCCAGTTCCGACGCCCGCCGACGTCCGCGATCCACTGGTTGAGATAGGCGGCCCAGTCGGTGCCCTGGAAGTCGTTAAGACCCACCTGGAAGGCGCGGTACGAGTCGCTGCCCGCGCTGAACAGGCCCGGCTTCTTGTCCATCTCCAGGATGACGTCCATCTCGCGGTCGTCCGCGATGAAGGTCAACTCGACCTGGTTCAGCCCGCGGAACCGCTGCGGCGGAGCGAACTCGATCTCCTGGTAGAACGGCAGCCGCTGACGCGTCCCACGGATGTGCCCACGCTCCATGTCCGCGCTCCTGAAGCGGAAGTCCAGGCTGATGAAGGCGTCCAGGATGGCCTGCTGCGCCGGCAGCGGGTGCACGTTGATCGGGTCCAGGTCACCGGAGTCCAGCGCGCGGGCGATCTCCAGCTCCGTCGTCACCCCGATGTTCATACCGTGCAGCTGCTGCCCGCCGATGCTGGTGACCGGCGTCTCCCACGGGATCTCCAGACCGAACGGAACCACGTGGACCGCGCCGGCCTTCGCCTCGAAGGCACCGCCGAGACGCTGCTTGACGAACTCCAGATCCTGCTTGACCTCCTGGTCCCCGCCCTCGACCTCGACACGGGCCTGGAGACCGACGGAGAGCCCCTCGATCTGCTGGTCGACCGATCCGCCCTGGATGCGCACCTCGCCCTGGACGACCCCGCCCGGCACGACGTTCAGCTCGGTCAGCTCGGTCTCGACGGACGCGCCGCCGGCGCCCAAGCTCGCGAGCAGCCTCTTGAAGCCCATAGTCACTCCTCCTAGATCCTGACCTCTACATACGCGTCACGACCGCGGGCGGTTCCCCCGCTACGCTCGGACGACATGATCGAGCGCCCCGACCGTACGCCGCTGCCCCGCGACTTCTTCAACCGGCCCGTGCTGGAAGTCGCCCCCGACCTCCTGGGCCGAACCCTCCTGCGCCGCACGGCTGAAGGAACGATAGAACTCCGTCTCACCGAAGTGGAGGCGTACGCGGGCGACATCGACCCGGGCTCCCACGCCTACCGGGGCCGCACCGACCGCAACAGCGTGATGTTCGGTCCGCCCGGTCACGCGTACGTCTACTTCACGTACGGCATGTGGCACTGCCTGAATCTGGTGTGCGGCCCGGAGGGCCGGGCGAGCGGTGTACTGCTGCGCGCCGGCGAGATCCGGGAGGGGGCGGAGCAGGTACGGAAACGACGTGTCTCGGCCCGGAACGACAAGGAACTGGCCAAAGGTCCGGCCCGGTTGGCCACGGGCCTGGACATCGACCGCTCCCTGAACGGCACGGACGTCTGCACCGGGGGCGACACGCCCCTGTCGGTCCACATGGGTACGCCGCCGCCGCTTGACCAGGTACGCAGTGGCCCACGTACCGGGGTGGGCGGCGAAGGAGCCCCGCACCCCTGGCGGTTCTGGATCGACGGCGACCCGACGGTGAGTCCGTACCGCGCCCACACCCCGCGCCGCAGGGCAACTTGACGCGCCGGGTCCGGACGCCTAATGTAGCCCGAGCCGCTCTGAACGGGTCTTGCTCATCAGCAGCCCGGAGCGGCCATCCACTACCTACCATGTGCCCCTGACGGGTTCTCTTTCGGCATGCCGAAATTCGAACTCGCTCGACCCGATTATGAGTCGCCCGGGGAATCGGTTAACGTAGTGGACACGCCGAAAGGGAAACGCGAAAGCGGATTACTTATCAGGCACTCCCGCCGACTGGGAATCAGGGCCTGAAAGGTTCTGATAGAGTCGGAAACGCAGGACAGCAAGACCGAAGGGAAAGCCCGGAGGGGCCCGGAGAC
>NZ_JBHXRM010000016.1:0-151376 GCF_042716895.1 Streptomyces sp. NPDC058653 | reverse complement strand
TACGAGTCTGTGGTGCCACCCGCGCTTCCGGCTTCCTCCTGGCCGGTCTCGCTGGCGACATGAGAAACGTACGACCCCCACCCCACCCCCGGCATAGGCCCCAAGACCCAACCCCAGACCCAACCCCACGCATAGGCCCACCCACCCAACCCCTCGAACTCCGCGCCCGCCGACCCGGTCCAACCCGCCCTGCGCACCGGGCGTTTCGCCGGCGGTGTCCCCTCCGGCGTCGGCTTCGTTACGCATAGGGCGGCATCAAGTCCCCGCCGCCGAAATACAGCTGACGAGGAATCAGATATGAGCAGCACTCGGCCCGGTCCCGACACCGGGCTCTTCTCACCCGTCCGTGCCGGGACCCCCGCCGAGGGGGCCACCGGCGATCGGGCCTGTGTGCAGGCCATGCTCGACGTCGAAGCCGCCCTGGCCCGGGTGCAGGCGCGGCTCGGCGCCGTGCCCGAGGATGCCGCCCGGGTTGTCGGGGAGGTTGCGCGGGTCGAGCACTTCGATCTGTACGACCTCGCCGTTCAGGCCCGGGGCGCCGCCAACCCCGTCGTCCCTCTCGTACGGCAGCTCACCGCGCTCGTCGCCGCCGAGGACGCCGGGGCCGCGCACGGCGTGCACCAGGGCTCCACCAGTCAGGACATCCTCGATACCGGCCTCATGCTGGTCGCCGCGCGCACGCTGGACCTCGTGCTGGGCGACCTCGACCGGACCGCCGGCGCGCTGGCGCGGCTCGCCGACCGGTACCGCGACAGTCCCATGGCCGCCCGGACCCTCGGCCAGCACGCCGTGCCGACCACGTTCGGCCTCAAGGCGGCGGGGTGGCTCCAGGGCGTACTGGACGCGCGCGACCGGCTGCGCCGGGTGCGGGACGAGGGGCTGCCGGTCCAACTCGGGGGCGCGGCCGGGACGATGGCCGGATATCTGGAGTACGCGCTCCTGCATGTGCCCGGCGCCCCCGAGGACGGTGGCAGGCGGTACGTCCGGGAGCTGCCCGCCGCACTCGCCGCCGAACTGGGCCTGGCCGAACCCCTCGTACCCTGGCACACCGTCCGTACCCCCATCGCCGACCTCGGCGCGGCCCTCGCCCTGCTGACCTCCGCCCTCGGGTCCATCGCCGTTGACGTCCAGCTCCTCTCCCGCACCGAGTCCGGCGAGCTGGCCGAACCGGCCGCCGAGGGCCGGGGTACGTCCTCCGCCATGCCGCACAAACGCAATCCCGCCCTCTCGGCGCTGATCCGCTCCGCCGCCTTCCAGGTGCCCTCCCTCGTCGGCACCCTCATGCAGGCCGCCGTCCACGACGACGAGCGGCCCGCCGGCGCCTGGCACGCCGAATGGCTGCCGCTGCGCGACTGTCTGAGGCTGGCCGGGGGCGCCGCGCACACCGCCGCCGAGCTGACCGCCGGCCTGACCGTCCACGAGGAGCGGATGCGGGCCAACCTGGACCTCACCGGCGGCCTGGTCGTCTCCGAACGGCTCGCGGCCCTGCTGTCCGTGGAACTCGGCCGGGCCGAGGCGAAGACGCTGCTCTCCCGGGTCTCCGCCGAGGCGGCCACCACCGGCCGCCATCTCGCGGACGTCCTGGCCGAGGCACCCGCCCTGGCCGGCCGGCGGTCGGCCGAAGAGCTCAGGACGCTCTGCGACCCGGCGCACTACACCGGGGCCGCCGGTCATCTGGTGGACCGGGTCCTGGAACGTCACCGGGGCGGCTTCCACCCCGCCCGACCGATGGGCTGACGCCGCCCCGGCGGAGGCCATCCCGCCACGACCGGAGACGACACACGAGCACGCGCCATGACGTCGGAGCACGCACGACGATGCACGAGCACGCACGAGCACGCACGACGACGCACGACCACTGACGATGACGCGGGAGCACGGACGAGCGCGGACGACCACACACGAGCACGCACGAGTACGGACGACCATGCACGATCAAGGACGAGCGCGGACGATCATGGCTCAAGGGCGCCCTTCAGGGGCTACCGGGCATTTGGGCTCGCTTGTCAAGATCGAGCCCTATGTAAGGATGAGCCCGTCGCCCGGCAATGGGCCGCGCGGCCCGTACGACTCCCTCCACTGGATGGTCTTGGATGCAGAGCTCTCAGCGTCGTATCGTCCGAACCGCGCCTCTTCCCACCGCAGATGAGTCCGTTTCGCGTCCGCAGCACAGCGACCTCTTTCTGGAGGCCCACTACACCGTCGACCTTCCGCCTCTCGAGGACGACGCGGAGTTCGACGGCGCCGCCACCGACAAGGGCGCCTACCGGGGAGAGCGCCCGCATGCCGGCGGATGAGAAGGACGAGGACGCCGAGACGAGCGTCCTGCTCGACGGGCTGACCGTCGACGACCGGAACCCCGAGCAGCCTGTCCTGCTCGACAAGTCCGGTCTCCCCATACAGACATGGCGGCAGAACTACCCGTACACCACGAAGATGCGCCGCCGTGAGTACGAGCGCACGAAGCGCAGGCTCCAGATCGAACTGCTCAAGTTCCAGCGCTGGGTGAAGGAGACCGGCCAGCGCGTGGTGGTCGTCTGCGAGGGCCGGGACGCGGCGGGCAAGGGCGGCACCATCCAGCGGTTCACCGAGCGGCTCAACCCGCGTGGTGCCCGCGTGGTCGCCCTGGAGAAGCCCACCGAGCGAGAAGCGGGACAGTGGTACTTCCAGCGGTACGTGGCGCATCTGCCGGCCGCCGGGGAGATCGTCTTCTTCGACCGCTCCTGGTACAACCGGTCCGGCGTCGAGCGGGTGATGGGCTTCTGTACGGAGGACGAGTACGAGCACTTCCTCCGCCAGGCGCCCCAGTTCGAGCGGATGCTCACCGACGACGGCATCCTGCTCGTGAAGTTCTGGTTCTCGGTCTCCCACGACGAGCAGCGCACGCGCTTCGCGATCCGCCAGATCGACCCCGTACGGCAGTGGAAGCTCTCACCCACCGACCTCGCGTCGCTGGATCTCTGGGACGCGTACACGACCGCGAAGGTCGACATGTTCCGTGCCACCGACACCTCCCACGCGCCCTGGAGCGTGGTCAAGAACAACGACAAGCGGCGCGGGCGGCTGGAGGCCATGCGCAGCCTGTTGTGGCGGATGGACTACGACAAGAAGGACGAGGCGGTTCTCGGCGTGCCCGACCCGCTCATCGTCGGCCCGGCCGACACCCTCCTTGAGGCGGGTGAGGAGAGCGCGGACCTGTCACCGACCCCGCTCGCCGCCCGCACGCAGGGCCCGGGCGACCACCCGCCGGACTCACAGCCGGAGCCGGAGCCCGAGACCGAGTCTGCCTCAGACGCGGGCGCGGACGCGGACCCGGACCACGGGCCCGTCCGGCAGACCGACGCCAATCCGCACGGCAATCCGCACGCCAAGACCCACACCAAAACCCACGGCAAGCCGAAAGGGAAGCACAAGCCGAAGCACTGACAACGACTGACAACGACTGACAGCGACTGACAGCGAGGGCGGCAGGGCTGATCAGCGAGGGCCGCCGCCGAGCCCTCCCGGCGCACCCACCGCGGTCAGGAACTTCTCGATCAGCGCCACGTCCTTCACGCCCCGGCTGCTCTCCACCCCGCTCGACACGTCGACGCCCCACGGCTCCAGCGCCGCCACGGCGTCGACCACGTTGTCCGCCGAGAGACCGCCGGACAGGACCCACGACCCCGTCGGCGGCTCGGGGAGCGACTCGGGCGACCAGCGCTCGCCGGAGCCCGGCCGGGGCGAGTCGATGATGAGGACGTCCTCGCCGTACGCGCCCGTGGTCAGCGGATGCCCCGACCCCGGCGAGGTGGCACGGATGAGGCGGAAGCCGTCGGCGCGCAGCGCGGCGAACGCCTCGGGCGGTTCGCCGCCGTGCAGCTGGACCGTGTCGGCGCCCGCCTCGGCCGCCGCCCGGCGCACCTGCTCCAGTGGCTCGCCCCGGAAGACGGCCACCTTGGCGACACCGTCCGGCACGAGCGCGGCGAGCGGGCGGGCCTCGGCGGCGGTCAGCCGCCTCGGGCTCGTGGTGAGGACGAATCCGATGGCGGAGGCCCCACCGGCCACGGCGGCCTCGACCTCGGCGGGCTTCCGCAGCCCGCAGACCTTGACGTACAAGTGGTGCAAGAGGAGCTCCTCGCTCGATGGACTCAACCCGAGAGTACGAAGAAAGCGAGACGTACGTTGCCGGACACCGCCGCTCTGACCGCCCCCGGGGCGCCTTTCGAGGTCGTACGGGCCGAGAACGGCTCGCTGATGTACGCGGACGGCCCGCGCACCCTGCGGGAGTTCGTGGAGACGACCTGGGCGTACGGGGAGCGGCCCTTCCTCCTCGGCGGTGACGGCGCCCGCCTCCTTACGTACGGTGAGTTCTTCGCCGCCGCGACGACGCTGGCCAACCGCCTGCTGGACATCCCGGGCCTGCGCCCGGGCGACCGGGCCGCCGTCGTGATGGGCGACCGCCCCGAGTGGCAGACGGCCTTCTGGGCCGCGCAGCTCGCCGGGCTCGTCGCCGTACCGCTCGACGGCGGGTGGACCACGGACGAGCTGGGCCGTGTACTGGACCACAGCGCGCCCGGCGTGGTGTTCGTGGACGGCGAGAGGCTGCCCGCCGTCACGGCGTGGGCGGAGCGCGAGGAGGTACGCGTCGTGGTCTTCGGCCCGGCGGAGGCGGAGGGGCCGGCCGGGCTCACCCTGCGGTACGAGGACCTGCCCGCCCCCGACCCGTACGCGGCGCCGCCCGACATCGAGATCCACGCGGAGTCCGACGCCACGATCGTCTACGCGTCGGCGGCGGAACCTCTCAGGGGCGCCGTCTCCACCCATCTCGCACAGGCGGGGGCCGCGATGGACGCCCGCTACGGCGCCGCCGCCGACGCGTTCGGACGCGGGGAGCTGCCGGGGCTGGGCCCCGCTCCCGTCGGGCGGCTGACCCGACCGTTCTCGGGAGCGCGGGCGCTCACCGAGGTGTACGGCACGATGGCGGCCGGCGGCGCGCTGATCCTGGACCGTACGACTGACGGTACGACTGACAACACGGCGGACGGCACGGCGGACGGACCCACGGAGCCCGAGCCCCCGCACGCCGGAACGCACGCCCCAGCGCCCGCTCTCCCGCCCACCCTCGAATCCCGCGTGGCCCCCGACACGGGGGAGCTCTGGCTGCGCGGCCAGTCCCTCCCGTACGCCTACTGGCGTGACGAGCGCGCCACCGCCGAGGCGTTCACCCCCGACGGCTGGTTCAGGACCGACGACGTCCGGACCGGCCGCCCCACGGTCACCCGGTTCAGGACCGGGTGATCCGCACCCGGTAGCCCTCGTCGCCCAGCTTCCCGACCACCGCGACGCTCACCCCGCCCTCCCGGTCCTCGAACGTCTCGCCGGGTGCGTACGGCGCGTCCGACAGCTCCGCGTGCACGTTGGGCCGCCGCGTACATCCGCCGCTGCGCTCCGCGCTGTCGGAGACGGTCACCGGCCCGCGCCCGGTGTCGACGTCGGACTCGACCCGGTAGATCAGCACGCCCGGCTTGCAGACGGCCTCGTCGTTGCCCGCGGCGGTGCGGACCTCGACCGCGTACCCGGAGTCCTCCGAGAGCGGTACGAACGCCAGCTTGTGACCGCCCCGGGTGGCCAGCGGCGTGAGGTCGTGCTCGCTGCGGCCGGGGGCGGAGGCGCAGCTGATCTGCGCGTTGTCGAGCCAGCCGAGCTTCCACTTGTGCCAGCCCAGCAGGTCGTTGTTGGCCCCCCAGTCCTCGGACATGATGTCCCAGTGCCCGACCGCGCCGCCGCCGTCCAGGGTGTAGAGGTCGGGGAGGCCGAAGACATGGCCGTTCTCGTGCGGCAGGACGCGGTAGCCCGTCCGCCCGTACGACCCCGAGCCGTCGTCCTGCCTGCTGTAGACGAAGGACGTGTTGGCGAGGGGGACGCCGTCCGCCTTCGGGGCCTCGCCGTTGCCGGAGAACGTCACGGACAGGACGGTGTCGAGCGCCGAGGGTCCGGCGTTGGGGGTGACGAGGATGTTGACCAGGTCGTACTCACCGAAGTCCACCTCGGGGTCGGCCTCCCGGACGATGTCCTCGACGAGCCGCCGGTAGCCGGGTTCGTAAGGGGCGCCGCGCTCTATCCCGTAGTCGGCGAACGGCAGCGGCATCCGCAGCCAGTCCTTCAGGGGCGCCTCGGGCCGGTAGTCCAGCCGCCCGTAGGAGCTGGTGCGGAACCACTGCGAGGTCTGCGGGAAGAACTCCGCGAGCCGGTCGGCGGCGCTTCCGGGACCCTCGGCGTCGGAGAAGTCGACCATCAGGTTGAGCGCGCGGACCGTTCCGGTGGAGCGGGAGTAGCCGGCGGGGGTGGGAACGCCCTCGGACATCTGGACGCCGACGGCCGAGGCGATACGGCACGGTCCGAGCGTCGCGTCGTGGGTCGTGGACGCGGGGCCCGCGGAGGCCCGGGTCGGCAGCTGGAGTGTCGCGCTGGCGGTGGTGAGTGCGGCGAGGGTCAGGGCGGCGAGCGCGGCGAGTGTGCCGAGCCGACGGGGTCGGGCGTGGCGGCCGCGACCTGCGGTTTCGGGTATCCGACGGGAGTGCTTCATCGGCCGCCTTCGGGTCAGCGGCAGTCGTCCGTGCTGACTGCTCTCCGTTCGATCACCCTGCGTCGGACGGCGTGTCGGCGCTCGCTGGGTGCGCCGATCGTGGGGTTTTCCGGACCGATGCGAGCGGGGCCCGGGGCTTGTGAGCCAGCTCACAGGAGTCCGCGAAATAACCGGGGACGTCTTCCCCGTTTGGACATGTGTCAAGGAAAACGGGGACCGGTTCCCCACTTGAGTGACCGAGTTGTACGACCGCGTGTACGACCAGATGTACGACCGAGTTGTATGACCGAGGGAAGGACCCCGTCGTGACTGCCGTTGCCACCGAATCCGCTACGCGCCGCGTTCCGCGTCCGCGGGCGGACGCGCTGCGCAACAGGGAGCGCATCGTGGCGGCGGCCCGGGAAATCCTCGTGGAGTCGGGCCCGGACGTGCCGCTCGACGAGATCGCGCGCCGCGCCGGCGTCGGCAACGCGACCCTCTACCGCCACTTCCCCGACCGCTCCACGCTCGTCCTGGAGGTGGTGCACTCCGTCATGGCGCGCACCACGGAACAGGCGCAGCGGGCGGCGGCCGAGGAGACCGACGCGTTCGAGGCGCTCACCCGCTTCGTGCACGCGGCGGCCGACGAGCGGATCGGTGCCCTGTGCCCGCTCCTCTCCGGCGATTTCAACCGGGACCTCCCTCATCTGCACGCGGAACGCGAGCGCCTCGAAGCGGCCGTCGAAGGCCTCATGGAGAAGGCGCGCGCGACCGGCAGGCTGCGCACCGACGTCGCGGTCGGTGACCTGATGGTCGCTCTCTCCCAGCTCACCCGTCCGCTGCCCGGTACCGGCTGTCTGAACATCGACCGCTTCACGCACCGGCATCTACAGCTGTTCCTCGACGGCCTGGAGGCGCCGGCGCGCTCCGAGCTGCCGGGTGCGGCGGCGACTCTGGAGGATCTGCGCCACCGTCGATGACGACGGGTGCCGCCCCCCGGACCAAGAACTTCTGTCGACCATCCAGGCCGGACAGGCCAAGCACGTTCCGAGGGCGACGTGTGCCCGAGGACCACTGACCACTTTGACGACCACGTAGACCGGCGACCGCGATCAGGCGGGCCGGAATCCCCGAACTCGTAATCCCTCACCATCCCTCACCCGTAACCCGCGCCCAGGGCCGACCAGTGCGTCCCCGCGCCCGTTATGACTTCTTCAGACCTCTTCGTACGCATAGGCGGCCACACCCATGTCAAAAACAGCCGAGACCCGGCTCCCGGACCCCCAGGTCCCCGAGTCGGGACCTGATCCCAAGCGCTGGAAAGCCCTGGTCTTCATCGCCCTGGCCCAGCTGATGGTCGTGCTCGACGCGACGATCGTTAATATCGCGCTGCCCTCCGCCCAGCAGGACCTGGGCATATCGGACGGCAACCGCCAGTGGGTCATCACCGCTTACGCGCTGGCCTTCGGTGGCCTGCTGCTCTTCGGCGGGCGCATCGCCGACCTGTGGGGACGTAAGCGCACCTTTGTCGTCGGCCTGCTCGGCTTCGCCGCCGCTTCCGCCGTCGGCGGCGCGGCGACCAGTGAGGCCATGCTGCTGGGCTCGCGTGCCCTCCAGGGTGCGTTCGGCGCCCTGCTGGCGCCCGCGGCGCTCTCCCTGCTCGCCGTGACGTTCGGTGACCCGAAGGAGCGCGCCAAGGCGTTCGGCATCTTCGGTGCGATCGCCGGTGGTGGTGGCGCCGTCGGGCTGATCCTCGGCGGATTCCTCACCGAGTACCTGGACTGGCGCTGGACCTTCTTCGTCAACATCCCGTTCGCGATCGTGGCCGCCGCCGGCGCCTACTTCGTGATCCGGGAGCCCGCGGGCGGCCGTAACCGCTCGCCGCTGGACGTCCCCGGTGTCTTCCTGTCCACGCTGGGCCTGGTGGCGCTGGTGTACGGGTTCACGCGCGCCGAGTCCGAGGGCTGGTCGGACCCGACGACCATCGCGATGTTCGTCATCTCGGCCGTACTGCTCGCCACGTTCGTCGCCGTGGAGGCGCGGGTGAAGCACCCGCTGCTGCCGCTGCGCGTCCTGATGGAGCGCAACCGCGGTGGTGTCTATCTCTCGCTGGGCCTGGCCATCATCGGCATGTTCGGTCTGTTCCTCTTCCTGACCTACTACCTCCAGGTCGTGAAGGGCTACACACCGGTCAAGACCGGCTTCGCCTTCCTGCCGATGATCGTGGGCATGATCACGGGCTCCACGCAGATCGGCGCCCGGCTGATGACCCGCGTACCTCCGCGGCTGCTGATGGGCCCCGGCTTCCTGGTCGGCGCGACGGGCATGCTGCTGCTGACGCAGCTGGAGATCGGTACGTCGTACCCCGGTCTGATCCTGCCGGCGCTGCTGCTGCTCGGCCTCGGCATGGGTACGGCCTTCATGCCGGCCATGTCCCTCGCGACGCACGGCATCGAGCCGCGTGACGCGGGTGTCGCCTCGGCGATGGTCAACACCTCGCAGCAGGTCGGCGGCGCCATCGGTACGGCGCTGCTGAACACCGTGGCCGCCTCCGCCACCACCGCGTACGTCGCGGCCAACTCGGCGGGTGCGAACAACCCGAAGCTGCTGGAGCTCCAGGCGATGGTGCACGGGTACGCGAGCGCGATCTGGTGGGCGGTGGGCATCCTGGTCATCGCGGCCGGTATCGCCTTCACCTTCATCAACACCGGTCGGCCGGGGAGCACGCAGGTGGCCAAGGGCGAGGGTGCGGACGGCCTCTCGGACGACGTCAAGATCCCGGTATCGATGCACTGACGATCCGCCGCGTCGGTCCCCGCCGCCACCAGGCCCGGGGCCCGACGGGCACGTGACGGCCTCACGGGCCGGGACCCGATCGGATCCCGGCCCGAACGGCTGCCCGACGACCCTGCGGCCCGGGCCGGACGGACCGCCGACGCCCTCAGGACGCCCCCGCCCCGCTACTCCTCAGCGGCGCCAGGGGAGGTCCGCGTCCGAGCCCTCCGGCTGGAGGCCGTGTGCCATCAGGCGCATGATCTCGCCGAGCTGGGTGACCTGCTGCGGGCTGAGCCGGTCGAAGATCGCCTGGCGGACGGCGGCGACATGGCCGGGCGCCGAGCGCTTCAGCATCTCCTCGCCCTCGTCCGTCAGGATCGCGTTCTGCCCCCGTTTGTCCGAGGGGCAGTCCTCGCGGCGCACCCAGCCGCTCTTCTCCAGCCGGGCTATCGCGTGCGAGAGCCGGGAGCGGGTGATCTTGGCGTTCTTCGCCAGCTGGGTCATCCGCATCTGCCGGTGCGGCGCCCGCGCCAGATGGACGAGCAGGGCGTAGTAGATGTGCGGCATCCCCGCGTCGCGCTGCAACTGGCGGTCCAGATGGTCCTCCAGCAACGTCGTGGCCTGGAGGTACGCCTGCCAGACGCCCTGCTCCTCGGTGCTGAGCCAGCGTGGCTGTCCGTCGCTCTCCATGTCTCCACCCTAAGTGCTTCTTGAAAGTTGAACTAGATACCCGTAAGGTCCGACTCGGTAAGTGCTTTAAGGTTCAAGTAGATCCGACGGACCGCCCGGACCCCCACCGGCAGGGAGACGCCATGACCAGCACAGCGGAGCGCATGCCCGCCCTCTATCTCTCCCACGGTGCTCCGCCCCTCGCCGACGACACCCTCTGGCCCGGACAGCTCGCCGCCTGGTCCGCAGACCTGCCGCGCCCGAGGGCGATCCTGATGGTCTCAGCCCACTGGGAGGAGGCGCCGCTCGCCCTCGGCGCCACCGAGACCCTGCCGCTGGTGTACGACTTCTGGGGCTTCCCCGAGCACTACTACCAGGTCCGGTACGCCGCCCCCGGCGCCCCCGCCCTCGCCGACTCCGTCGAGAAGCTGCTCCGCGGCCCCGGCACCCCGGTCCAGCGCGTCCCCGACCGGGGGCTCGACCACGGGGCGTACGTCCCGCTCGTCGAGATGTACCCCGGCGCCGACATCCCCGTCCTCCAGATCTCCATGCCGACGCTCGACCCCCGCCAACTCCTCGCGATCGGCCGCAAACTGGCCCCGCTCAGGGACGAGGGCGTCCTCGTCGTCGGCAGCGGCTTCTTCACCCACAACCTTGCCGCGCTACGCCATGTGGGTGACGGAGTGCCGGGCTGGTCCGCCGAGTTCGACGCCTGGGGCCGGGAGGCGCTGGCCGCGCAGGACATCGACGCGCTGCTCGACTTCACCCACAAGTCGCCCGCCGGGACGCTCGCCCATCCGTGTACCGAGCACTTCGCGCCCCTGTTCGTGACACTCGGCGCGGCCGAGGAGGAGTGGGGGAGCGTACGGAACGTGATCGACGGATTCTGGATGGGGCTGGCCAAACGGTCGGTCCAGTTCGGCTGATACGCGCCGGTCCGCCCCGGCCCGCCCGCCCCGCCCGACCCGTCCGTTTACGTGCCGTACTCCGCCAGAGGTACGCCCAATGGCAGACGGGTTCAGATAGGCAACGGTTCGACATCCCCCGGCCAATGTCACTTGACCGGGCATTCCGGCCTCCGTACGTTCCTGATGGTCTAGACATCCTGTTAGGGAGCGGCCATGCGGAAACATGTCATCGGGGCCCTTGTCGTCACCATGGCGCTCGGACTCTCTGCCTGTGGCAGTGGGGACTCGGGCGGGGACGGCGGCGAAACGTCGGGCAAGGGCAAGACCCTGACCGTATGGATCATGGAGGGGACCAACCCGGACCCCAAGCCCTTCTTCAACGAGGTCGCGGCGGCCTTCAAGAAGAAGACCGGCGCCACGGTCAAGGTCGAGTACCAGCAGTGGGCCACCGCGCAGAAGAAGTTCACCACCGCGATCGAGGGCGGACCGAGCCAGGTCCCCGACGTCGCCGAGGTCGGCACCACCTGGATCCCGCAGTTCGCCGAGACCGGCGGCCTCGTGGACGTGACCGACAAGGTGAAGGACTCCGGACTCAACGACGACCTGGTCGAGGGTCTCGCCGACGCGGGCACGCTGGACGGCAAGCAGTACGGCATGCCCTGGTACGCCGGTGTCCGCGGCCTCCTCTACCGCAAGGACATCTTCGAGAAGCACAACCTCAAGGCTCCGACCACCTGGAAGGAACTGCGCGACACCGCGCTGGTCCTGAAGGAGAAGGAGCCGGGCATGATCCCCTTCCCGGTCGCGGGCGGCGCGGAGATGTTCGCGACCCCCTTCGTCTGGGGCGCCGGCGGCGAACTGGCCATAGAGGAGGGCGGCAAGTGGAAGTCCGGGATCAACTCCCCCGAGGCGGTCAAGGGCATCACCTTCTACACCGACCTCGCGAAGAAGGACAAGCTGTCCCCGGCGAAGGTCACCACCTGGACCGAGAAGGAGGTGGCGACCGACTTCCAGAAGGGGAAGATCGCCATGTCCCTCTCCGGCAACTGGACGCCCAAGTCGTTCGTCCAAGCCGCGCCCGACCTCGAGGGCAAGCTCGCCGCGGCGCCCATCCCGGGTGAGACCGGCGGTATGAGCAGGTCCTTCCTCGGCGGCTCCTACCTCTCCACCTTCAAGGGCGAGAACCAGGACCTGGCCTGGGAGTACGTCAAGATGGTCACCACCGGCGAGTTCGCCACCAAGTGGGCCGAGCAGACGAACTACTTCCCCGGTCAGAACTCCCTCCTCAAGGAGGTCCAGGCGAAGGCGGACCCGCTCGTCGCCCCCTTCGCCAAGCAGATGACCGAGGCCGGCGCGACCGTCCCGAAGACCCCCGCGTACGGCCAGATCCAGGCCACGCAGGTCGTCACGAAGATGGTGCAGTCGATCCTCACCGGTAAGCAGACCGTGCAGGAGGCCGCGGACCAGGCCGCCGAGGAGATGGACAAGATCTTTGCCTCCTGAGTCGCTCATCGAAGACTCGGCGCACGACGACGACGTGGCCGCGACGACTTCCCCCGTGAAGTCGTCGCGGCCACGCGCCCCGCGGCCGAGCCCGACGCTGCGCCGCAAGCAGCTCGCCCGTACCACCCGCCCCTGGCTGCTGCTCCTGCCGTCCCTCGTGGTGCTGGCGGGGCTGCTGCTGTGGCCGCTGGTCAAGGTCGGCGTCCTGTCCGTCCAGGACTACGAGGTGAAGTTCGGCGGCGGCGTCGGCACGTACACCGGCTTCGACCACTACAAGGCCCTGCTCACCGACGGCGACCTGTGGCGCACCGTGCTGCCCAACACCGCCTTCTTCGCGGTCGCCTGTGTGGCCCTCACCGTCGCGCTCGGCACCCTTGCCGCGCTCCTGCTCCAGCGGCTCGGCACCACCTGGCGGGTCATCTGCTCCACCGCGATCATGGCGGCCTGGGCGATGCCCGCGGTCACCGGCACCTATGTGTGGGTGTGGCTCTTCTCGGCGGGCGACGGAATGATGAGCCAGCTCGCCGGCTCGCTCGGGCTCATCGACCCCGAGACCACGAACTGGTTCACCGAGCGGCTCTCCTTCTACGCCATCGCCACCCTCAACGTGGTGCACCACGGCTTCCCGTTCGTCGCCATCACCGTCCTCGCGGGGCTGCTGACCATCCCCAGGGAGCTGTACGAGGCGGGGATGATCGACGGCGCGAACGCCTGGGAACGGTTCTGGAAGATCACCGTGCCCACCATCAAGCCCATCTTCCTCGTCGTCACCATCCTGTCGACGATCTGGGACTTCAAGGTCTTCACCCAGATCTATCTGATGCCGGGCGGCGCGGGCAGCAACGAAGAGGTCCTCAACCTGGGCGTGTGGTCCTACCAGCAGGCGTTCGCCCTGAACGACTACGGCGCCGGGGCGGCCACCGCCGTACTCCTGACGCTGCTCCTGCTGCTGATCACGATCGTCTACATCCGAACCCTCTTCAAGGAGAGTGACGAGCTGTGACGCGCACGACGACCGCCGGGCGGATCGGGCTCGCTGTCGCGGTGTTCGCGCTGCTGGTCTTCACGCTGTTCCCGGTGTACTGGATGGTCAGCACCGCGCTCGACCCCAACGCGATCACCCGTGGATCGGACGTCCTGCCGAGCGGGATCAGCGGTGAGCACTTCAGCTACATCTTCGACCGCGGCAACTTCGGCCGGTTCCTGACCAATTCGATGCTCGTCGGACTCGGCACGATCCTGGTCTCCGGGCTGCTGGCGCTCTTCGCCGCCGTCGCGGTCGCGCGCTTCCGGTTCCGCTTCCGCACCTCCGTACTGATCATGGTGCTGATCGTGCAGATGGTGCCGCTGGAGGCGCTCGTCATCCCCCTCTTCCTACAGATGAGGGACTACGAGCTGCTGAACAGTCTCATCGGGCTGACCGTCGTCTACATCGCGCTGTCGCTGCCCTTCGCGATCTGGACGCTGCGCGGCTTCGTCGCGACGGTGCCCAAGGAGGTCGAGGAGGCCGCGTATCTGGACGGCTGCTCGTGGCCGAGGATGTTCTGGTCCGTCCTGCTGCCGCTGGTCGCGCCGGGTCTCGTCGCCACCAGCGTGTTCGCCTTCATCACCGCGTGGAACGAGTTCGTCTTCGCGTACACCTTCATGAAGGACGGGTCCAAGTACACGGCCGCCGTCGGGCTGTTCCAGTTCTTCGGCGAGAACTCCACGTCCTGGGGTCCGGTCATGGCCGGCTCCACCCTCATCACCCTGCCGGTGCTGGTCTTCTTCATCATCGTGCAGCGCCGGCTGGCCTCCGGGCTGGCGGCCG
This sequence comes from Streptomyces sp. NPDC058653, assembly GCF_042716895.1. NCBI lineage: Bacteria > Bacillati > Actinomycetota > Actinomycetes > Kitasatosporales > Streptomycetaceae > Streptomyces > Streptomyces sp. NPDC058653. Next base: position 137,164 of record NZ_JBHXRM010000016.1, on the reverse strand, counting down.
GGGCGGTCAAGGGATGAGCCCGGCGCCCTCGGGCTCCGGGACCCCGCGGCTGGTCAACGCCGTGCTGCTGCCCGGCTTCCACGGCACCGCGCCGCCCCCGTGGCTGCTCGACGCCGTGGACGCCGGGCTCGCGGGCGTCGTGTACTTCGCGCACAACGTGCCCGACCCGAAGACCGCCGAGGCCCTCTCCGCCGCTCTTCTCGCCCGCCGCGCCGACCTGATCGTCGCGAGTGACGAGGAGGGCGGCGACGTCACGCGCCTGGAGGCGGCGACCGGCTCCTCCTACCCGGGCAACGCCGCGCTGGGCGAGGTCGACGACACCGACGTCACCGAACGGGTCGCCCGCGCCATCGGCCACGACCTGCGCACGGCGGGCATCGGCCTGAACCTCGCCCCCGACGTGGACGTCAACGCCGACCCGGACAACCCGGTGATCGGCGTACGGTCCTTCGGCTCGGACGCCGCCCTGGTGGCCAGACACTCGGCCGCCTACGTACGAGGCTTGCAGTCCGCCGGAGTCGCGGCCTGCGCCAAGCACTTCCCCGGTCACGGCGACACGGCCGTCGACTCGCATCTGCGGGTGCCCCAACTGGACGCCGATCTCGACCTGTTGAGACGGCGCGACCTGGTGCCGTTCGCCGCCGCGATCGAGGCCGGCAGCCGTGCCCTGATGACCGGGCACATCAGGGCCCTCCCCTTCGGGGACGCCCCGGCGTCGCTGAACCCCGAGGCCACCCGGCTGGCGAGGGAGGAGCTGGGCTTCACCGGCGCCGTCGTCACGGACGCGCTCGACATGGGCGCCGTCCTGCTCGACCCGGGCTTCGGCCCCGCCTGCGTCCAGGCCGTCCTCGGCGGCGCCGATCTGCTCTGCCTGGGGAACCCGGAGAGCCCGGAGGCCGCCGAGAGGGCCTACCGGACCGCGCGTGACGCCCTCCTCGACGCCGTGGCCACCGGCGTACTGCCCGCGGAGCGGCTCGCCGACGCCGGCCACCGGGCGCGCGAGCTCGCCGCGTGGATCGGCCGGGCCCGCGCCACACCGCCGCCTCCCAAAGAGGACGAGCTGCCACTCGCCGTGGCACGCGCCGCACTGCGGGTACGCGGCAATGTGGCCGTCGGATCGCCGCCGTACGTGATCGACCTGCGACAGCGCGTCAACCACGCCTCCGGCTCCCGGGCGCCGCATCTGAACCGGCTCCTGGCCGAGGCCCTGCCGGGCCTGACCGCCACCGGCGTACCGGCGGAGGGCCCGGCCGCCGTCCGCGCGGACACCGCCCTCAGGGGCTCGGCCGACCGCCCCCTGGTCGTCCTCGCCAGAGAGCCGCACCGGGACGCGGCGGAGACCGCGCTCCTGCGGGAGCTGGTGGCCCGCCGCCCCGACGCGGTGGTCGTCCTCACCGGCTGGCCGCACGCCGTGGACGCGCTGGCGGCCAACACGGTGGTGACGTACGGCTCGGCCCGCGTCAACGCGCTGGCGGCCGTGGAGCGCCTGCTGGGCGGCACGCTCACGCGCGGCCCGCGTCGGCCTGCGCCGACCCGCGCCGACCCGCTTCGACTGCTCCGACCTGCGGCAATGAGGTCAGAACGGACATCCCGAGCAACCTTTGTGCGATGTGTGCCGTCTTCCGGGTAACAAAGCAGCAACGGCCGACGTTGTGAAGAGAGTGAAGGTGCGCGCTTTCGCCTACTTGGCACCATGCGTCCCCTCGGGGGTGGGACAGGGTACTGCATGATCACAAAAATCACCGCACACCTTGGGAATTCTGTCCGGATTCCAGTCGTTGTTTCCAACGGATGCAGGGCACCCGGGAGGGTGTCGCGACCGACTCAGTAAGGGAGCTCGCATGGCAACCCGTGCCGTCGCCCGTCGTTCCACCACCACGGGTGGTTCGAAAGCGGCAAGCAGTGTTCGCGCCGTGGGCGGGGAGATCGCCGACCGCGACCTGGTCGGCATGTACCTCGACGAGATCGCGCGTACGCCGCTGCTCGACGCCGCCAAGGAAGTCGAGCTGTCCCAGACCATCGAAGCGGGTGTGTACGCACAGCAGATACTCGACGGATCGGTGGAGAGCGAGGGCGCCGGTGCCGAGCGCGAGGAGCTCGAAGCCCTCGTCGCCGCCGGTGAGCGCGCGAAGGACATCTTCATACGCTCCAATCTCCGTCTCGTCGTAGCCGTGGCCCGACGCTACCCGCGGAGTGGACTGCCCCTGCTCGACCTTATCCAGGAAGGCAACGCCGGCCTGGTCCGCGCGGTCGAGAAGTTCGACTACGCCAAGGGATTCAAGTTCTCCACCTACGCGACCTGGTGGATCCGCCAGGCCATTACCCGGTCCATAGCGGACCAGTCACGTACGATCCGGCTGCCCGTCCACCTCGTGGAGGAGCTCGGCCGCATCCGCAGGGTGCAGCGCGAGTTCAACCGGGAGAACGGGCGCGACCCGGAGCCCTCCGAGGTGGCGGCCGAGCTCGGCTCGAACGCCGCGCGGGTTACCGACGTCCTGGACTGGGCCCGTGACCCGGTCAGCCTGAACATGTCGGTGGACGACGACGGAGACACCCAGTTCGGCGATCTGCTGGAGGACACCTCGGCGGTCTCGCCCGAGCAGTCCGTCCTCACGCTGCTCCGCAGCGAGGAGCTGGAGGAGCTGATCGGCAAGCTGGACAACCGCACGGCCTCCATCATCAGGATGCGTTACGGCATCGAGGACGGCCGGGAGCGGACGCTCACCGAGGTGGGCAAGCAGCACGGCCTGACCCGGGAGCGGATCAGGCAGATCGAGAAGCACGCCCTTCTCGAACTCAAGAAGATGGCGCACGACGTGGGCTTCGACGCGGCGGCGTGAGGCCCCGGCCGAAGAGAGTCCCGGCACCCCACCCCCTCTCCGGGGTGCCGGGACTCTCTCATGTCGTGGCCCTCGGTGTGCCGTGCGGCGGGTGCGGCCCGCTCGTCCGCGCCGGGTTGCGGCTCACGCGCCCCCGGTCCCCGGCGACTCTTCCGCCGCACGGGTCAGCCGGCCGCCCAGCGCACTGACGTGCTCGATCAGGCGCGACGGCCCATGGACCGTGAACTCGCAGTCCACCAGGGCCAGTCGCAGGGCCAGCCACTCCAGCGAGTCCGTCGCGCGGGTCCGCAGCCGACAGCTGTCCGGGCCGGTCGGCTCCGCCACGCCCAGCGAGGCGGGCAGCCGCGTCGCCACGAAGTCCGCCGGCGCCGCGAAGGTCACGTCCACCTCGACCTGAGGCTGCGACCGCGCCATCGAGCTGGCCAGGAACTCCGCCGCGTCGCCCGTCGGCAGCTCACGCGGCGTGAAGCGGGCCCCCGTCGCGAACGCGTCGGCGACCCGGTCGACACGGAACGTACGCCAGTCGTCCCGCCCCAGGTCGTACGCGACGAGATACCAGCGCCGGGCCGTCGACACCAGGCGGTACGGCTCGACCTGCCGCTTGGTCCGCGCGCCGTCCCCCGCCTGATAGCCGAACCGCAGCCGCTCCGTACCGGTGATCGCGGAGGCGATGACCGTCAGCGTCCGCGGGTCCACACTGGCGGCGTCCCCCCGGATGAGCAGCGGCACCGTCGCGGCCTGGAGCGTGGAGACCCGGCGGCGTAGCCGCGAGGGCAGTACCTGCTCCAGCTTCGCCAACGCCCGTACGGCCGCCTCCTCCACGCCCTCGATGGCATGCCCCGCACCGGCCCGCAGCCCCACCGCGATGGCCACGGCCTCCTCGTCGTCCAGCAGCAGCGGCGGCATGGCCGCGCCCGCGACCAGCCGGTACCCGCCCACCGCCCCCTTGGTGGCCTCCACCGGATAGCCCAGATCGCGGAGCCGGTCGATGTCACGGCGAATCGTGCGCCCGCTGACCTCAAGACGCGCGGCCAGCTCGCTGCCCGGCCACTCGCGCGGTGTCTGGAGAAGCGACAGCAGATTCAGAAGTCGTGCCGGGGTGTCCGTCATACGTTCCAGGGTGGCAGTCATCTAGGACATGACCTGACCCATATGCTGCCTAGCTTTCTCGCATGACTTCTCCAGTCGCCGTAGCCGATACGGCCATCGACACCACCACGACCTCCGCCGGCGGGCCCGGCGACCGCCGGCGCTGGCTCGCGCTGGCCGTGGTCATGACCGCGGCCTTCATGGACCTGGTCGACGTCACGATCGTCAACATCGCCATCCCCAGCATCGAGCGGGACCTCTCCGCGAGCTTCGGCGCCATCCAGTGGACAACCGCCGGATACGCGCTGGCCTTCGCCGCCGGACTGATCACGGGCGGCAGGCTCGGCGACATCTACGGCCGCAAGCGCCTCTTCCTCTTCGGGATCACCGGCTTCACGCTCGCCTCGGCGCTCTGCGGCTTCGCCGCGAACCCCGAGATGCTCGTCGCCTCCCGTCTTCTCCAGGGCGCGATGGCCGCGATGATGGTGCCTCAGGTGCTGGCGATCGTCCATGTCACCTTCCCGGCACACGAACGCGGCAAGGTCTTCGGCATGTTCGGCGCGATCGTCGGCCTCGGCGCCGTATCGGGACCGCTGCTCGGCGCGCTGCTCACCCAGTGGAATCTCTTCGGGCTCGAATGGCGCCCGATCTTCCTGATCAACCTGCCCGTGGGTGTCGCCGGAGTGATCCTGGGCCGTAAGTTCATCACCGAGTCCAAGGCGCCCAAGGCCCTGCGGCTCGACGTGGTCGGCGTCGTCCTGGTGACCGGCGCGCTGCTGATGCTGATCTACCCGCTCACTCGTGGCCGCGAGCTCGGCTGGCCGCTCTGGGGGCACCTGTGCATGGCGGGCAGCGTGCTGGTGTTCGCCGCGTTCGTGGCGTACGAGAAGGTGAAGAGCCGCAAGGACGGGTCGCCGCTCGTCGAACTGTCCCTCTTCAAGGCCAAGAGCTTCGCCGCCGGCATCGCCGTCCAGCTCACCTTCGGTGTCGCCCTGGGCGTCTTCTTCCTGGTCTGGACGCTCTACATGCAGATCGGTCTCGGCTGGAGCCCGCTGCGCGCCGGGCTGACCGGGGTGCCCTTCTCGATCGCCGTGTCCACGGCGGCGGCGCTCTCCGTGCAGAAGCTGGTCCCGCGCTTCGGCCGCAAGGTCCTCCAGGCCGGGGCGCTGACCATGACCGTGGGCGTACTGATCTACGTCTGGGAGGCCGGGCGGTACGGGGCGGAGATCACGTCCTGGCAGATGACGCCGCCGCTGGTGGTGATGGGTGTGGGGATGGGCCTGATCGTGGCGCCCCTGACGGACGCGGTGCTGTCGGACGTCCCGCGCGAGCACTCGGGTTCGGCGTCGGGACTGATCAACACGGTGCAGCAGATGGGCACCGCGCTGGGGCTGGGCCTGGTGTCGGTGGTCTTCTTCGGGGTGGTCGACGACAGCCGGGCGACGCCGCCGGACGCGGTGTCGACGGCGTTCGCGGACGGTTTCCAGAACGCGCTGTTGTGGGTGGCGGCGGTGCTGGTGGGGATCTTCCTGCTGATGTTCGCGCTCCCGAGGCGACGGAACGCGGAGCGCGCGTCGGCGGCCTGACGGGCTGCCCCGGGAGCCTGGGCGCGGAACGCCCGGCCGCGCTCGCGGTTCGCATCCGGGAGTGGAACCGCGGACGTCCGGCCCCGGGGGAGCGCCCCCGGGGCGGAGGCGTATCCCCACCGGTCAGGCGCGGTTCGGCGGCGGGGACATTCTCGGCGGGCCTGGTCCGGCCTGGTCCGGCCCTGCCCGGTCCGGGCCGTGTCCCGGGGGCCGGTACGACGCCGACGCCGCCCAGCTCCTCGCCCGGGCGTTCGCCGGCCGTCCCGCGTCCTCAAGCGGTCACCTCCCGGCTGTCCCCTGCCCATATGTGTTTACTTCTGCGACCTCGGCCCGTACGGTAACCCCGAAACCACAGACTCGGGCATCGAACGGACCTGAAACCACATGTACGCACCGGAGCGCCAGCAAGAGATCCTGCGCCTCGCCCGTGAAGGCGGACGCGTCGACGTGCTGTCGCTGGCCGAGGAGTTCCAGGTCACCGCCGAGACCGTACGGCGCGACCTCAAGGCGCTCGACCGGGCCGGCCTCGTCCGCCGGGTGCACGGCGGCGCCATCCCCGCCGGCCGCCTCGACTTCGAGCCCGACCTCGCCGAACGCGAGTCCACCGCCGCGGACGAGAAGGACCGCATCGCGCGTGCCGCCCTCGCCGAACTGCCCACGACCGGCAGCGTGATCCTCGACGCCGGCTCGACCGTCGCGCGGCTCGCCGCCGAACTCCCGCTGGACAGTGAACTCACCGTCGTCACCCACGCGTTGCCCGTCGCCGCGCGCCTCGCCGACCACCCCGGCATCGACCTGCACCTCGTCGGCGGCCGGGTCCGGCACCGCACGCGCGCCGCCGTCGACGCCTGGGCGCTCCGCGCGTACGGCGAGATCCGCGCCGACGTCCTGTTCCTCGGCACCAACGGCTTCTCGGCGGACGGCGGCCTCACCACCCCCGATCTCGCCGAGGCGGCCGTCAAGCGCGCTCTGGTCGGCGCGGCGCGCCGCGTCGTACTGCTCGCCGACTCGGCCAAGCACGGCGAGGAGCACTTCGCCCGCTTCGGCGGCCTCGCCGACGTCGACCTGCTGATCACGGACACCGGTCTCGCACCCGACGTCCGCGCCACGATCGAGGCGGCGGGGACCGAGGTCCTCGGTGTCTAGCAGCCGCCGCGTGATTCTCACCGTCACCCCGAACCCCAGCCTGGACCGGACGTACGAGATCCCGGCCCTGGACCGCGGCGAGGTCCTGCGCGCGACCGTCGAGCGGATGGACCCCGGCGGCAAGGGCGTCAACGTCTCGCGGGCGGTGGCGGCGGCCGGGCACCGTACCGTCGCCGTGCTCCCCCTCGGCGGAGCCCCCGGCGCGCTCGTCGCCCACCTCCTCGCCGGTCAGGGCATCGACGTCGCCCCCGTGCCGATCGCCGGCGCGACCCGCTCGAACATCGCCCTCGCCGAACCGGACGGCACGCTGACGAAGATCAACGCGCCCGGCCCCGAACTGACCCCCGTCGAGTCCGAGGCACTGCTCTCCGCGCTCCGCGCGCACGACGTCGGCGCCGCCGGGGACTGGATCGCCTGCTGCGGCAGTCTGCCGCGCGGACTCGGCCCCCGGTGGTACGCCGAACTCGTCGCCCGCGCGCACGCCGCCGGCGCCCGGATCGCGCTCGACACCTCGGGCCCCTCGCTCCTGGCCGCGCTCAAGGAGCGTCCGGACGTCGTCAAGCCCAACGCCGAGGAGCTCGCCGCCGCCGTCGGCCGCCCGCTCGCCACCGTCGGCGACGCGTTGAAGGCAGCCGAGGAACTGCTCACGTACGGCGCCGGATCCGTCCTCGCCAGCCTCGGCGCCGACGGCCAGCTCCTGGTCTCCGGCGCGGGTGCGCACTTCGGCTTCGCGCGGGTCGCGGCCGTCCGCAGCAACGTCGGCGCCGGCGACGCCTCGCTGGCCGGCTTCCTGGCGGCGGGCGGCACCGGGCCGGGGGCGCTCGCCTCGGCCGTCGCCCACGGCGCGGCGGCCGTCCAACTGCCGGGCAGCGTGATGCCGTCGCCCGCGGACCTCGACCCGCGGGCGGTCACCGTGTCCGCGGACATCCCCCTGGACCGTCCCCTCTCGGAGCCCGCCTCATGACCTCTCCCCGTACGTCCCCAGGTACGTCCACTCGTACGTCCCCGACCACCGCCCCGGACCGTTCCGCACGAAGGAGCCCGCGATGAGCGACATGATCACCGCGGACCTGGTCGACCTCGACCTGGCCGCAGAGACGAAGGAAGCCGCGGCCCGCTCGCTGGCCGAACGCATGGTGGCCCTGGGCCGGATAACCGACCTGGACGGATTCCTGGCCGACGTGGCCGCCCGTGAGGCGCAGATGCCGACCGGGCTCGACGGCGGGATCGGCATCCCGCACTGCCGCAGCGAGCATGTCGCCGAGCCGACGCTGGCGTTCGGCCGCCCGGCGGAGGGCATCGACTTCGGGGCGCCCGACGGCCCGGCGGACCTGATCTTCCTGATCGCGGCCCCGGCGGGCGCCGACGACGCGCATCTGACGATCCTGTCGGCCCTGGCCCGCCGTCTGACGGACCCGGACTTCACGGCGGCCCTTCGCGCGGCGACGGACCCGGCGGCGACCGCTCGTCTGATCAACGGCGACACGTCCCCCGAGGCAGCGTCCGAACCTGAAGCGCCGTCAGCAGCCCCCGCTCCCGCCCCCGCCTCCGCTCCCCCCTTCCGTATCGTCGCCGTCACCTCCTGCCCCACCGGCATCGCGCACACCTATATGGCCGCCGAAGCCCTGGAACAGGCCGGCCGGGGCGCAGGCGTCGAGATGGTCGTCGAACCGCAGGGCTCCGCCGGGTTCACCCGGATCGACCCCGCCGTCATCGCCGCCGCCGACGGCGTGATCTTCGCCCACGACGTGCCGGTGCGGGAGAAGGAGCGCTTCGCCGGCAAACCGACCGTCGACGTCGGCGTCAAGGCGGGCATCAACCGCCCCGCCGAACTGATCGCCGAGGTCCGGGCCCGAGCCGCACGCGGCGAGACCACCGCGCCCGCCGGCACCGGCTCACCCGTCGACACGGCGGGCGACCCCGGCGAGGGTTACGGCACCCGGCTCCGCAAGTGGCTGATGTCCGGCGTCAGTTACATGGTCCCCTTCGTCGCGGCCGGCGGACTCCTCATCGCTCTCGGGTTCGCCATCGGCGGCTACACCGTCGACAAGGCGCCCTCCGTCGCCGAACACTTCGTCTGGACCGAGTCCATGAGCTGGGCGGCTCTGCTGTTCCAGATCGGCGGACTCGCCTTCAGCTTCCTCGTACCGGTCCTCGCGGGCTACATCGCGTACGGGATGGCCGACCGCCCCGGTCTGGTCCCCGGCTTCGTCGGCGGCTCCATCGCCCTCACCATCAACGCGGGCTTCCTCGGCGGCCTGGCCGCCGGTCTGATCGCCGGTGGCACGGTCATGGCCGTCCAGCGGATCAAGGTGCCCGCCGCGCTGCGCGGCATCATGCCGGTCGTCGTCATCCCGCTGATCTCCTCCGCCGTCGTCGGTTTCCTGATGTTCCTGGTGGTCGGCAAGCCGATCGCCGAGCTCCAGAAGGCCCTCACGGACTGGCTGTCGGGGCTCTCCGGCACCAACGCGATCATCCTCGGCGCCGTCCTCGGCCTGATGATGTCCTTCGACCTGGGCGGACCGCTCAACAAGGTCGCCTACGCCTTCGCGGTCGGCGGCCTCGCCAACCCCAACGACGGCAGCCTGAAGGTGATGGCGGCGGTGATGGCCGCCGGTATGGTCCCGCCGCTCGCCATGGCGCTGGCCACCGTCGTACGCGGCGCCCTCTTCACCCGTACCGAACGCGAGAACGGCAAGGCCGCGTGGGTGCTCGGCGCCTCGTTCATCACCGAGGGCGCGATCCCCTTCGCCGCGGCCGACCCGCTGCGCGTCATCCCGTCGGCCATGGCGGGCGGCGCGGTCACGGGCGCGCTGTCGATGCTCTTCGAGTGCACCCTCCGGGCACCGCACGGCGGGATCTTCGTGCTCCCGCTGATCGGCAACCCGGTGCTCTATCTGATCGCGATCCTGGCCGGCACCGCGGTCGGCGCGGCTCTGGTCATCCTGCTGAAGGGCATGGGGCGCCAAGGCGCCGACGACCCCGAGGGGCAGGCGGGCGCCCGTACGGAGACCGAGACCGCGCCCAAGGTCCCGGTGACCGTCTGAGCGGCCGCCTCAGCCACTCACCTGCCCCCGCGCGCGGAGCTCCATGGCTTCGCGCGCGGCGCTCTGCGAGGCGTACACCTCGCACATATGACGACCGTCGGGCGTCGCCGTGTGCTCGACCTCCCACAGGCTCGTCTCCGTGCCGTCCAGGAGCAGGAACGCGTGCTCGTAGAGCGTGAACCCCGCGTCCTTCCCCTCGACATGACCGTTCCGGCCGAACACCTGGGTGATCTGGTGGGCGAAGGCGGCCCGCAGCGCACCCGCGACCTCCTCGCCCGGCCGGTCCACGTTCTCCGCGCGGCGCAGCACCCGGCGGGCGTGGTCGGCGGAGTTGTCCGGGAGGTACACCCGGGGAAGCGGTGTCTGAGGCGCTGTCAGCAGGCCGCTGAGCAGTTCGAGATCGGCCGCGAGGTCGGACTCGAAGCTCGGATCGAGACTGACCCCGAGGCCCGACTCGAAACGGGACTCGAACAGGGCGTCGGAGTCGGCGGTGGGATCGAAGGCGTCCACGGAGGTGACGGCGGCTTCGTCGCCGTCCTTCCGCTGAGGGCGTCGCAGCCGGGAGGCGGCGAGGCGCACCTCGTACTCGTCGGTGTAGAGCTCATGCTGTTCGGCGCCGTCGCGCCCGGTGTTGTGGACCAGCTCCCAGAGGGTGAGGGCGGTGCTGTCGGCGAGCAGATACGTATGCCGGTAGGTCTCGCGATGCAGTCCCGCACTGTGGTGCGAGGACCGCAATGAACTGGCGTGCGCCAGAGCGGAGTCAAGCCGCTCGATCACGGTGTCGGGCAGATCGAAGGAGTTGAGTGCCCGACCCAGAAGACGCTCGAGATGCGTCTCGCTTGTTTCATACGGATCGTTCAAGGTGGGTCTCCAGGCCGTCGCCACATGTCACTTGGTGATTGCATAACGTAGCCCCTGGGACTGACATTGCGCCCCAAGTTCGGTTAAACGATTGGGGGCGCACGACAAGTTCCTCAAGCCCCCCTCAAGTCCCTTGCGCCGTCGGTCAGTCCGTGCCGTACAGATTCGCGTACGAGGGGAACGTACCGCCCGGCCCCTCCACACCCTCCGCCGCCATCATCGCCCGCACAATGGCCCTGGTCACGGCGTCGGCCCCGGCCGCAAGCACCTCGTTGAGCGCAAGCGGGTTCCCGGCGTCGAGCGTGCGTTCGCCGGTGGCGAGTGTGAAGACCGTGTCGCCGTCGTTGAGCAGATGTACGGGACGGACGGCGCGCGCGATCCCATCGTGCGCCGTCCCCGCGAGCTTCTGCGCCTGGGCCTTGGAGAGGTCGACGTCGGTCGCCACGACGGCGAGCGTGGTGTTCAGCGGAGGCCGCCCCTCGCGCTCGCGCACCTCGGCGAGACGCGCGAGAGCGGCCTCATGAACCCCGTCCGAGGGATAGCCCGGACGGCCCTCGAAGTACCGCCCGTACAGCACACCGGTCAGCGGATCGACCGCGGACCCCGCCGCGTTCGCGACGACCAGCGCCGCGACCGTGATCCCGGACGGCAGCCGCACACTCGCCGTACCGATCCCGCCCTTCAGCTGCCCCACCACGGCCCCGGTCCCGGCACCCACGCCGCCCTCGGCGACGGGCGCCCCCGATTCCGTGTCCGCCGCCGCCTCGGCCGCCGCACGGCCCGTGGAGGCGTCGGGACGGGCCCGCCAGTCGCCGCCGCGCCCCAGATCGAAGACGCACGCGGCCGGGACGACCGGCACCACCTGGTCCGGGTCCGGCCCGACCCGGACCCCCCGCCCCCGCTCCTCCAGCCACGCCACCACCCCGGAGGCGGAGTCGAGCCCGTACGCGCTCCCGCCGGTGAGCACGACGGCGTCGACACGGCTCACCAGATTGCGCGGATCCAGCGCGTCGGTCTCCCGTGTGCCCGGACCACCGCCCCGTACGTCCACGGCGGCGACCGCCCCGCCCTCCGGCGCCAGAACGACCGTCGTACCGCTCAGCGCCCGGTCCCCGGCCACCCGCGCGTGCCCGACCCGAATCCCCGCCACATCCGTCAGTGCGTCATTGAGTGCCATGGATCCCATGCGTACCACGAGGCCGGACCCCCGCCACGGCGGACCACCCCGTCCGCCGCGCCCACCCCCGTACCCTGGACGCATGAGCACCGCCCGCACCCCCGGACCGAGCGACTCCGGGACGGACCCGCAGCACCCCGCCCCACAGCGGCCGGCACCCGTTGAGCCCGCCCCGCCGAAGCCGGGCCGGCCCACGCCCCCGCTCGTCTTCGACGACCCGCTGGACCGTCGGTCCTCGGACGACACGGACACCGGCTGGGGCGAACGCGCGGCCACGAGCGGCGACAGCGCCGCCGATCTGGCCCGCTTCCTCGACGAGAAGCCGCCGCACCACATCTGACCGATCCGAGCGCCGCGAGCCCGCCCCCGCGCACGCGCCCCGCCCCGGCCCCGGGCGAACGCGCCCCGGGCGAACCCGCACCGCCCGCACGTGCACCGACCGCACGCACACCGGCCGTAGAGGCGGCGACGGCGTCAGCGGCCCGGACGGCGACCGGAAGGGCCTTACAGGGCGCTCTGGCCCTGTCCCTGCCCCTGTCCCGGCACGCGCTGCTGAGCGACCAGGGCGTCCCTGATCTCCTTCAGCACCTCCAGCTCGCTCACCTCGATGATCTCCTCCACCTTCTCCTTGGCGGCCTGCTGCCTGGCACGCCTGGCGAGGTACTTCGCCATCGGCAGGACCATCAGGAAGTAGACGACGGCGGCGGTGATCAGGAAGCTGAGCGTCGAGCTGAGCACCGTCCCCCACATGATCGGGATGCCCGACACCACATCGCCCGCCGCGTTCGTCTTGCACGGGGACTGGAGACACGAGGTGTAGCGGTCCAGATCCTTGGTCCCGAACGCGCCGACGACCGGATTGATGACGCCCTTCACCAGGGAGTTCACCACGTTGGTGAAGGCGGCGCCGATGACCACGGCGACCGCGAGGTCGATCACGTTGCCACGCGTCAGGAAGGCTTTGAAGCCCTCCAGCACGCTCTCCTTGTCGTTGCTCACCTGTGAGCCCTTCTTCGTCTGTGCCATGGGGATCAGGACGGGGACAGCCGTGGGGACCGCCGACCGCCCTGACACCATGAGCAACTCGCGCCCCGGCTGTCCAATCCGCCCATGCTTTGGTGTGACCAGTCTGCTCATCAGTACGACGGCGAGGAGCGCGGGTCGACATCAGGGGCGCGGCAGCCCGGCCGCCGGACGCGAGGCGGGTCAGCACAGCGTCACCGCCAGTCGGGAGTTCGTGCTCGCGCCCGCCAACTCCGCCGCCACGTCACGCTCGACGGTCAGCAGGACCAGCGCACCGCCCTCTGCGGCGTTCTCCAACGCCCGCGGGATGGATTCGACCATCACTCCCTTGGCGACCACCCGGGCATCGGACTCCGCGCCGGAGGGGGAGTGGGAGGCGGCGGCGATCACATCCACCCGGTCGCCGTGACGCAGCAGCCGCGCCGTCTCCACATCGGCGATCCGCACCGGGGCGACGACCAACTCCACCTTCTCCGCGTCCGGTTGAGCACCCGCACCGGACGCGCCTCCGGCCGCCGCGCGGGCCGCCGCCTCGGCGCGCTCCTCCGCCCCGGCCGCCACGCCGGGACCGCCCGCACCCGACGCCGCCAGCGCGGCAGCCGTCACGGCCAGTCCCGCCGCCATGGAACGCCGGCGCCGGAGCAGCGCCCTGCGCAGGCGATGCCCGCCGCCCCGCACCCGGAGCGGATCGAACGCCGGCACCCCGCACGGAGCGGGCGCGGCGGCCACCGGCGCGGGCACCGGCACGGGCGGGAAGAGGGGAGGGTCCGAAGGACGGCTGACGAGAGAACGGTAGGTCGAACGCGGACTCGGGCTCGAACGCGGAGTCGGGCCCGAAGTCGAGCTCGTCGAGACCGGACTCGGAGTCGCGGACGAGCGCGAGGAACGTGAGGAGGAACGGGACATGGCAACCACCACCTGCCGTGAGAAGTTTCTGCTGGCCGCTCCTCACGATCCACGCGCTGCCGAAATCCCGCTGAAGCCTGTGGACAACTACCCGAATGTGAATAACTCGCTCACCCGAACGAGCTCCTCCGGATGGAGTTCCGGATAGTTCTGGGATGATTTACGGCAGTTTGAGCCCTGTATCGATCCCGTCCAGCGCATGCGAGCACAGGCAGTCCCTCGTCTCGCCGTCCTGCAGCCCGCCCACGGTGTCGAACAGCACCGTGCGCAGCCGGTCGACGTTCGAGGCGAAGACTCTCAGCACCTCTTCGTGCGACACGCCCTCGCCAGTCTCCGCCCCGGCGTCCAGGTCGGTCACCAGCGTCAACGACGTGTAGCAGAGCCCCAGTTCGCGGGCGAGAACGGCCTCCGGGTGACCCGTCATACCGACCACCGACCACCCCATGGCCGCGTGCCACCGCGATTCGGCGCGGGTCGAGAAACGAGGCCCCTCGACGACCACCAGCGTCCCGCCGTCCACCGGCTCCCACTCACGCCCGCGTGCCGCGCCGAGCGCGGCCTTGCGCCCCTCGGGGCAGTACGGATCGGCGAGCGAGATGTGGACGACGTTCGACTTCTCTCCGTCGGGAAGCGGTACGCCGTCGTAGTACGTCTGCGTACGCGCCTTCGTGCGGTCGACCAACTGGTCGGGTACGAGCAGCGTGCCCGGGCCGAACTCCAGGCGCAGCCCGCCCACCGCGCACGGGCCGAGCACCTGCCGTACGCCGACCGATCGCAGCGCCCACAGGTTGGCGCGGTAGTTGATGCGGTGCGGCGCGATGTCGTGCGCGCGCCCGTGGCGGGGCAGGAACGCGACGCGCCTGCCCTCGACATCACCGAGGAACAGCGAGTCGCTGGGCGGTCCGTAGGGGGTGTCGACGGTGACCTCGGTCACGTCGTCGAGGAATGAGTACAGGCCCGAGCCGCCGATGACGCCGATCTCCGCGGTCTCCGAGCCCTCTGCGTTCGCCTTGGTCGCCATGACGATCACCCTAACCGGGGCCGTCAGGCGTGCCGGTGCGCGGGCACACGGGTAGGACAAGGGCCCGCCGTACCCCACAGGGGAACGCCGAGGACCCCGCCGTACCGAACGGCGGGGTCCCGGAGAGGAATCAGTTGGTCAGGCGGCGGACGAGCCGCTGGAGCTGCTGCTCGTGGCGCCCGACTTCGAGCCGGAGCCGGAGGAGCCCGAGCCCGACGAGGAGCTGCTCGACGACGTGGACGTGCCCGACGTCTTCGAGTCCGACGACGAACTCGACGAGGAGGACGACTTGTCGCCCGATCCGCCCGAGTCACCGGAGCCGTTCGACGCGCCCGCCTTGGCCGGCGTGCTGGTCGACGACGAGCCGCGGCTGTCGTTCCGGTAGAAACCGGAGCCCTTGAAGACGATGCCGACCGCCGAGAACACCTTCTTCAGGCGTCCATCGCAGGCGGGGCACACGGTGAGGGAATCGTCGGTGAACTTCTGCACCGCCTCGAGGCCCTCGCCACAATCGGTGCACTGGTACTGATAGGTCGGCACTTTTCCTCCTGGCACTCTCACTCAATGAGTGCTAACGACGCTCCATAGTGACGTATTCCGCTGGATCAGTCCACTGCCACCGGCACGCGGTGACCCATTCCACGCGCCTCGACGTGGCCGGACGCCTTCGGCCTGAGCCGTGATCGCAGGGCGACGAGCGTGGCCAGAGCCAGTGCCGTGCCCACCAGGGGCACCACGAATCCGGCGCTCGCGCCGTGGCTGTCCGCCAGCCGCCCGGCCGCCGTGACCGCGCCTGCCTGCCCCAGCGCGACCGCGCCCGTCAGCCAGGTGAAGGCCTCCGTACGAGCCCCCGCGGGCACCAGGGTCTCGATCAGGGTGTAGCCGCTGATCAGCACGGGCGCGATGAAGAGCCCGACCAGCAGGCCGAGGCCCGCGAGCAGTGGCACCGAGTGCACGGTCCACAGCCCGGAGGCGGCCACGGTCAGACCCAGGTAACCGATGATCAGCCGGTGGCGGGGACCGGTTCTCCAGGCGATGGCCCCGCACGCGACACCGGCGAGCATGTTGCCGGCGGCGAAGACTCCGTACAGAAGACCGTTCGCGCCGGGGTTGCCGATCTCCTCGGCGAAGGCCGTGAGCGAGACCTGCATGCCGCCGAAGACCGAACCGACGCCGAGGAAGACCACGGCGAGGACCCGTACGCCGGGCACGGACAGCGCCGAGACCCGCGCCCCGTACCCGCCGCCCGGGCCCGCGGCGTCCTTCGAGGCGCCCCGCCCCGACGGCCGCGGCTGGGTCCCGCGCCGCGCGGCGAACAGCAGCCCGCCCACCAGGGTCAGCGCGCCCTCGGCGGCCAGCCCCGCCGCCGGGTGCACGCCGGTGCACAGCGCCGTCGCGAGGACCGGTCCGATGACGAAGGTGAACTCGTCCGTGACGGACTCGAAGGCGGCGGCCGTCGGCAGCAGCCGGGAGCGCTCGTGGGAGGCGCCGAGCACAGCCGCCCAGCGCGACCGGACCATCGGCCCCACCTGTGGGATCGACGCGCCTGTCGGTACGGCGGCGACGAACAGCGCCCACAGGGGCGCGCCCGCCAGTGCGAGGACTGTCAGGGCGGCGACGGACACCGCATGGAGCAGGACCCCGGGCACCAGCACCGCGCGCTGGCCGAACCGGTCGGCGAGCTTGCCGTTCTGCGGCGCGAAGAGCGCCATGGAGACACCGGTGACGGCGGCGACCATGCCCGCGTCGCCGTACGAACCGGATGTGTGCTGGACGAGCAGGACGATGCCGATCGTCAGCATCGCGAAGGGCTGTCGCGCGGCGAAGCCCGGAAGCAGAAACGTCCAGGCGCCGGGCGTACGGAGCAACTGCCCGTAGCCGGGGCGGCGCGATGCCGTTCCCTCCGGGGCGCCGGCGGTGGTGTCGACCGTGTCGGACACGGTCCTTGCCTTTCTGCCGCCTGGTGGCAGCCCCGCATGTGCGCGGGCTGCCGAGAGCTGTCCTCTTGCGCGGAACTGCGGTAGATACCCGGGTCCACCGGAAGGGACACCACGGCCGCCATACGGTCGCGCCAGCCCTGCGTCAGGCAGAGTTGGTCGATCAAGTAGATGCGTCACGTCTCCTGGACGCGACAGGCACGGCGCTCATCCTACCTGGGAAATGCCAGGAAGATCTCGACTGACACCTGTGATTGCCACCTCCGGGTGCCACGGCCTTCGATTCCCAGGCGAGCCCGAGCCGGCGACCCGAGCCGGGGCGACCCAGCCGGCGACCCGGTCGGCGCCCGCGTCCGGCACCCGCCTCCGACACGAGAGCGGCATGTGCGGCGCGCACACCCTCAGTGCTGTCTTCGCCCGAAGACCCCGAAGACCCCGCTGATCCCACCGACCCCGTTCCCCGGCTTTCCGTGCCCTCCCGGCTTCTTCGCCGTCCCGCCACCGCCCGCCCCGCCCTGCGCACCCGGCCCGCCCGCCCCGTTCGCGCCGAGCCAGTCCGCCAGCTTTCCGCCCTGGCCGACCGCCCGCAGCCGCCGCTCGGCCGCGTCCCGTACCGGATCCGTCGCCACCACCAGCAGCTCGTCCCCCCGCCGCAGCACGGTCGACGGCCCCGGCACGAAGCTCTTGTTCTCCCGTACGACCAGTGTGACCGCCGACCCCGGGGGCAGCCGCAGCTCTCCGACCTCCACGCCGTGCATCTTCGAGCGCTCCGGGATGGCCACGGAGAGCAGATGACCGCGCAGCCGCTCCAGCGGCGCCGACTCGACCCCGAGGTCGGCCGCCTCGGAGGGGTCGCCGAGGTGCAGCGTCCTGGCCACCCACGGCAGTGTCGGGCCCTGCACGATCGTGTAGACGACGACCAGCACGAAGACGATGTTGAAAATCCGGTGGCTGCCCTCGATCTCCGAGACCATCGGGATCGTCGCGATGACGATGGGTACGGCGCCGCGCAGCCCCGCCCACGACATCAGCGCCTTCTCCTGCCAGGGGATGCGGAACGGCGCGAGGCTCACCACCACGGACAGGGGCCGTGCCACCGCGGTCAGCACCAGGCCCACTATCACCGCGGGCCAGAAGTCGTCGCCCAGCTCGTGCGGCGTCACCAGCAGTCCCAGCAGGACGAACATGCCGATCTGCGCGAGCCAGCCGAGCCCCTCCGCGAAACCACGGGTCGCGGGCGCGTGCGGCAGTCTGGAGTTCCCGAGCAGCATGGACGCCAGATACACGGCGAGGAACCCGCTGCCGTGGGCCATGGCCCCGGCCGCGTACGCGACGACGGCGATGGCCATCACGGCGATCGGATAGAGACCGGAGGCCGGCAGCGCCACATGCCGGAGCCCGAAGGCGCCCAGCCAGCCCGTCGCGATCCCGATGGCGGCGCCGATGGCCAGCTCCAGGAAGATCTCGCCCACCAGGACGTACCAGTGCTCCACCGGTCCGACCGTCGACAGCGCCACCACCATGATCACCACAGGGGCGTCGTTGAAGCCCGACTCCGCCTCCAGCGCGCCCGTCACCCTGGCGGGCAGCGGAATCTTCCTCAGTACGGAGAAGACGGCGGCGGCGTCCGTGGACGAGACGACGGCGCCGATGATCAGGGACTGGCGCCAGTCGAGCCCGACGAGGAAGTACGCGGCGGTCGCGGTCACACCCACGCTGACGGCCACACCGACGGTCGACAGGGCGACGGCGGCCGGCAGAGCCGGTTTCGCCTCTTTCCACTTGGCGCCCAGACCGCCCTCGGCGAGGATCACGACCAGGGCGGCGTAGCCGATCACCTGGGTCAACTCGGCGTTGTCGAACTTGACGTTGAAGATGCCGTCCTGGCCGATGAGGACGCCGATCCCCAGGTAGAGCAGCAGGCTGGGCAGCCCGCTCCGGGACGAGATCCGCACCGCCGCGACCGCGATCAGCAGCACGAGCGAGCAGATGAGCAGGAGTTCATTGAGCTGGTGGACAGTCAGCGGCCGATCCTTCCCCTCACGCACACCGGAGCGTTTTCCCGGCTGTCGGCACTTCGTTACCTTACCTAATCTTTAACGTTTTCTTGACGCGATCGATCGTCCGTGCGATCGATCGCGTGATTTCCTGTGTGATCGTCCGAGGAGTCCCAACGGGTCGTACTAGTGACACCGCGTCGGGGCGGGTGAACCGCTGCGCCTATGGTTGCTGCAGCATTCCAGGACCACCCTGCCCCTCGAAGGACAGCGATGCCCGCCAACTCAACGCCCCCTGCCACCAAAAAGAAGGGGCGACGCGCCCGCCTTGTCGTGATCGTCCTGGTCCTGGCTCTGGTAGGAGGCGTGGGTTACGGCGCCTACTGGGGCGTCAGTACCGTG
The DNA here is from genome assembly GCF_042716895.1 of Streptomyces sp. NPDC058653. NCBI lineage: Bacteria > Bacillati > Actinomycetota > Actinomycetes > Kitasatosporales > Streptomycetaceae > Streptomyces > Streptomyces sp. NPDC058653. Next base: position 118,132 of record NZ_JBHXRM010000016.1, on the reverse strand, counting down.
CGTGCCTCGCTCCCGCAGACCACCGGCACCATCAAGCTGCCGGGGCTCGACGGCCAGGTCGAGGTCAAGCGCGACAGCTACGGCGTCCCGCAGATCTACGCCAACACCGATCAGGACCTGTTCCGTGCCCAGGGCTACGTCCAGGCGCAGGACCGCTTCTGGGAGATGGATGTCCGGCGCCACATGACCTCGGGGCGGCTCTCCGAGATGTTCGGCAAGGGACAGGTCGAGACGGACGAGTTCCTGCGCACGCTCGGCTGGCGGCAGGTGGCCCAGGACGAGTACGACAACGAGCTCTCCGACGAGACGAAGAAGTACCTCCAGTCGTACGCGGACGGCGTCAACGACTACCTGGAGGGCCGCGACGGCAAGGACATCTCCGTCGAGTACGCCGCCCTGGACTTCACCAACGACTACAAGCCCGCGAAGTGGACCCCCGTCGACTCGGTGGCCTGGCTCAAGGCGATGGCGTGGGACCTGCGCTCCAACATGCAGGACGAGGTCGACCGTTCGCTGCTCACGAGCAGGATGGACGAGGAGCAGATCGAGGACCTGTATCCGTCGTATCCGTACGACAGGAATCAGCCGATCGTCACCAAGGGCGCGGTCGACCCCTTCGCGGGGGAGTTCGACCCGAAGGCCGAGCCGGCGGACGACTCGGAGGACGGTACGGGCACGGGCACCGGTACGGGAACGGGAACGGGAACCGGCACGGGCACGGGAACCGGCGCCGGAACCGGCATAGGGACCGGCACGGGCACCGCGGACGCGGGCACGGGAGGCGCCACCGGAGACCCGGGCGCCGCCACCGAGGGCCTGGAGTCCCAGCTCGACGCCCTCTCCGCCACCCTTGACGAGCTCCCCGAACTGCTCGGCCCCAGCGGCAGCGGCATCGGATCCAACTCATGGGTCGTCTCGGGGAAGTACACGACGACCGGCAAGCCGCTGCTCGCCAACGACCCGCACCTCGCTCCCCAGCTGCCCTCCGTCTGGTACCAGATGGGTCTGCACTGCCGCAGCTTCACCAAGGACTGCCAGTACGACGTGGCCGGCTACACCTTCGCCGGGATGCCCGGTGTGATCATCGGCCACAACAAGGACATCGCCTGGGGCATGACCAACCTCGGCGCGGACGTGACCGACCTCTATCTGGAGAAGGTCCACGGCGACACCTACCAGTACGGGAACGAACAGAAGGAGTTCACGACCCGTCAGGAGACGATCAAGATCGCCGGTGCCAAGAGCCAGACCATCACGGTCCGCTCCACCGGACACGGTCCCGTCGTCTCCGACCGCGACGCCGAACTGCGCAGGGTCGGCGACAAGGCCCCCGTCAACAACGCGGCGCCCGACCGCGGCGAGGGCTACGCGGTCTCCCTCCAGTGGACCGCCCTTGAGCCCGGCAAGTCCATGGACGCGGTCTTCGCGCTCAACAAGGCCAAGGACTTCCCGGAGTTCCGCAAGGCCGCCGAGCTCTTCGAGGTCCCCTCGCAGAACCTGATCTACGCGGACACCAAGGGCAACATCGGCTACCAGGCACCCGGTCGGATCCCGGTCCGCGCCAAGGGCGACGGCTCGGTGCCGGCCCCGGGCTGGGACCCGGCGTACCGGTGGGAGGACGAGTACATCCCCTTCGACGAGCTTCCTTACGAGGAGAACCCGGAACGCGGTTACATCGTCACCGCCAACCAGGCCGTCATCGGCAAGGACTATGAGCACGCGCTGACCGAGGACTGGGGCTACGGCGCCCGCAGCCAGCGGATAAACGACCTCATCAAGTCGAAGATCAAGGACGGCGGGAAGATCTCCACCGACGACATGCGCACGATGCAGACGGACAACCGCAGCGAGATCGCCACGCAGCTCATGCCGTACCTGCTGAAGATCGATGTCTCGGACCCCGCCATCCGCGAGGCCCAGAAGCTCCTCGAAGGGTGGGACTACACGCAGGAGCCGGACTCGGCGGCGGCCGCCTACTTCAACGCGGTCTGGCGCAACGTCCTCAAGCTCGCCTTCGGGAACAAGCTTCCCAAGGAGATGCGCGTCAAGGGGGAGTGCCTGAGCGTGCGCCCCGCCGACAGCACCGGCCCGGCCGACGACCTCGCCGAGCGGGTACGCGAGTGCGGCCGGCGGACCTCGGAGTCGGCGCAGCCGGACGGCGGCGACCGCTGGTTCGAGATCACCCGCAAGATCCTCAAGGACGAGGACAACGAGTGGTGGCAGTCCCCGGCCACGCGTACGGAGAAGGCCACCAAGACCCGCGACGGGCTTCTGCTGCGGGCCCTCACGGACGCGCGCTGGGAGCTGACCGCCAAGCTCGGCAAGGACGTCTCCACCTGGAGCTGGGGCCGGCTGCACCAGTTGAACCTGGAGAACCAGACCCTCGGTACGGAGGGCCCCGGCATAGTGAAGTCGCTGCTCAACCGCGGCCCGTGGAATCTGGGCGGCGGCGAGGCGGCGGTCAACGCCACCGGCTGGAACGCGGCAAGCGACTACGAGATCATGTGGGTCCCGTCGATGCGGATGGTGGTCAACGTCGGTGACTGGGACAAGTCCCGCTGGATCAATCTGACGGGTGCCTCCGGCCACGCGTACAGCGCGAACTACACCGACCAGACGGAGAAGTGGGCCAAGGGCGAGCTGATCGACTGGTCGTTCAGCAGCAGGGCGGTGGAGGAGAGCACGGGGGACACCCTGACGCTGGCGCCGTAGGCATCCGGCGGCGGGGGCCGGGGCGGGCCCGTCACGCGCCCGCGAAGCGCCTGGTCCCGCCCGGGGTCACCACCACGTGCACGGGGCGGTCGTGCGGCTCCTCGGGGACCCGCTCGACCACCTCGTGGTCGTACAGCAGCACCGCCAGGACGGCCCCCGCGCCGCCCCCAACCCCCGCGCCGCCCCCGGCGCCCGCCCTCTCCAGCCGGCCCAGGACCCGGTCGTACGACCCGCCGCCCCGCCCCAGCCGCATCCCGCGCCCGTCCACGGCGAGCCCGGGAAGCAGCACCGCCCGCGCCCGGAGCACCGCGTCCGCGCCCAGCCGGACACCGTCCGGCTCCAGCAGTCCCCGCCCCGCGCGCACGAGCCGCTCCGCCCCCTCGTACACCGCCCAGTCCAGATCGTTGTCAGGCAGCAGCACCGGCAGGAGGACCCGCACCCCCCGTTCCCGCAGCGCGTCGAGCAGCGCGCGTGTCCCCGGTTCGCGCCCCACCGAGACATACGCGGCGACGGTCCCGGCCCCGGCGAGTTCGGGAAGCTCCAGTGCCCGCCGGGCGAGAACCGCCGAGGCGTTCCGGACGTCCTCTTCGGACAGCAGGCGTCGCGCGGCGAGCAGTTCCCGCCGCAGGGCGGGTTTTCCCGGCATGTGCGTGTTCATGAAGCGTCACAAATCTCTCGTATGCGTATGTACGGAGAGAAAGTTAACCGGAGCCACATCTTCCTCTCATCTCTGGCGGATAGGCTGCTGGCCATGACTCAGTCGCCCCCCAGGATCAGCAAGGCTGTCATCCCGGCCGCAGGTCTAGGAACCCGCTTCCTGCCTGTCACCAAGGCCACTCCCAAGGAGATGCTGCCTGTCGTCGACAAGCCCGCGATCCAGTACGTGGTCGAGGAAGCCGTGATGGCCGGGCTCTCCGACGTTCTCATGGTCACCGGACGCAACAAGCGCCCCCTGGAAGACCACTTCGACCGCAACTACGAACTGGAGGAGGCGCTCACCCGTAAGGGAGACACCGAACGCCTCGCCAAGGTCCAGGAGTCCAGCGACCTGGCGACGATGCACTACGTGCGACAGGGCGACCCCAAGGGCCTCGGCCACGCCGTGCTGTGCGCGGCCCCGCACGTCGGTGACCAGCCCTTCGCGGTGCTCCTCGGTGACGACCTGATCGACCCGCGCGACCCGCTGCTGTCGCGCATGGTCGAGATCCAGGAGAGCGAGGGCGGCAGCGTCATCGCCCTGATGGAGGTCGAGCCCGACCAGATCCATCTGTACGGATGCGCGGCCGTCGAGCCCACCCCGTACAGCGACGTGGTCAAGGTGCACGACCTGGTCGAGAAGCCCGACAAGGCGGACGCGCCCAGCAACTACGCCATCATCGGCCGTTACGTCCTGGACCCCGCCGTCTTCGAGATACTGCGCCAGACGGAGCCCGGCCGGGGCGGCGAGATCCAGCTCACCGACGCGCTCCAGCAGCTGTCCGCCGACGAGAAGATCGGCGGCCCGGTCCATGGCGTCGTCTTCAAGGGACGCCGCTATGACACGGGTGACCGCGGCGACTATCTGCGTGCCATTGTCAGACTCGCGTGCGAACGTGAGGACCTGGGACCGGACTTCCGGACCTGGCTGCGCAGTTACGTCAACGAGGAGATGTAGCACCTTGAGCAGTACGGCGACACCGGCACAGGCTTCCGCCTCGGGCCAGGGACGGCTCTGGACGGTGGACGAGCATCTGGCGGACATCCTCGCCACGGTCCGTCCGCTCGACCCGATCGAGCTGCAACTGCCCGACGCCCAGGGCTGCGTCCTCGTCGAGGACGTCACGGTGCCGGTGGCGCTGCCGCCGTTCGACAACAGCTCCATGGACGGTTACGCGGTCCGTACGGCCGACGTGTCGGGCGCCGACGAGGAGTTCCCGGCCGTCCTGACCGTCATCGGCGACGTCGCGGCGGGCGGCGACGCCCTGCCGCGCGTCGGGCCCGGCGAGGCGGCCAGGATCATGACCGGCGCGCCGTTGCCGCCCGGCGCCGAGGCGGTCGTCCCCGTCGAATGGACCGACGGCGGTACGGGCGGCGGGGCGGCCACCTCCATGCGGCCGGCCGGCTCCGCGCCGGAGGGCGCGAGCGGCGAGGTCCGGGTGTACCGGCCGGTCGAGCCCCGCGCCCACGTCCGCGCGCGCGGCAGCGACGTCCAGGCCGGGGACCTCGCCCTGGAGGCGGGCACGGTCCTGGGACCGCCGCAGATCGGTCTGCTCTCCGCCATCGGCCGCGCCACCGTCCGGGTCCACCCGCGCCCGCGCGTGGTCGTCCTGTCGACCGGCAGTGAACTGGTACAGCCGGGCGAGGCGTTGGGCCAGGGCCAGATCTACGACTCCAACAGCTTCGCGCTCACCGCCGCCGCGCGCGACGCGGGCGCCATCGCCTACCGGGTCGGCGCGGTCACCGACGACGCGGACACCCTGCGGGCCACGATCGAGGACCAGCTGATCCGCGCGGACATGATCGTGACGACCGGCGGGGTCAGCGTCGGGGCGTACGACGTGGTCAAGGAGGCGCTGTCCTCCGTAGGAGACGAGGACGAGCCGGGCAGCGGCATCGACTTCCGCAAGCTCGCGATGCAGCCGGGCAAGCCGCAGGGCTTCGGTTCGATCGGCCCCGAGCACACACCGCTGCTCGCCCTCCCCGGCAATCCGGTCTCCAGTTACGTCTCCTTCGAGTTGTTCGTGCGCCCAGCGATCCGCGCGCTCATGGGCCGCCAGGACGTCCACCGTCGGACGGTCAGGGCGACCCTGAAGTCCGACCGGGCGCTGAGGTCCCCCGCGGGCCGACGCCAGTTCCTGCGCGGGACGTACGACCCCGACAGCGGCTCGGTCGTCCCCGTCGGGGGCGCCGGGTCCCATCTCGTCGCGGCCCTCGCGCACGCCGACGCGCTGATCGTGGTCCCCGAGCAGGCGGTCTCGGTGGAGCCCGGCAGCGACGTCGACGTGGTGCTGCTCGGCTGACGACCGCGCGGTGGCGGTAGCGTGTCCTGCCAGACAGGCCCCGCCGGGCCCGGACCGGGAGCGCCACAGCGATGACTGCGTTTTCCCGGGGGGAGACCCCCGGACCTTCTCCACAAGGCCGCCTGACGCATATCGACGAGGCGGGCGCGGCCCGTATGGTCGACGTCTCCGCCAAGGAGGTCACCGCGCGCACCGCCAGCGCGAGCGGCCGGGTGCTGGTCTCGCCCCACGTGGTGGCGCTGTTGAGGGGCGAGGGGATGCCGAAGGGCGACGCCCTGGCCACCGCCCGTATCGCGGGCATCATGGGGGCGAAACGGACGCCTGAGCTGATCCCGCTCTGCCATCCGCTGGCCCTCTCGGGAGTCACCCTCGACCTCTCCGTCACGGACGAGGCGGTGGAGATCCTGGCGACGGTCAGGACCACGGACCGCACGGGCGTGGAGATGGAGGCCCTGACCGCGGTCTCGGTCGCGGCGCTGACGGTGGTCGACATGGTGAAGGCCGTCGACAAGGGCGCGGTGATCACGGACGTACGGGTCGAGGAGAAGACCGGCGGCGTGTCGGGCCCCTACTCCCGCCGGGCACCCGGGCGGGGCGGGCGGCCACCGACGGACGGGGCACCGGAGAGGGGCACGGCATGAGCGATCCCGCCGAGAGCGGCACCGCGCCCCCGCCGGCCCGGGCGCCGGAGCCGTACCGGGCCCTCGTCGTCACCGCGTCCAACCGCGCGGCGGCCGGCGTCTACGCGGACACCGGAGGCCCGATCATCGCGAGCGCCCTCGCGGAGCTCGGCTTCTCGGTCGACGGGCCGCTGGTGGTGCCCGACGGCGACCCGGTCGAGGCCGCCCTGCGCGACGCGGTCGCCGCGTCGTACGCCGTCGTCCTGACCACCGGCGGTACGGGCATCTCGCCGACCGACCGCACCCCCGAGGCCACCCGCCGCGTCCTGGACCGCGAGATCCCCGGCATCCCGGAGGCGATCCGCGCCGAGGGCGCCCGCAAGGTCCCCACCGCCGCCCTGTCGCGGGGCCTCGCGGGTGTCGCGGGCCAGACGCTGATCGTCAATCTGCCGGGCTCCTCCGGCGGTGTACGGGACGGGCTCGCCGTCCTCAACCGGCTGCTCGTCCATGCCGTCGACCAGATCCACGGCGGCGATCACCCCCGTACCGACGGATGAACTCCTTCTGGCCCGTGGCACTGGTGGACGGCGATGTCGTCCTCCGGCCCATAAAGTCGCGCGACCAACGGGCCTGGCGCGAGGTGAACCGGCGCAACCGCGAGTGGCTGCGGCCCTGGGAGGCGACGATTCCGCCTGCCCCGCCCGGCGCCCCGGTCGTCCAGCGCCCGACGTACCGGCAGATGGTCCGTCATCTGCGCGCGGAGGCGAACGCGGGGCGGATGCTGCCGTTCATCATCGAGTACCAGGGGCGTCTGGTCGGCCAGTTGACGGTGGCCGGGATCACCTGGGGCTCGATGTGCTCGGGGCATGTCGGCTACTGGGTGGACCGCGACGTCGCGGGTCGCGGCGTCATGCCGACGGCCGTGGCCCTCGCCGTCGACCACTGTTTCCGGCTGGTGGGGATGCACCGGATCGAGGTCTGCATTCGGCCCGAGAACGGGCCGAGCCGCCGGGTCGTGGAGAAACTCGGATTCCGTGAGGAAGGCATCCGACCCCGTTATCTGCACATCGACGGGGCGTGGCGGGACCATCTGGTCTTCGCGCTCACGGCCGAGGAAGTACCGGAAGGGCTCCTCCACCGCTGGCACCAGGCACGACCTGGAACGCCACAGAAATAAAACAAACGTTCGAGATTAGTCGCTATCCGACCATCAGGCGATCCGAACAATCACAAAAAAAGTCCGTGATATCAGCCAGATCGTGCGACACACCGGCTCAATTGGCGGATGCCCTCGCGCGAACACCTCTACGGTGTGAACCGTGAGCAGCAGCGGCCTGATCTACGCAGTCATCGTCGGGGCCTGGGCCGCCTACTTGGTACCGATGTGGCTCCGCAGGCAGGACGAGCTCAACGAAGCCCGTCCCACGGAACGCTTCAGCACCGCCATCCGGCTGCTGTCCGGACGGGCGGCGATGGAGCGCCGGTACGCCAGGGAGTTGCAGGACCGCACCACCGAGGAGGCCGGGCCCGACGACGAGCCGGACGTCGCGGCGGAGCCGACGAGCTCTGTCGACGTCCGGTCCTTCTCCGCGCCCCCGGACCATACGGAAGTCCGTCTGGAGATCCCGGCGCCCTCGCCCGAGCCCGTGCCCGAGCGGCGCGCGGCCCCCTCGGGTGCCGCGGCCGAGCGCGCCCGCCGCGCCCAGCGGTCCCAGGTCCTCGCCCGCCGGCGGCGCACCACCGTGGTCCTCTTCCTGGTCTTCACGGTCGGCGCGGTCGTCGCGGGCGTCCAGGGGCTCGCCTTCCTCTGGGCACCGGCCGTCCCCGCCGTACTCCTCAGCGTGTACATCGTGCATCTGCGCGCCCAGGAGCGGCGCCGCTTCGTCTTCACCATGGACCGCCGCAGGGCGGAGATCGCCGCGCAGCGCCTGCGCGAGAACCGCCCGCGCCGCCACCATGCCCCGGCCCCGGCCGAGCCGGACGAGGAGCCCGAACCCCGCACCGCCCCGGAACCGGCCGCCGCGGTCTCCCCGCAGGAGGCGGGCCGCCGCGCCCTGGTCGAGCAGACGGACCACGCCGAGTGGGTCGACCAGCAGCGCGAACGCGGCCCGGCCCGGGGCGACAGCTGGGAACCGGTCCCGGTCCCGCTCCCGACGTACGTGACGGCCCCGGTCGCCCCGCGCGCCACGGGCGGCGTCAACGTCAGCGACCCGGAGACCTGGAGCGCGGCCCGCTCCTCCACGGCCGAACCGACCCCACCGGAACCGTCCCCCGCCGAACCCCCGGCCCAACGCCGCCCCCGCGACCGCAGCCGCACCCCCCTCTTCGACCAGTTCGACGAGGACGACCGCCCCCGCGCGGCCAACGAGTGACCAGCGAGGAACGGATTTCCAAGCACCCCGACGGTGGTGCTAAAGTTTCACTCGTCGCAAGGGCCTGTGGCGCAGTCTGGTAGCGCACCTCGTTCGCATCGAGGGGGTCTGGGGTTCAAATCCCCACAGGTCCACAACCGACGGTTCCTGAGCTGGCTCAGGAAGAGTTCACGAGATCCCGTCCGATCGCAAGATCGGGCGGGATCTTCGTCGTTTCGAACCTCGTTCGATGCCTGTTCGGGGTGGTGGATGACGGTCTGTCGGGTCTGTGTGGTCGCTCGGCACCTGCCCGGCCGCTGAAGAGGCCCGCTGAGGCTGTCCTGTGGGGTCGTGCTGGACTACCGGCTCACCGAGCAGGTCCTCCAGTCGCGCGCCGTCCTGTGGTTCACCCCGGTCACTGATCTCCCTGGGATGCCGCGACGAGATATCGCTGATCGGCTGGTCATGCGGGTGGCAATCCCCGCCAGGCGGCGGGGAAGTGCGGGCGGTGCAGAGGTGTTGCGAACGGTCGCGTCCGTGGCATCGGGCGCGAGCAGCACTGCCTGGCCGGGCTGTTCGCGCCCCATGTCCCTCAGCTCCGGGAGCGACTGTTCCCGAGTTCGCTCGGGAGCGGTTGACGAGATCCCGCTGATCTTCATGATCGGTCGGGGGCTTTGTCGTTTCCGGTCTGGTCCGAGCCTGCGAACACCCTGGCGAGCTGGTCGTGCAGAGATGCCGCGCGAGGGTGGGTATCGCGGCGTGGTGTGATCGTGTAGACGCCGCGGGTCGGGGGATCCACAAGGCCGACCGCGGTGACATCGGCCCGCAGCGCGCTCGTCAGCACTCCGGGGATCAGCGCGATGGCATGACCGGTGGCGACCAGGGCCAGTTTGCCCGGCAGATCGGCCGCGGTGAGGTCGATGTGGGCGCTGGCTCCGGCGCGGGCGGCGTGCTGGCGCAGGAGCGCCGCCGAGCCGTCGTTGTCCTCGACCCAGGTCTCGTCGGCCAGCGCCTCGATGCGCACAGACTCCTGCCCGGCCAGCGGATGGTCGGCGGGCAGTACGACGACCATCTCGTCCAGCCCGAGGAACCGCCGGTCGACCCGCGGGTCGACGGCCAGCCCCGGCGGAGCGTCGGTGACGAAGGCGATGTCGAGATCGCCGGCGATCACCCGGCCGTGCAGTTGGGCGCTCAGGCCGGGGAGCAGGCTCCACCGGAGGGATCCGGTCTGCTTCAGCAGGCCCCGGACGGCCTCGGGGACGATCCCCGCGGCGAGAGACGGCGTCGCTCCGATGGCCAGGGGACGATCGCACACCCCCTCGCGAACGTCTCGTACCGCGCGAACGGCGCGGTCGGCCTCGTGGAGTGTGGCCAGGGCATGGCGCCGGAACACCTCACCGGCCGGTGTCGGACGTACACCACGCGCGTGGCGCTCCACCAGAGGCACGCCGAGCTGCCGTTCCAGTCCGGCGATCTGCCGGGAGACGGCCGACTGCGTGTGATTCAGCTCGGCTGCCGCCGCCGACAGCGATCCGACCCGGCACACCGTCACGAACGCCCGCCACACAGCCAGATCCATGACGGCAGTATGCCAACCCCCATGCGATCTTCGCAGGGCAGGCATGCGAAGTCTGCGCTTGTCGCAGTCATCGAGGTGCGCCACTGTGGCGCCTATGACCACACCGCACACGATCGCCGTCCTCGGTCTGGGACGCATGGGCAGCGCCATCGCGACCCGCCTGGCCGCCCAGGGTCGGGACGTCGTCGGCTGGACCCGCTCAGGGCGCGCAGCGGGCACCTTCACGATGACCGGCGACCCGAACGAGGCCGTGGCGCAGGCCGACCTCGTACTCCTGGCACTGTTCGACGGCCCGGCCTGCCGGCAGGTCCTCGACGCCGTCCGGGACTCGCTGCGAACGGACACGATCGTGCTCAACACCAGCACCGTCGCCCCCGCCGAAGCAGCGGGGCTGGCCCGGCAACTCGGCCCGTCCTACGTCCACGCACCTGTGCTCGGCTCGGTGCCGGCCGCAGCCGCCGGCGCCCTGCGGATCCTCGCCGCCGCCGATCCGGACGTGCTCCGTCGAGTCCGACCGGCTCTGGAAACGCTGGGCACCGTGCGGCGCGTGGAGGACGCCTCCACCGCCGCCGCGCTCAAGCTGATCGCCAACAACAGCCTCGCCGGCGCCGTCCTCGCGCTGCGTGACGCACTGCGGCAGGCCGACGCCCTCGGCCTGCCCCGTGCTCACGTTCTGGACGTCCTCGAACTCGGCCAGCTCGGCGGCCTCGTGGCCCGCAAGCGACACTTCCTCCTCGATGAGCCGACCGATGCCATGGCCGAGTTCACGATCGGCGCGCTGGCCAAGGACATGGCGCTGCTGGCCGCCGCGTCGGACATCCCTTTGCGCAGCGCGGCCGGCCTGGCCGGCACCCCTGCCGCCTCCGGGGCCGACATCGCCGTCGCCGCCACGGCCCCCGCCGTGGAAAAGGCCGTGCTCGAACCGCTCCACGCCTACATCCGCGGACACGCCACCGGCGACCCCACCCACTTCCGCGAGGCGTTCCTTCCCTCCGCCCGCATCGAAGGGATCCGGGACGCCGCATTCGTCTCCTGGCGCCTGGACGAGTACTGCACCCTCTTTCAGGGCCGGCCGGCCCCGGACGAACCGACCCGCACCCGCCGCATCGACGCCATCGATGTCCACGGCACCGTCGCGACCGCCACCATGACGCTGTCGCACGGCGCGGACACGTTCACCGACATCTTCCTGCTGGTCCGCGCCGACGGGCGCTGGCACATCGCCGGCAAGGCGTATCACCGTCATTCCTGAGAGCGGGAACCGGTATCTGTCCACGGGAAACGATCACTAGGCACACAGGGAACGATCTTCAGGGCCTTTTGCCGCCGCACCTCGGCCTCACTCGTGAACACCCCACAACCGGCAGTTCCTGAGTAGCTCTCAGGAAACGTCCCGGGATCCCGTCCGATCTGACTGATCGGACGGGATCCCGGCGTTTCCGGGGGCGGTTCAGGCCGCGCACGGAGCCGGGGGCCGTTCGGCGTGAGGGTCAGGGCAGGGTCAGGATGCGGGGGCCCGTGGTTGTGAGGGCGACCGTGTGTTCCATGTGGGCCGCCCGGGTGCCGTCGGTCGTGCGCAGGGTCCAGCCGTCCGTGTCGGTGCGGTAGGTGTTCCGTCCGCCGGCCATCAGCATCGGCTCGATGGCGAGGACCAGGCCGTGGCGGAGGGGGAGACCCCGTCCGGGGCGGCCGCGGTTGGGGAGGTGGGGGTCCTCGTGCATGCGGCGGCCGATGCCGTGGCCGCCGAAGTCGGCCGGCATGCCGCAGGAAGCCTCGCGGGCGACCGTGTCGATCGCGTGGGAGATGTCGCCGAGACGGTTGCCGACGAGAGCGGCGGCGATGCCCGCGTCCAGGGCCCGTCGGGTGGCGTCGATCAGCTCCAGATCCGCGGGGCGCGGCGTACCGACGATGAAACTGATCGCCGCGTCGCCCGCCCAGCCGTCGAGCAGGGCGCCGCAGTCGATGCTCACCAGGTCGCCGTCGCGCAGCCGGTAGTCGGTGGGGATGCCGTGCGCCACGGCGTCGTTGACCGAGGTGCAGACGACGGCGGGGAAGGGGACCGGCGCGAAGGACGGCCGGTATCCGAGGAAGGGGGAACCGGCCCCCGCGTCGGCCAGCACCTCGCGCGCCGCCTCGTCGAGTTCCCGCAGGGGCACCCCGATGCCGGCCGCCTTCTGGGCCGCGGCCAGGGCGTGGGCCACCACCCGCCCGGCCTCCCGCATCGCGTCCATCGCGGCGTCCGTCTTGATCTCCACCATGAGCTGTGACTCCTCGCCTCACCCGTCCGCAATATTTATACCGGTATTAGTATCACGGGTGGGGGAGTCGGTCGATCGCGAGGCGGGAGCTTCGCCGCAGGTCGCCGTCCGTCTCAGGCCGTTCTCCCTCAGGGCTGCGGCGCGCTCCTCGAACTGCCCCCGATCAGCCGGCTCGCACCGGACCAGGCCGGTATCAATTCGCCCTGGGGCAGCCCCGCCAGGGTCTCCACGGCCCACGCCGCCTCCGCCGGCGCGACCGGCTCCGACACCGCTCGAAGCAGCACGGGGTGATCGAAGCCCGCCCCGGCCAGCGCGGTGGCGAGCGGGCCGAGGTGCCGGTGGCCGTCCGGCTCGGCGCAGCTGTCGAGCGCGGCCCGTACCTCGGGGTTACGGAGAGCGGGGTCCCCCTGGACGGCGCCCACCACCTCCGACGCGCGAGCGAGCAGCGCGGACCAGGCGGCGAACGGGAAGCCGTCCGACTCGGGCTCCCGGAGCGAGTACAGCGGCAGTCGGTCGCGACCGTGCTGCGTCACCGCCCGGCAGCCGTCGGGCCGGGTCGTCCACTCGATCCCCGTACCGCGCAGATCGCGCGGCTCGAACAAGTCACGCGTCTCGTCGCGGAGGCCACCCGCCACCCCGGCCTCCGCGGGCCGCACCACGGCGAACGCCGCGTCCACCAGCGGCGTGATCGCATCCGGATCCGCGTCCTCGGCCAGGAACGCGAAGCGCAGCAGCAGCGCGAGCATCGGGCCCGGGTGCCGTAGCGCCGGATCGTGCAGGGCCGCCGCACGGCACAGCAGGTCCAGCTCCGACCAGGGCATGACATGCGGGTGGAAGTGGGCCATGTCGTCCCAGCCCACGGTCTCGGCCTCGGCCACCCCGGGTGACACGACGCCCAGATTGACATGGGTGAGCCCCGGTTCGAACTCAAGCTCCAGCCCGAGCCCTTGGCCCAGCGAGAACTCCGTACGGAAGAGCTCCTCCTCGTCCTCCTCTCCCCATTCCTCGTCGTACGCCTCCGTCGCCTCGTCGTCGAAGAGATACAGCGGCCAGAAGTCCGGCTTGGTCATCCGGGCGGCCAGGTCCTTGTCAAGGGGCATGCGGGAACGCTAGCGGGAGGGTCTGACATCGCCCGGCTCGTCCGGCCCATGGCCCTTCGGGGACATGCCGTGAACCGCTCCGCCCCCGCGTCCGTGACTCCTGTACGAGCTCCTCAGCACAGGTCCCCCACAGGAGAACCCCCATGGCCACGGCGCCCCCACCTCAGCCGGAACCCCGGTCCGACCCCCAGCCCAGCCCCAAGTCAGACCCTCAGCCCGCAAGGGACAACTGGCTCGCGCGGCTCGCCCTGCGCTTCACCGCCTTCACCGAGAAGTGGCTCCCCGACGCCCTCGGCTTCGTCCTCGTCGGTACGTTCGCCGTCTTCGCGCTCGGCCTCGCCACCGGGGAAGGGCTGTACGGCAGGCCCGACGACCCCGCCGACACCGCCGGGTTCGGGCTGGTGGACGCGTGGGGCCAGGGATTCTGGTCGCTCATCACCTTCACGCTCCAGATGGCGATGATCATTATCGCCGGGTACGCGGTCGCGGTCTCCCCGCCCATGAGCCGGCTGATCGCCAGGATCGCCCGCGTGCCCCGTACCCCGCGCGGCGCGGTCGCGTTCACGGCCGCCGTCGCGATGGGGACCTCGTACCTCAACTGGGCCTTCAGCCTCATCTTCACCGCGATCCTCGCCAAGGAGATCGCCCGCCGCGTCCAGGGCGTCGACTACCGGGCCCTCGGCGCCATGGCCTTCCTCGGGCTCGGCACCGTCTGGGCCCAGGGGCTGTCCGGCTCCGCCGCCCTCCAGGTGGCCAGTGAGGCGTCGAGTCCGCCCGCAGTCCAGGAGGTCATCGCGGACGGTCGCGGCAGTGGTCTCATCCCGCTCACCGAGACCATCTTCCTGTGGCAGGGCATGGCCGCCACCGCCGTCATCTTCGTCATCGCGGTCGTGATGGCCTGGTTCCTCTCACCGTCCCCCGACCGCGCCAAGACCGCCGCGCAGCTCGGCATCGACCTGGGCCCGAGCGTCGCCGAGAAACGCGCGGAGGCCCGGCGCGGCCGGCCGGGGGAGTGGATCGAGTACAGCCCCGTCTTCGCGATCCTGCTGTTCGCGCTCGGCGCCTGGTACCTCGTACGCCACTTCGCCCTCGCGGAGGGCGACCCGCTCAACGCGCTCGACCTCAACACCGTCAACCTCATCCTGATCCTGCTGGCCCTGATCCTGCACTGGCGCCCCTTCCGCCTCGCGCAGGCGGTCAAGGAGGGCACGCCCGCGGCCTCCGGCGTGCTCCTCCAGTTCCCGCTCTACGGCGGCATCTTCGGCATGATCGCCTTCACCGGGCTGAGCAAGACCATCGCCGGCTGGCTGGTCTCGGTGTCCAACGAGTTCTTCTATCCGGCCTTCATCGCGATCTACAGCATGGTCCTCGGCGTCTTCGTGCCCAGCGGCGGCAGCAAGTGGGTCATCGAGGCGCCGTACGTTCTGGAGGCGGCCAACCAGCTCCAGGTGAACCAGGGCTGGATGGTCGTCGTGTACGACCTCGGCGAGGCGAGCGCCAATCTGCTCCAGCCGTTCTGGATGCTGCCCACGCTGACGATCCTCGGTCTCAAGGCCCGCGACATCATGGGCTACACCTTCGCCATGTTCCTCGCCTGTTTCCCCGCCGTGCTGATCCTCGTGACCCTCTTCGCCCGTACGCTTCCCTTCCCGTAGGCAAGAGGCACGACAGGCGGAGGAGCGGCGCGGTGCGGCGAATCGACGTGAAGGAGCGACGGGCCCGGCTCGGCGTACGGCACCGGCTGGCGGTCGCCGCCCGCGCGGACGGCCCCGCCGAGGTGGCGCGCGACCTCCTCGCCCTCCACAGCACCGACCCGTCCTCCGTCTATGTCGCCGTTTGGGCGCGGACGAACGGCGGTTCGGTACGGGAGGTGGAGCGCGCCCTGTACGAGGACCGCACGCTCATCCGGCTGCTCGGCATGCGCCGTACGGTCTTCGTCACCACCCTCGACGCGGCCCCGGTGCTCCAGGCCGCCTGCTCGGACGCCGTGGCCGCGCGCGAGCGTCGCAAGCTGCTCGGGTTCCTGGCCGCGTCGCGGGTCGCGGACGACGAGGCGGGCGTACGGGAGTGGCTGGCCGACACGGAGGACATCGCCGTACGCGCGCTCGCCGCCCGGGGCGAGTCCACGGCGGCCGAACTCGCGGGCGACGACCCCCGCCTCAGTACGGAGGTCGTGCTCTCGCCCGGCAAGCACTACGAGGGCACCCAGAAGGTCGCGAGCAGGCTGCTGCTTCTGCTCGCCGCCGAGG
The DNA here is from genome assembly GCF_042716895.1 of Streptomyces sp. NPDC058653. Taxonomy (NCBI): domain Bacteria; kingdom Bacillati; phylum Actinomycetota; class Actinomycetes; order Kitasatosporales; family Streptomycetaceae; genus Streptomyces; species Streptomyces sp. NPDC058653. The sequence goes on along the minus strand of NZ_JBHXRM010000016.1, from coordinate 102,264 downwards.
GCCGGGTGGTACGCGGCCGGCCGCGCGGCTCCTGGACCTCGCACCAGTACCGCTGGGCGGCGCTCACCGACTGGTTGCCCGGCGGCCTCGCGCACTGGGACACCCACCGCGCGGAGGAGGAGCTGGCCCGGCGCTGGCTGCGGACGTTCGGCCCCGCGACCGCGGACGATCTGCGCTGGTGGGCGGGGTGGACGAAGACACAGGTCAAGCGGGTGCTGACAGAACTGAAGCCGGTGGAGGTCGACCTCGGCGGCGGCGCGAGCGGGCTGCTCCTGCCCGACGACCTGGCCGAGACGGAGCCGCCGGAGCCGTGGGCCGCGCTGCTGCCCGCGCTCGACTCCACTCCGATGGGGTGGCACGCGCGCGAGTGGTTCCTCGGCGAGCACGGGCCACGCCTCTTCGACGGGGTCGGGAACATCGGCCCCTCGCTCTGGTGGGACGGCCGGATCGTCGGCGGCTGGGCGCAGGACGGCGGCGGCGAGATCGTGTGCCGTTTCCTGGAGGACGTCGGCGCGGACGCGGAGGCGGCGGTACGGCGCGAGGCCGAGCGCCTCGCCGTCCCCCTGGGGGAGGTCAGGCTCAGCCCCCGTACGCGGGGACGCACCTGGCTGGAGGACGAGCTGGCGGGCTGACGACCCGCCGGGCACCCCCCGCACGCACAGGTCCGCGAGCGCACAGGGTCGCGCGGTCGGTGCTCGGCGGTCAGCGCTCAGCGGTCCCCCGCGAACGCGCACGGCATCGAGCGGACCCGGTTGTCGAAGTTCGACGGCACCAGCACCGGCGCGCCCACGGAGCGCAGTTCGGGCGATCTCGTCAGCAGTTCCCGGAACAGCGCCTTCATCTCCTGCTTCGCCAGGAACGTGCCCAGGCAGTAGTGCGGGCCCCCACCGCCGTACCCCACGTGCGGGTTGGGGCTCCGGGTGATGTCGAAGCGGTCCGGGTCGGTGAAGACCGACGCGTCGCGGTTGGCGGAGGCGTAGAAGAGCACCACCCGGTCGCCCCGCCGGAAGTCGCGGCCGTTCATCCGGTGGTCCTGGATCAGTCTGCGCCGGAACTGGATGATCGGCGTCGAGTGCCGCACGATCTCCTCGACGGCGCCGTCCGCGTACCGGTCGAAGTCGCTCAGCAGCAGCGCCCGTTGGTCCGCGTGATCGGTCAGCAGGGAGAGACCGTGCGCGATCGCGTTCCGTGTGGTCTCCACCCCCGCGACCATCAGCAGCGAGAAGAACGAGCCGAGTTGGCGGCCGTTCAGCGACTGCCCGTCGATATCGGCGTTCACGAGAGCGGAGATGAGATCGCCGGTCGGATTCCTGCGCCGCTGCCGACCGAGGTCCGCGACCATTCCCTGCATCGAGGCCAGCGCGCGAAGACCCTTACCGGGAACGCGAATGCGCTGTCTCGGCGTCCGCGCCACACCCGTTTCGACCGACGCCCGATTCACCTGGGCGAGGATCGAGGGACGTTCCTTCTCGGGAATTCCCATCAGATTGCAGATGATTTCGAACGGCATACGCGAGGCGACCGCGGTGACGAAATCGGTCGGGCGTTCCCGGAGCAGGTCGTCCACAATGCGTTTCGCCACCGAGCGGACATCCTCCTCGGTCGCGGCGAGAATGCGCGGGGTGAAGGCGCGGGAGACGATCTTCCGCAGCTGGGTGTGCTGGGGGTCGTCGAGATTGACCAGCGATTCGCCGAACACCGTCCGTACCCAACGGGCCGGCTCGGGGGTGGTGACGCCGGGCGCGCTGCCGAACACCTCCGCGTTACGGCTCGCCTCCACCACGTCCGCATGGCTGACCAGCGCGTAGAAGCCCCGCTCGGGCCGCAGCCGGCTCCCGGGCCGCTCCACGAAATACTGCGGCGGGCCGGCGGCGCGGAGCCGGGCGAAACCCTCCAGCCTTTCGGAATGCGGCAGTTGCCAGAACGAGGGATCGGCGAGATTCGGCGTCATTTGTCCATTCCTTCCGTGGCTTCGAGCTTCCCACGGCGGACTGGGCATCGGCGTGCGCCGGACGTAGGGCAGACGGGGGTATCGGAGGACTCTTCTCGTACAGAGGGACGATCACTCCGCCACTCGGGTGACGCGAACTCACCTCCAGTGTCGAGGGGCCGCTACTGTGCCGAAGCATGACCTCTACCAACACCGCGCAGGGAAGCCTGCAATACGCCCCTCTGCTCGGCACCCTCACCGTCATTCCCTGGACCGGTGAGCAGCCTTCCGACGGCGAGCGCAACCCGCCTTTCCTGCTGGCCTATTCGCTCGGCGACGGCCGTGACGGCGCGGACGCCGGGGAAGAGGCGATGCACGCCGTCATCGAGGAGATCGGCCTGCGGACCGGCGCCGGGCTGACCGATGTCGCCACGTCTCCGAACGTGCCGATCACCCTGCTGGTGCAGGCCGGGCGGGCCGTGCTGACCATGCCGTATCTGAAGGCCCAGTGCGCCGTTCCGCCGGAGTGGGAGGAGGACGCGCGCGCGACGGGCGCGGTGTACTTCATCATCGCCACCCAGCCGTGGCCCGAGGGCACCCCCGGCAAGCCGGTGAGCGAGGAGGCGCTGCGCGCCTTCGTCGGCGACGAGGCCGTGCTGACCGGCGCCGCGCACTGCCTGGTGCCGGTGAGCAGCCTGCGGGGCTGAGCGCGGCCCCCGGCTCACCGACCGCTGTGGCCCGGCCCGCCGTTCGCCGGGATCGTCCGTCCCGCCGCGCCCCACTCCCGTACCAGCGCGCTGTAGATGGGGGTGGGGATCGGCGAGGCGGTGGGAGGAGGCGGGGTCGGGGGAGGGGACGGGACCGCTTCGGCACGATGCTCGGGCACCGCTGAGAGGCGCTGCCATCGGGGTGCTCGGACGGAGTTCATGCTCTGGCAAACGCCGTACGCGACCCCGGAGTCACTGTGCGCGGCGTGTCGAGGGGGACAGCTGAAACGCTACTTCGAATGCGTGACCGAACCGGTGGAGCAGACACCATGACAACAGCATTGAGCGACAACGCGTCGGCGTCCGGCGCATACGGGGACGGATACGGATACGGGGACGAGGAGCCCACGCGGGACGGGCGGCGCCGGCGGCGGGACGAGGAGCGCCTGCTCGGTGCGGGGCGGGTGCTGGCGTGGTTGTTGGTGGTGACGGGTGCGGCGGGTGTGGTGGCGTCGTGGGTGATCACTATTGACAAGTTCAGGCTGTTGGAGGATCCGGGGTTCACGCCGGGGTGCAGTCTGAATCCGGTGGTGTCGTGCGGGAACATCATGAAGAGCGATCAGGCGTCGGTGTTCGGGTTTCCGAATCCGATGCTGGGTCTGGTGGCGTACGCGGTGGTGGTGTGTGTGGGTGCGGGGCTGCTGGCGGGGGCGCGGTTCCGGCGGTGGTTCTGGGTGGGGCTGAACGGCGGGATGCTGTTCGGTGTCGGTTTCTGTACGTGGTTGCAGTACCAGTCGCTGTACAGCATCGGGTCGCTCTGTCTGTGGTGCTCGCTGGCCTGGGCCGCGACGATCGTGATGTTCTGTTACGTGACGACGTTCAACGTCACGCACCGGGTTCTTCCCGCGCCGAGGTGGCTGCGCGGTGGGCTGGGGGAGTTCCACTGGGTGCCGCCGGTGCTGTGGATCGGGGTCATCGGGATGCTGGTCCTGACCCGCTGGTGGGACTTCTGGACCAGCTGACCGGCCCGTACGCGGACGGCGCTCCCCCGAGAACGACGAAGCGGCCGCAGGAGGCGCGCACTCGCGTGCGCCGTCTCCGTGCGGCCGCCGTCGGCAGGGCAGTCACCGCTGCCGGGGCTACCTGCCGAGCGGGATCCCGCCGAGCATCGCCCCGCCCTTGCCGCCCTTGGCCCCGCCGTTCAGACCCTTCGCCACGTCGCCCAGGCTGTTGACGAGGGAGCCCTTGTTCTTCGGGTCCAGCGCGTTCGTGTTCACCACCTGGGCGTCGAGCGACTCCTGGTTGGTCACCGTTTCGAGGGCCCCGCCCAGTCCGCCGTTCAGGCTCGTCGGGAGGCTCTCGGCGGCGAACGCCGGGGCGCCGGCGCCCAGCGCCAGCACGGAACCTGCGACGACCGCGGCGACCTTCATGGGCTTCATGGTGAATCCTTCTTTCAACGGTAGTTCTCGCTTGCCTGACCTCGTCCTCAGTAACGACCTCCGGCCGCGCCGGACACGACGAACGGCCGTACGGGCCCCGGGTTGACGGGACCGGTACGGCCGTGGCGGCGTTCCGCGGTGCTACGGAAGCTTCGGCGTCGACGGCACGCCCGGAAGCTCCGGAGCCGGCGCGGGAACCTCGGCGCCCGGCTGCTTCGGCAGCTCGGGCAGACCCGGCAGGTTCGGGGCCGGCAGACGCCCGTTCATCACCAGCGCGGCGGTCAGGTTGACCAGCGAGGTCACGACGGCCTTCGACTGGGTGGCGACGGCGTTCGCGTCCTTGGTGGTGGTCGCCTTGAGGAGCGCGTCCGTGGACCGCTGCACGCACGCGACGGCCTCGGCCGTCAGGTCGGCGGCGGCCTGGGCCTTGTCGTCGGCGCCCATGGTGGTCACCGCGTCCATGCCGGCCATGGGGGCGGCCGGCTTGGCGGGGGCGGCCGACGCCGCGTTCTTCACGGCGTCCAGAGCCTTCTTGATGGCCTTCTGGTGCTTCTGGACGTCGGCGGCGGAGATCTGGCCGTTGTCCGCGGCGATGACGGAGTCGAGGAGCGCGGTGACCGGCTTGATGGCGTCGGAGAGCGAACTCAGCGTCCGCGTCTGCTGCTTGAGGGCCTCGGCGTCGGCGATCGGCGCGCGGGTGGCCTCGGCGCCGACACCGACCGGCGTCTCCTGGACGGTGACGGCGGCGGCGGTACCGGCGGTACCGAGGACGAGTACGGCGCAGACGGCGGCGGCTGCGGCGCGGGATGAGACGTGGGAACGCATGAAAAGGTCCTTTCGGGACACGAGGGGGGTTTCGTCTTCACCGTGGGTCGCGGGACCGCCGCCCGCAACCGTTCGAGAGACCCGCCCCCTGTCCGCCATCCGGCCGTCTCGACCCCGCTGACCTGGACCGGGACGGCGGGGACTCTCACTCGTCCGGGACGTGTGCCGGGGCCGAAAGGGTGGCCGCCGCCGTCCCCGGGCAACGGAAGAGCCGCCCACCCCTGGACGGGGAGAGCGGCTCTTGCCGTAGGTGACGGCGCTTGTGCTGCTGTTCAGATTCAGGCGTTGACGCAGGTGTTGCCGAAGGCCGGGTTGAGCAGGCCGATGACGTTGATGGTGTTGCCGCAGACGTTCACGGGCACGTGCACGGGAACCTGGATGACGTTGCCGGAGATGACACCCGGGGAACCGACAGCCGCGCCCTGGGCGCCGCTGTCGGCGATGGCGGCACCGGAGGCGCCGACGACGGCGGCGGCGGCCGCGGAGGACAGAACAACAGCCTTGGCGATACGCGACATGGGGATGAGCTCCTCGGTCGTAAGGGGAATGGCGGTACGGGCGTGTTGCCCGACTTACCGATCAACGCGGGGGGTGCTGATCGGTTGCGGTCCGAATGAGTGAAGAAGCCGGTCCGGTTCCGCCGGTGGACCGTCGGAGGCGGTAGGACGGCCGGTGCGCCATAAGACCGGCCGTCCTCGGCCCCGACAGGGGGAGCGGCGGCGCCGGACCGGCGCCGGTGCTGCTGCGCCGTGGGTCAGGCGTTGACGCAGGTGTTGCCGAAGGCCGGGTTGAGCAGGCCGACGACGTTGATGGTGTTGCCGCAGACGTTGACCGGGATGTGCACCGGGACCTGGATCGCGTTGCCGGAGAGGACGCCGGGCGAGTTGGCCGCGACCCCCTCGGCGGAGGCGCCGCTGTGACCGGTGGCGGACGCCATGCCGGCACCGGCGAGGAGAAGGGCGGCGCTCGACGTTGCCATGACTACGGACTTAGCGACTCGCTTCATCACCATATCCTTTCGATTTACCAATGGTGCGACAGGCTCAACGACCGGCGGCCGTTCGGGAAACGCCGGACCGGCCGAAGAGTTCGAATGGCGGCGGGTGCTGGTTTGAGCACCGCCCGATTCCGGGAAAGCGACTGTGCTTTGGTACGGTCCGCGCGGCTCACGTGATTTTCACTCCGCGCTCTGTAAGGGTGCACTGGCGTTTCATTCTTCCGGTCGGAGAGTCCCTATGCGCGATAGTGCGGTTCATGCTGTAAGGCGCGGTCTGCTGTTCGCCGTGACGGCGACGGCGACGGCCGTGGCAGTGGCTCCGACCCCGGGTTCATCGGCAGTGGCCGCCTCGGTCACCACAACGGCCCCGACGGTGTCGAGGGTTTCGGCGCTTTCGGCGGATTCCGCCGAAGAGGCGAGTCGAATTCCTTTCGCCGAGCGCTATCACGCGGTCCAGCACGGCGGGATCGTCCGGGCCGCCAACTCGGCCATCACCTGCCGGACCACCGGCGTGTTCACCCCCGTCACCCCCGCCGATGCCTCGGCCTGCAGGGCGGCGCGGGGCAGTGCCAAGGCGTCCAACGGCCGGTACGACATGTTCTACACGGACCTCGACAAGGACCCGAACACCTACAACTCGACCCGGGGCGACCTGCGCGTACCGGCCGGCGCCAAGGTCAGCTACGCGCGCCTGTACTGGGGCGGCAACCTCCGCGTCGGTGAGCAGAAGCCGCCGCGGGACAACGGCCGTGTGCTGATCGCGGAGCCCGGCGGCGCGTACAAGGAGGTCCTGTCCGACACGCTGATCGGCCACCGTACGGCCGGCGGCGCCGATGCCTACCAGGCGTCGGCGGACATCACGCCCCTGGTGCGGGCGGCCGGTTCGGGCACGTACACCGTGGCGCAGGTCAATGTCGCCATGGGCCGGACGGCGGTCGGCGCGTGGGGCGGCTGGACGATGGTCGTCGCGTACGAGAGGGCCGAGGACCCGCTGCGTCATCTGGCCCTCTGGGACGGCTTCGAGGCGCTCCACGCGGAGCGCCCCCAGGTGCGTGTCGGGCTCGGGAAGCTGGCGACTCCGGCCGGCGCGACGGGCGTCCTCGGCGTCGTCTCGTACGACGGGGACTCCGGTACGGGCGGCGAATCGCTGGCCGTCGGGACGGGGCGCGGGAAAGCGCGTTCGATCGTCGACAGTGCGAACCCGCGTGCCGATGTGATGAATTCCAGCATTGCAGATGACGGTATCAATCAGATTAAACGACAACCCGCTTACAAGAACACTCTCGGATATGACTCGGATATCTTCGACCTGCGTGAAGCGCTGGTCCCGGGAGGCGACACTATGAACGTCAGTTACCGGACCGGGCGGGACTCGGTCTGGCTCGGCGCGTTTTTCGTCGCGGTGGACGCGCGGCGCTGAGCCGGCTCACGCGTCCGCACAACGGCGGCGCATTCGGGCTTACCGGATTGTCCGATCCACGACACCAGAGACCACGAGCGGAGTGAGTTGCGCGTGCGCCCAACAACGCACAGTCCCGGTCCCGGCTTCACGGTGCTTCACCTCGTACAACCGGTCGACGGAGGAGTCGGCCGTGTTGTCGCGGATCTCGTCCGGGCACAGGTCACCGCCGGAATGCGGGTGGTCGTCGCCTGCCCCGGAAGCGGGCCCCTCGCGGCGGACGTGGCCGCGCTGGGCGCCGAGACGGAGGTCTGGGACGCGACCCGCGACCCCGGGTTCGGACTGCCCGCCGAGATCCGGCGGGTCGCCCAACTGGCCGGCCGGATCCGGCCCGACGTGCTGCACGCGCACAGCGCGAAGGCCGGCTTCGCCGGGCGCCTGGCCGTACGGGGGCGCATCCCGACCGTGTTCCAGCCGCACGCCTGGTCGTTCGAGGCGGTCAGCGGGACGACGGCGGCCCTCGCCCGGGGCTGGGAACGGCTGGCCGCCCGCTGGACCGCCCGTGTCGTCTGCGTGAGCGAGGCCGAGCGCGGCAGGGGCGAGCGCGCCGGCGTACGCGCGCCCTGGTCCGTCGTCCACAACGGCGTCGACGCCGACCGCTTCCGCCCGGCGGACACGGCCGGCGGACTCGCCTCCACGGCCGCCGCCCGCGCCGCGCTCCCCCAGCTCGCCGAACTCCCCCCGGACACACCACTGGTGGCGTGCGTCGGCCGGATCTGCCGCCAGAAGGGCCAGGACGTCCTGCTACGCGCCTGGCCCCTGGTCCTCGACCGGATGCCGGACGCCCGCCTCGTCCTCGTCGGCGACGGCCCCGACGCCGAGCGGCTGCGCGAGGACGCCCCGCCGTCGGTGCTCTTCGCCGGGGCCGTACGGGACACCGCGCCCTGGTACCGCGCCGCCGACCTCGTCGTCCTGCCCTCCCGCTGGGAGGGCATGGCCGTCGCGCCGCTCGAAGCCATGGCCAGCGGGCGCGCCGTCCTGCTCAGCGACGTGGACGGGGCGAGCGAGAGCCTGCCGCCCGCCCAGCGGGCGCACTGCCTGACCGCGCCCGAGGACCACACCGCGACCGCGACCGCGATCACCGCGCTGCTGCGCGACCGGGCGCTGCGCGAGGACTTCGGCCGCCAGGGCCATGAGCACGTACTGAGCACCTATGACGTACGGCGGACAGCAAGGGCAATCGCAGACGTGTACCGCGACGTGGCCACCGTGCCGCGTTCCGAGCGCAGGGAGCCGATCCCCCAGTGACCACCGAAAGCACCAGCGTCCCCGCCCCCTCCGGACGCGGATCGACAGGCCACCCGGCGGCGGGTGTCGGACAGCGGGACAGGGAGTCCGGCGGCCTCGGCCCCGGTGAGCTCGTCGGCCCCGGCGGGGCCGGCCGGGCGACGTTCACCGCGACCGGCCTGCCGCCGCTCGGGTTCGTCCAGATCGCGTCCCCGCGCGACGCGACCGACCGCGTCGCCGTCCCGCCCCGGCGCCGTACGGCCGCGCCCCTGCGCTTCGCGCTGCCGCTGATCGGCGCCGACTGGGCGGCGGCCCTGCTGGGCACCGTCGTGCTCGACTCCGCGCAGCGCCATGTGGTGCTGATCGCGCAGCTCATGGCGTGCGTCGCCGTCCTCAACGCGTACGCCGGGCTCTACCGCCGGTCGGGACCGCGCAACGCCCTGGACGAACTCCCCGCGCTTGCCGCGCGCGTCCTCGTCGCCTGGTGCGCCGCCGCCACGCTGCTGGCCGCGCTCTTTCCCGCGCACGCGCTGAGCCTCACCGTCCTGCTCGCGGGCAGCACCACCCAGTTACTCGGCTGCTGCCTCTGCCGCGCCCTCGTCCACGGATACAGACGGCACACGGCGCGGAACCGGCTCAGCTCCGCGCTGGTCGTGGGTACCGGTCCCGCGGCCCGGCGGCTCGCCGCGCTGCTCGCCGCGCACCCCGTGTACGGCCTGCGGCCCGTCGGCATCGTCGCTCCCGAAGGCGCCGACCCCACCGGCGAGGAGCAGCTGTCCGACACCGTCGCCGACACCGCCGTCGACGCCTCCGCTCCCGCGCTCCCCCTGCTGGGCACCGTCGAGGAGATCCACCGGGCCGTCATCCAGAACGGTGTCCGGCACGCCGTGTTCCTCGACGAGACCAGAGACGGGACGAGCGCGGGAGCCGAGGCCGACCGGTCCGGGCATGTCGCGCTCTTCCACGAATACGGCTGCGCCACCTGGTTCGTCGGCGGAAGCGGCGCCGGCGGCCGGATGTCGCAGCACCTCTGGGGCTTCACCTGCCGCCGTGTCCCCGCGCCCACCGCGCGCCGCGGCACCTTCGCCAAGCGCCTGCTCGACATCGCCGTCGCGGGCCCCATCCTGGTGGCGATCTCACCGGTGCTGCTGGCCTGCGCACTGGCCGTACGGTTCCTCGACGGCCCCGGGGTGCTGTTCCGTCAGGAACGCATCGGGCAGCACGGCCGCCCCTTCACCCTGCTGAAGTTCCGCACCCTGCGCCCCGCCGACGACCACGAGGCGGCCACCCGCTGGTCCGTCGCCAACGACCGGCGCATGAGCACGGTGGGCCATCTCCTGCGCCGTACGTCGATGGACGAACTCCCGCAGATCTGGAACGTCCTGCGCGGCGACATGAGCCTCGTCGGCCCGCGCCCCGAACGGCCCTTCTTCGTCGCCAACTTCAGCAAGACCCACCCCGGTTACGCGGCGCGCCACCGGATGCCCGTCGGTATCACCGGTCTCGCGCAGGTCCACGGGCTGCGCGGGGACACCTCCATCGAGGACCGCTCCCGATTCGACAACCATTACATCGACCACTGGTCGCTGTGGCAGGACGTGTGCATCATCATCCGAACCGCCCTCTCGCTCGTACGTCCGGCGGGGAGCTGACGTGGCCGACGCCCGAGGCTCGCTCCTCCTGGCCCCCCGTACCGAATCCGATCCCCTCCCGCGCGCCGAGCCCGGCGAGAGCGACTGGCGCGAGGCGATCGGCCGCGCGGCGCCGGTGCTGCCCGTACTGGCCGTGGTGGCGCTGCTCGCCGTCCCGGTGGCCGGGCCCGCCGGGGACGGGTCGGCGAGCTCCGGCACGGTCGCCGACGCCGCCTCCGCGCTGCTCGTCCTCTTCTGCCTCGTACGGGCGCTGCGCGACCGCACCCGGCCTCTGACCCGAACAGCCGCGCTGGTGCTGGGACTTCCCGTGTTCGGGGTGAGTGTCGCCGCGATCACCTCGTACGACCCCGCGTCCAGCCTGCCGGGCGTGGCCCGCTACCTCCAGATCTTCGTGCTGGTGCCCGGCGCGCTGCTGCTGCTGATCAGACACCGCCGGGACTTCCGGCTCGTCGCCTGGTCGATGGTGGTCCTCGCGCTGGTGCAGGGGCTCATCGGAGTCGTCCAGTATCTGACCGGCACCGGCGCCTCGTACATGGGCGAGGACGTCCGCGCGGTCGGCACGTTCGGACCCACCGACGTCATGGGCATGGCCACCGTCGTCTCGTACGGAATGGTCGCCGCCGTCGGACTGGCCCTGGGCGCGGGGGCCGAGCCCGGACCCGGCGGCGGGCACGAGACGCCGCGCCGGCAGCGGGCCCTCGCGCTCGGCTGCGCCGCACTGCTCTTCCTGCCGCTCGTGCTCTCCTTCAGCCGGGGCGCGTGGATCGCGACCGTCGTCGCCGTCACGCTCCAACTCGCCCTCTCCGGGCTGCGCCGCGCGGCCCGCGTCGCGCTGGTGGCGGCGGCGCTCGGCGTCGTACTCGTCGGCGGACTCGGCATCGGCTCGCAGATGGTCTCCGAACGGGTCGGCAGCATCACCGAGGTCACCGAGGCACCCGACCGGTCGGTCACCGACCGGTACACGATGTGGGCGGCGGCGGCCGGCATGTGGCGCACCGACCCGATCACCGGCGTCGGGCTCAAGGGCTTCCCCGCCCACCGCGACAGCCACTCCTCGATCGCCCTCTCGTCGGGCAGCGACACGGCGGGCGCGGGCAAGGCGTTCCAGCGCCAGCCGCTGCTCTCGCCGCACAACATGTATCTGCTGATCCTCGGCGAGCAGGGAATCGTCGGTCTGCTGGCCCTGGCCGGGAGCTGGACGGCGCTGCTCGTGCTGGCGCTGCGGCGACTGCCCGGCGCGCGGCGCGGACGCACGGGGACGGACTGCGCGCTGGTCGCCGCCGGGCTGCTGATCTGGCAGTTGGTGGACTTCGGTTACGCGGACATCGGCGGGCCCTCCACGGTGCTGACCGCGGTCGTGCTCGGCCTGGCCGCGTGGTGGGCGCTCGACCGGCGGGCGCACCGCCGGGAGGACGGCGACGCGGACCGGGTGGCGGACCGGGGAACAGAGCGGCGTACGACCGCGGAAGTTGGCGCGGTGTGAGCGACCTGACCGACGCGACACAGTCACCGCCGGAACCGCCCGGGACCGCGGTGCCGGACACAACCGCCGTACCCGCCGCGCCCGTAGTCCCCGCCGCGCCCCTCGCCCCTGTCGAGTCCGCCCCGCCCGCTCAGCCCGCCGTCCCCGGCCGGCGGCCACCGCCGTCCTCCGTCTCGCCGGCCGGGAAGGACGACACCCACCCGGCCGGCGCGAGCCGGCGCGGCGTCCATCTCTCCAGCGGCTTCCTCGCCCGCGCCGCCCTGGTGACCGCCGCCCTCACCGCCGCCGGAGCGCTGCTCGGTCTCGTACGCGACCAGACCATCGCCCATCTCTACGGCGCGGGCCCCGACACCGACGCCTTCCTCGTCGCCTGGACCGTCCCCGAGGTCGCCTCGACCCTGCTCATCGAGGACGCGATGGCGCTGATCCTGGTGCCCGCCTTCAGCCTCGCCCTCGCGCGCAGGGCCGAGCGCCAGCCACTCCTGCCGGGCGCGGAACCCGACCGAGCCGGCCACGACGACCGCGACCCCGTCCACGCCCTGCTGCGTACGACCCTGCCCACCCTGCTGCTCGCGCTCAGCGCGGGCGCCGTGCTGCTGATGCTGGCCGCGCCCTGGGTGGTCGCCGCCCTGGCCCCCGGCCTCCCGGACGCCCGACTGGCCGTCGACTGCACCCGGTTGACGGCCACCTGCGCGTTCACCTTCGGCATCGCCGGATTCTGCAGCGCCGCGCTGCGGGCGCACGGCAGCTTCGTACCACCCGCGATGATCTACGTGGCGTACAACGTCGGCATCATCGCCACGATGCTGATCCTCAGCGAACGGCTGGGGGTCCGCGCGGCGGCCGTCGGCGTCGCCATCGGCGGGGTCCTGATGGTCCTCGTCCAGGCGCCGGTCGTCTGGCGCCGGCTGCGTGACCGCCGCGCGGGAGAGCCGCCCCACCAGAAAGCGCACCAGCCGCCGCACGAGCAGGCCCACGAACCCACCGGCGAACAGCCCGCCACCGGCCGGCCCCTCGTCGTCCTCGGACTGCTCGCCCCCGTCATCGTCTTCGCGCTCAGCCGCCAGTCCCAGGTCCTCATCGAACGCTTCCTCGCCGCGCCCCTGCCCGCCGGCGCCATCTCGCACCTCAACTACGCGCAGAAGGTCGCGCAGATGCCGATGGTGCTGTCCCTGATGCTCTGCACCGTCACCTTCCCCGTCGTCGCGCGCGCCATGGCGGCCGGGGATACCGACCGGGCCAGGCGGCGCGTCGAACGCGACCTCGCGCTCGCCGGTGTCATCGTGCTCGTGGGCGCCGCGACCGTCGTCGCGTGCGCACCGCAGATCATCGAAATCCTCTTCCAGCGCGGTGCTTTCGACCGGGCGGACACGGCGGCCACCGCCGCCGTGATGCGTGTGTACGCACTGGGGCTGCTCGGCCACACCCTCGTCGGAGCCCTGGTCCGCTGCTACTTCTCCGCCGCGCGTCCCCTGTGGTTCCCCGCGCTCGCCATGCTCCTCGGCCTCGCCCTCACCACCCTGGGCGGCGCACTGCTCGTCGGCACCTGGGGCGTCCTCGGGATCGCGGCGGGCAACGCGCTCGGCATCACCGCCACCGCCGGGCTGCTGCTCAACGGCGTGGCCCGGCACAGCGTTCCGGTGCGGGTCCGCCACATGACCGGAGGGCTCGTCAAACTCAGCGCCTCCGCCGCTGCCGCCACCGGCGCCGGATGGCTCTGCGGCGCCCTCATCCCCGCCCCCGTGCCCGCGGCGGCCGTCGCCTGTCTGGTGGTCGCCGCGGTGTTCCTCGTCATCGCACGGGCCCTTCAGGTACCCGAGATCGACTCCCTCGTCCGCTCCGCCACACGAAAGCTCATCGATGTCCGCTGACACGGTCTCCGCAGGCCCCCTGTGGGCAGCCATGTACCACTCGATCACCGACCCGGCCGAGGACCCCTACCAGGTGACGGTCTCGCCCGACCGGCTCGACCGCCAGCTGCGCTGGATGCGCCGTCGGGGGCTCACCGGCGTGAGCATGGAGCGGCTGCTGCGCGCCCGCGCGCGGGGCCGCGACGCCGGGCTCGTCGGGCTCACGTTCGACGACGGTTACGCCGACTTCCTCGACAACGCGGTCCCGCTGCTGCACCGCTACGAGTTCACCGCAACCGTCTACGTGCTCCCCGGCCGGCTCGGCGGCGTCAACGAGTGGGACGGCCTCGGCCCGCGCAAGCCCCTCCTCACGGCGGACGGCATCCGCGAGGCCGCGGCGGCCGGCATGGAGGTCGGCTCGCACGGGCTGCGCCACACCGATCTCACCGAGGCCGACGACGCGCTGCTCACCGAGGAGACCCGCGGCAGCCGCGAGGCGCTCTGCGCGATCACGGGCGAGGAGGTGACCGGGTTCTGCTATCCGTACGGAACGGTCGACGAGCGCGCCATGGCCGCCGTACGGGACGCCGGTTACCGGTACGCGGTCGGCATCAGCCCCGGCCCGCTCACCGGCCTGTTCGCACTGCCGCGGGTGCACATCGGCCAGGAGGACACCGCCGCCCGGCTCTTCCTGAAGCGCGTGCTGCACAGTCGGCGCCGCGAGCCGGTCCCGTACACCCCGTACGGCCCCGCCACCCTGCCCGCCGAGGCCACGACCACCGGCGAGGGCGGCGGCGCATGAAGGTGCTGCATGTCATCACCGGCCTCGGCATCGGCGGTGCGGAACAGCAACTGCGGTTGCTGCTGCGCCAGTTGCCCACGGACAGCGCGGTCGTCACGCTCACCAACCCGGGCGCCGTAGCCCGGGGCATCACCGCCGACGGCCGCTCCGTCACGAACCTCGACATAAGAGGCAACCGTGACCTCGGCGCGCTGCCCCGGCTGACCGGACTGATCAAGGAGGGCGGGTACGACCTGGTCCACACCCACCTCTACCGCGCCTGTGTGTACGGACGCCTCGCCGCGCGCCTCGCGGGCGTACGGACCGTCGTCGCCACCGAGCACTCCCTCGGCGCCACCCAGATCGAGGGCCGCCCGCTGACCACCGGCGCCCGCGCCCTCTACCTCGGCACCGAGCGTCTCGGCTCGGCGACCGTCGCCGTCTCGACCACCGTCGCGCACCGGCTGCGCCGCTGGGGCGTACGCCGGGACCGTATCCATGTCGTGCCCAACGGCATCGACGTACCGCGCTTCGGCTACGACGAGACGGCGCGGCACAAGGCCCGCGCCGAACTCGGCCTGCCCGCCGACGCGTTCGTCGTCGGCGGAGTCGGCAGGCTCAGTCCGGGCAAACGTTTCGACACCCTCGTCAGGGCCGTCGCCGCGCTGCCCGGCGCCCGCCTCCTGCTCGTCGGCGAGGGCCCCGAGCGTGAGCGGCTGCGCGCCCTGGCGACGGAACTGGGCGCCGCCGACCGGGTCCTGACCCCGGGCGCCTGCGAGGACCCGCCGCCGGACCCCGCCGCCGACACCGGACCCGACCTGCCCTCGCTCCTCGCCGCGATGGACCTCTTCGTGTCCACCTCCGAGGACGAGGCCTTCGGGCTCGCGGTGGTCGAGGGCCTGGCCGCCGGGCTGCCCGTCCTGCACGTCACCTGCCCGGCGCTCACCGACCTGCCCGCCGACGCCGCCCCTGGCGCGCGTCAGATCAGCGGGACGGTCTCCGGCCTCGTCACCGAACTGACCGCGTTCCAGGAGCGGTTCACCGCCCAGGACGGCCCACGCCGGCTGCCGGTGCCGCCCGCCGCGCGCCACTACGACATCTCCCGCAGCGCCGAACAGCTGATGTCCGTCTACGACCACGCCCTGCGCCGGAACGGTGGCTCCTCCGAGCGTCCCGTCCGCCGCCGCGCCACCCCCGAGGAGTGAGTTCGACGATGACCGAGAAAGAGAGCGGCCGACGCCCCGAGGGCTCCCGGCCCGGCCGCGTCCTGGCGAGGATCAGGGCCCTGTCCGTCTGGTGGATCGTGCCGGTCTGCGTCCTGATCGGGGCGCTCGCCGGCGGCGCGTACGGAATGCTCCGCACGCCGCAGTACTCCGCCACCAGCTACGTACTGGTCGTACCGACCGACAAGACCGACCCGGCCGCCGCGCTCGGCTTCGCGCAGGCGTACGGGCGCGTGGCCTCCCAGGTCGCCGCCATCGGCGACGCCCAGGTGTGGGCCGGGGTCTCCAAGAAGGTCCTCAGGGAGAACGTCACCACGGTCACCTCGCCCGACGCCCCGATGATCTCGGTGACCGCCACCTCCAGCGGCCGGCAGGCGGCCGTCAGCATGGCCGACGGTGTCGCGCGTTCGCTGGTGCTCAACGGCACACAGATGCAGGGCAGTACGAACGTCCGGGTGGTCCAGTTCTCCCGCGCGGTCAAGCCCACCAGCCCCGTCTCCCCGTCCGCGCCGCTGGCCGCGCTCGTCGGCGCCGCCGGCGGCGGACTCCTCGGCGGGCTCGTCGTACTGGTCCGTCCCAAGCGCCGCCGCGCCGAGGTGCACGCACCGGTGCCGGGCCCCTCGGCGGCGCCCGTGCCACAGACGGAGAGCGTCTGATGGCCGCCGAATCGACCACCCGGCGCTCCCTCCGGGCGGGCGCGGCCCCGGCGAAGACCGTCGGCAGAGGCACCTTCACCGCGCTGACCTCCGAGATCTGCCGGGACCCCGTCAGGTTCGGTTCGCTCGCTGCCGAGTGGAACGCGCTCCACCGCCGCTCCGGCGCGGCCACCCCGTTCCAGAGCCACGCGTGGCTGCACTCCTGGTGGCTGTCGTACGGCGCCCCCGGCCGGCTCCGGGTCGTCCTGCTGCGCCGGGACGGCGTCCTCGTCGGCGCGGCCCCGCTGATGCTGGTCCACCGGCCGTTCCCCGTCCTGGTCCAGCTCGGCGGCTCCATCTCCGACTTCTCCGACGTCCTGCTCGACGACGAGTGCGCCGACAGCGCGGCCCCCGCGCTCGCCAAGGCCCTCGCCAACGCCGCGCGCACCGCCGTCGTCGACCTCCGGGAGGTACGGCCGGGCGCCGCCGTCGAACGGGTCTACGAGTGCTGGGACGGCCCGCGCGACACGCTCACCGACTCGCCCTGTCTCGAACTGCCCGCCGTCCCCATGGACGAACTGCTCGGCCGTCTCTCGTCCGCCCGCGCCCAGCGCGTCAGGGCCAAGATCCGCAAGATCGACTCGGCCGGCGTCGAGGAGCGCGAGGTGCCCGGGGACGAGATCCCCACCGCCGTCGAACGGCTCCTCCATCTCCACCGGCTCCAGTGGCAGGGACGCGGCGTCACCCAGGAACACCTCAGCGCCCGCTTCGCGGGCCATCTGACCCGCTCGGTGCGGGCCATGGTCGAGTGCGGCGACGCGCGGGTCACCGAGTTCCTGCTCGGCGGCGAGGTGGTGGCCGCCGATCTCACCCTGATGTCACCGCGGCTCGCGGGCGGCTATCTGTACGGCGCCGACCCCGTGCTGCGCGACCGGAAGGTCGACGTCGCCACGATGCTGCTGCGCGAGAGCGCCCGGCGGATCAGCGCCGACGGGCGCTCGACCCTGAGCATGCTGCGCGGCAACGAACCGTACAAGCACCACTGGCGCCCGGAAACCGTCTGCAACCGACGGCTGCTGATGGCGCGCCCGATGCTGGCCGCCTCGCTGCGGCTGGTCGCCGCCCACGCCGCCGCGCGCGGCCGGGCCGCCGTCCTGGTCAACGAGCGGCTGCCGGCGATGAAGGCCGGCCTGGCGAAGCGGACACGCCGCGGCGGCGGCAAGGAGTGACCTCGCCGCCGCCGGGACGACCTCTCAGGTCAGCCAGCGCTCCCACCCGCCGAAGCGGAGGCAGACCCGCTTCCCGAGGATGGTCTCGATCCACGAACTGAGCGTCAGCGTCCGGCACTTCGCGGGCGCCTCCGGCTTCGCCGGATCGCTGGGATCGGGCCGGGGCGCGGTGGGAGCGCTCGGGTCCGGAACCGGCGTGACCGGCGGCACGCCGGGTTCCGCCTCGGGCTTCTGCCCGTACAGCGTCGAACGGAACACCTTCGTCGACCGCGGATTCTGACGGCACTGATATACGCCGTGCGGGCAGTAGTCGGTGAGCGTGTGATACAGCGGCCGGTGGTCCGCGATCCACTTGAGCATGCCCCGCATGTATTCGGGGTTGTCGCCGTTTCGGAACAGGCCCCACTCCGGATAGGAGATAACCTTTCCATGCTCCGCGGCGAAGTTCACATGGTGAAGGAGCCCGAATGGCGCATTCACCTGCTCCTCGAACGTCCGCCCGGGCGCCTGGTCGTAGGAATCCATCCCGACGATGTCCACGACGTCGTCGCCCGGATAGCACTCGGTCCAGGGAATGGCGTCCCTTCCCCGGTTCGGAGCGAAATCGAAACGGAATTTCTGACCGGGCACCGCCCGCATGGTGCCGACGATCCGCTTCCAGTACGCCTTCCAGGCCCCCGGGTCGGGGGCGCACCGATGGGTGTACGTGGTGCCGTTCATCTCCCAGCCGAGTACGACGACGGTGTCCGGCACCCCCAGGGAGACGAGCCGCTCGGCGAGGATCTGGAAGTGCCGGTCGTAGTCCCCCCGCGCGCCCCGGCGCAGTTCCTTGCGTACGGCCAGGTCGCGGACCCGGCCCTCGGTGCGCTCCAGCATCGGGACGTTGAGCACGAACATGCGGTCGTCGCGGGCCTTCTTCCAGTCGGCCCAGTTCCGCAGGTAGCTCGGACTTCCCTCGATGTTGGACCACACGTCGCCGGGGAGGTACGTGTGCCCGACCCGCAGTTCGGTACCGCCGAGCCACTTCTGCATTCCGGCGATACGGCGGACGCCGTCGGGACCGAAATTCAGGTACGCCCCCATCGCCGGTGATTTCACCTCCGGCGGTTCGGGACTGCCGGGGGCGCCGGGACCGGCGGCGAAACTCGCCATCGGAAGCACGGAACCGGAAGCAAGGAGGCCGGCCGTGATGACACCGAGCCAGGTGCTGATCAGCCGTCGACGGCGATAGGACATGTGTGCTCCTCATGAGGGGACGCGTTCCGTGTCGCACTGCTCCAAAAGTATTTCGAATAAGCCGATCGGGAACCCGGTCCGGCCTTTCTCTAGACCGTCCGTGGATTTCACCCCCCGCATGGGCCATCGAAAATGAAGGACACCACCGTGCCGAGCTTTGACATCAGCGTTCCCGCCGTGCTCGTGCGGCTCGACCGGAACCCCTTCCACCACGGGACCCTCGGCGCCGTCAGATCCCTGGGCCGGGCGGGAGTCACGGTGCACGCGGTGATCGAGTCGGCCCGCAGCCCCGTCGCCCGGTCCCGCTATCTGCACAGCGTCCATCCGCGTCCTGACCGGGCCTCAGGCCATGGGAGGGGACGTGGGCCGGTGCCCTGGGCCGCGCCGGCCGACGAGGGGGAGGAGCTGCACGGACTGCTGCTGCGGATCTCGGAGCGGCTCGGCACCCCCGCAGTCCTCGTCCCCCTCGACGATCTGAGCGCCATCACCGTCGCCCGGCTCGGACCCCGGCTGGCCGGCCGCTATCTCTTGCCCGAACAGCCGTCAGGGCTGCCGGAGCGGGTCGCCGACAAGGCGGAGCTCGCCACGATCTGCGCCACCCTCGGGCTGCCGCATCCCCGCACGTTCGTCCCCGGCGACAGCGGGGAGGCCGCGCGCGCGGCCTGGACGCTGGGGCTGCCGGTGGTCGCGAAGTGGAGCCGGCCGTGGCTGCTGCCCCAGGGCTCCGGGCTGCGCAGCACGGTCGTGGTGCGCTCGCCGCGCGAGGCCAGGGAGCTCTTCCGGCGCAGCGGTGAGGCGGGGAGCCGTCTGCTGCTCCAGGAGATGCTGCCGCGCGGACGTGATCTGGACTGGTTCTTCCACGGCTACAGCGGCGTCGACGGCAGGCTCCTGATGGGGGCGACCGGACGCAAGGAACGGTCGTGGCCGGTGGCCGCCGGGCTGACGGCGGTCGGCCGCTGGCTGCCCAACCCGACCGTCGAGCGGCTGGCGGCCCAGGTGATCACCGCCCTCGGCTACCGGGGCATCGTCGACCTCGACTTCCGCTTCGACGCCGCCACCGGCTCCTACCATCTGCTCGACTTCAACCCCAGACCCGGCGCCCAGTTCCGGCTCTTCACCGACCGGGCGGGCACCGATGTCGTACGGGCGCTGCATCTGGACCTCACCGGGCGCCCCGTCCCGCCCTCCGTCCCCGCGTTCGGCCGGACCTTCGTCGTCGAGCACTACGCGCTGCTGTCCGCGCTGTCGTCGGCCGGGCGCCGGAAACGGGGACGGGCGCGGGCCGGTGAGCGGCGCACCCGGAGGGTGAGCACGGAGGCGGCCTGGTTCGCGCGGGACGATCCGCGCCCCGCGTACGCCATGACCGCGGCCTGGCTCCTGCACGCCGCGCGCGGGAGCGCGCGCCGGCTCCGGTTCGGGCAACGGCCGCGTCCCGGGCTGGCGGGCGCCGAGCGCACGCCGCGCCCGCTCCTGTCCGTACACCAGCGCCGGCGTGTGCCGGACGTGGCCCCCGACAGCACCACCCCGCCCGTTCCGCGCTGACCGGCACCGAGCGCCGGTCCCGCGCGGCCAGCAGACCCCGAGAGAAGAGAGAGCGCGAACTCCTATGCAGGACTTGGTAGTTGTGGGTGCCGGGCCCTACGGACTGTCCATCGCCTCGCACGCGGCGGCGGCCGGTCTCCAGCCCCGGGTGTTCGGGCGGCCGATGGCCGCCTGGCGCGACGGCATGCCGCCCGGCATGTTCCTGAAGTCGGAGCCGTGGGCGTCGAACCTGTCCGACCCCAAGGGCGAGTACGGGCTGGCCGCCTATGCCGCGACCCAGGGGGTGCAGGCCCGGCACGGCGTTCCGCTGCCGGTCGGCTTCTTCGCCTCGTACGGTCTCTGGTTCGCCGAGCGGGCCGCGCCGCCGGTGGAGGACAGGACCGTCACCGCGGTGCGCCCGCGCGCCGGGGGCGGCTTCGAGGTCACCGTGGACGAGGCGGACGCCGGAGGCGCCGAGACCGTGCTCGCCCGCACGGTGGTGCTGGCCGTCGGTGTCCGGCCCTTCGCCGACATCCCCGACCCGTTGCGCGCCCTCCCGCCCGATCGGGTGTCCCACAGCGTCGACCACGCGGACCTCACGCGCTTCAAGGGCATGGACGTGACGGTCGTCGGGGCGGGCCAGGCCGCGCTGGAGACCGCGACGCTCCTCGCCGAACAGGGCACGGTCGTACGGGTGGTCGCCCGCTCCGACCGGCTGAACTGGAACACCCTCCCGCCGCCCCTCGAACGCCCCCTGGGCGAGGCCGCCCGCACGCCCCACACGGGCCTGGGCGCCGGCTGGACGAACTGGCTCTACGCGCGGACCCCGGGTCTCTTCCACCGGCTGCCGGCGTCGACCCGGGCCCGGGTCTTCACCTCGGCGCTGGGCCCGGCCGGCGCGTGGTGGCTGCGGGAGCGGTTCGAGCGGACCGTGGAGGTCAAGCTCGGCGAGAGCGTCACGGCCGCCGCCCCGGCCAACGGCCGTCTCCGGCTCGACCTGGTCTCCGGCGGCGGATCGGTGAACACGGCCCTGACCGACCATGTCATCGCCGCGACCGGGTTCACCCCCGGCCTGGACAGGACCGGAGTCCTCGACGAGCGGCTGCGCCGGAGCCTGCGCACCGTGGGCGCGAGCGGCGCCCCCGAGACGGACGGCGCGTTCGAGACCTCGCACCCCGGTCTCTTCGTGGCCGGTCTGCTGAGCGCGCCGTCGTTCGGTCCGTCGATGCGGTTCGTGTTCGGCGCGACGTACACGGCGGGGCGTGTCGTACGCGGGGTGCGACGGCGGCTGGGAACGGGCCCCCGGCACCCGCGGCCGGGAGAGACCCGCGAGACGTACCCGGTCGGTTCGACGCAGACGAACTGGAGGGAGAGGTTCTGAACGGACCGGAGCCCCGCTCTCCTCGGGCTCCGGACGCGCCGCGTGGGCGGCGTGTCCGGAGCCCGGGTGGGCGGGGCCGGGAGGGTGGGACGTGGGTCAGCGGCGCGGAGCCGTCCTGCTGCGGCGGTAGAGGATGCCGCCGCTGATCAGCAGGCCGGCGCTCACGGCGGCGGAGGCCAGCAGATCGACGTCCGAGCCGGTGGCGGCCAACTGGTCCACGAAGTCGCCCTCTTCGACGGGCCGGGGCTGCTCGGGCAGCATCGGGGTGTTGTTCTCCGGCGCGACCGGGGGCGAGGGGTTCCCGGGCGGCCTCGGCGGGTTGCGGGGATCGGTCGGCTCACCGGGGTGGGGCGGGTCGACCGGGGTGTGCGGGTCCTGGGGCTTGCTGTCCGTGCCGTTCACGCAGGCGTTGCCGAAGGCCGGGTTCAGCACACCGATCAGATCGACGGTGTTGCCGCAGAGGTTCAGCGGGATGTGGAGCGGGGCCTGGAGGAGGTTGCCCGTGAGCACACCCGGTGAGTTGGTCGCGGCGCCGGAGGCCGACGAGCCGCTGTGGTCCGGGCGCCCGGAGTGGCCGGCGGGCGCCTCGTGGGTGCCGCCACCGGGGCGGTGCCCGTGCGTCGTGGCCGGCGCCGAACCGCCGCCGTTCCCGGCCGGCTTGGCGGCGTGCGTCGAGCCGGCGTCGGTGCCGTGGCCGTCGTGGGTGGCTCGCGGCGGGGCGGGGCGCGACGCCTGGGCGGGCACCGTGTGGGGCGCGGGCTCGGCGTGCGGGGCCTGGGGCCGCGTCTGGTGGGCGGGCCGGGGCTTGGACGTCGCGTGCGCACCGGAGGCGTTGGCGCAGCTGTTGCCGAAGGCGGGGTTGCCCACGCCGACGGGGTTCACCGTGTTGCCGCAGACGTTGACCGGGATCTCGACGGGCGCCTGGACGCTGTTGCCCGACAGCAGCCCCGGGGACCCGGCGGCCGCGGCCGCGCCGTTGGTGGCCTGGGCGTATCCACCGCTGAGGGACAGCACGCTCGACGCCGCCGCGGCGGTGAGCAGTCCTTTGCCGATGAGTTCTCGCATCTGGTTCTCCTGTGTCGCCGGTGAGTGTCGCCGGTGCGTCGGTGTATCTGTGTCGACCGAGGCCGGCCCCGACGCGCGTATCGCCGTACGCGGTCGGGACCGGCCCCGGGGTGCACCCCGGGGGGCGCGTGTGCGCGGACGCGCACGTTCGTACGGGTCAGGCGTTGACGCAGGCGTTGCCGAAGGTGGGGTTCAGCAGTGCGAGCACGTTGACGCTGTTGCCGCACACGTTGACGGGCACGTGTACGGGGATCTGGACGACGTTGCCGGACAGGACGCCCGGGGAGTTCGTCGCCGCACCCTGCGCGCCCGCGTCGGCGACGGCCGGCGCCGCGGCACCGACGGCCAGGAGAACGCCCGCGACGAGAGTGGCTGCCTTCTTGGCATTCATTGTTTGAGCCCTTTCCGCAACGGTTCGCGTGCACGGCTCTCGTGCCACGCGAGCGCGGATTCTCTCAGCCCGCACCGCCGCTGCTGGAACTCCAACGAGTAGGCGCTTATGAGGAAACTGCCCTGATTTGTAGGCATTGCGAGTTCACCCGATCGCCCCGGGGAATGGACGTTTTTGCGTGGCGAACGGGTTGGTGGGACCAGGGGATGAAATGGAGGCCGGCCGGGACGAATTCGCCCCGGCCGGCCAGGGTCCGCCCCGGACGGGGGCCGGCCGGGCGGTGGCTGTCAGCCGTTGCCCGCGCCGTTGGCCGAGAGGACCGGGATGTCGCTGAGGAGGTGCGACAGGGGCTCGTCGCCCTTGGCCTGCGTCGAGTTCTCGGTGCACTGCTGGTTCTGCGGGGAGGACAGGACGTTGACGTCCTGAACCGCGACCGGCACGAGAATTCCGACGAGCGAGCCGACGTTGGCCTTGGCCGGCAGGCCGACGCAGAGCTTGTTGAGCGTGCCCTGGACGAGGCTGAGCTGCGGGCTCATGGCGCCATGGGTCTCCGCGTTGCCGAACGCCTGCTTGGCGCCGTTGCCGCTGAGCGACGTGGTGCCGGTGTCGTTGCCGACGGCGAGGGCCGACGGCGCGGCCGCGGCGGAGGCGCCGACCACGGAGGCGGTGACCGCCGCGGTCGCCAGAATCTTCTTGATCACGGTTAGTTCCTTTTCTCAAGAAATGCAGGTGGTGCGGCCTGCCCAACCGAATCGCCTTGGTTTGGTTCCGGTCCTTCACTCGTACGGCTTGCGGGGGCCGAGCGGGCTGATTGAGTGCCTAATGGGCTGTTGGAGTGAAGCGCGATAACTAAACCTGCGGAATGTAGTTGCTCATGGCGCCCCGGGGACTTGGGGCATCCTTCAGAAGGGGACTCATCGTGATCAAGAAGGTTCTGGCCTCCGCGGCCGTCGCGGCTTCCGTCGTCGGCATGTCGGCCGTGGCCGCGCCGTCCGCTTTCGCCGTCGGCGACGACACGGGCACCACGTCGCTCAGCGGCAACGGCGCGATGCAGGCTTACGGCAACTCCGCGACGTACGGCAACATGAGCCCGCAGATGGCGCTCATCCAGGGCTCGCTCAACAAGCCCTGCATCGGCCTGCCGGCCAAGGTCAACGCGGGCTCGCTGCTGGGCGTCGTCCCGATCGCGGTCCAGGACGTCAACATCCTGTCCTCCCCGCAGAACCAGCAGTGTGTCGAGAACTCGACGCAGGCCAAGGGTGACGAGCCGCTCTCGCACATCCTGAACGACATTCCGATCCTGTCCGCCAACGGTGCGGGCAACGGCTGATATCAGAGACGAATCGCCGCGGCCGGGCCGCCGCTGAATTCCGCGGCGGCCCGGCCGTTTTCGCGCTCGCCGTGATGTACCGATATGCCTTATCCACCGATCGGGCGAACGGGCGCAACCAAACCTCGCACAGCGAGTTGATCAAACCGGCACTCCACCGGTGGAGTCCGACTTTCCGGAAAGGCAACAAAATGAAGAAGCTGTGGGCTACCGCCGCTGTAGCGGCCACGATGGTCGGCGGTCTCGCCGCCACCGCGTCGCCGGCGCTGGCGATCGGCAACGACACGGGCACGACCTCGCTCAGTGGCAACGGCGCCGAGCAGGCGTTCGGTAACTCGGAGACCCACGGGGACCTGAGCCCGCAGCTCAGCCTCGTTCAGGGCACGCTCAACAAGCCCTGCATCGGCCTGCCCGTCAAGGCGAACGTCGGCTCGCTCATCGGCGTCGTGCCGATCGCGGTCCAGGACCTCAACGTCCTGTCCTCCCCGCAGAACCAGCAGTGCACCGAGAACTCGACGCAGGCGAAGGGCGACGAGCCGCTGTCGCACATCCTGGAGGACATCCCGATCCTCTCGGCGAACGGTGTGGGCAACCACTGACGTTCCGCCCACGCCCGGTCCGGCAGCTCGGCTGCCGGGCCGGGCTCTGTCATGTCCGGAGCCGATTCCGGCGTCCTCAGCCGAGCGGCTTGGCCAGACAGATGCTCAGCGGGTCGTGCCGGTAGTAGCCGAACTTCGAACAGTCCGTGTAGCCGCTGGAGCGGTAGAGCGCGATGGCCTCCGGCTGCCTGGTGCCCGTCTCCAGGACCATCCGGGTACGCCCCGCCGCCCGGGCGCTCTCCTCCAGCCGGGCGAGGATGCGGCGGGCCAGCCCGAGTCCGCGCGCCTCGACCGTCACGTACATCCGTTTGATCTCGGCGTCGCCGTCCGAGTAGCCCTCGTCGTTCCTCTCCTGCGAGCGCCAGCCGCCCGTGGCGATCGGGCGCTCGTCGGAGTCGTAGGCCAGCAGATAGAGGCCGCCGGGCGGGTCGAACATCCGGGGGTGGAGGACGGTGGCGTCCCCCTCGCTCTCGTAGCGCGCCGCGTATTCGAGCTGAACCTCGGCGTCGAGCTTCGCGGCGTCGGGGTGGTCGTAGGGGACCTGACGTATATGGATGGCCACGGCACCGATGGTAGAGGGTCTCCTCACGGTCGGGCCGGACGAGGTACGGCCACCGGGCGGCGGTACGGGCCGTCCCCGGCCGGACGGTCACTTCGCTGCGGACCGCCGGACCTCGATCGTCTTCGAGGCCTTGATCGGCGCCAGCGAGCTGTCGCCGGTGTAGGCGCGCATCGACTCGTTCGTCACCGACACGGTCACCGAGCCACCGCGCAGCGCGGTGAGCGTCCGGGTGCGCGGGTCCAGGATCGCCACCTTGCCCTGGTGACGGGCCCGGTCGACGGCCTGCTTCCCGCTGCCGATCGCCAGGGTGGACGAGCCGCTCCAGTGGACCGACATCGGGTAGCGCAGCGGCACCACACGCGTGCCCGTCCCGACCCCCTGCGGCTGCACGATGCTGCCCGAGAGCCGCGCTGTCGCGCCGGTCCTGACCGACGCCGGGGCGTCGAGCGTGACGGACTGCGCGAAGGCGCGCACATCGGTCTTGAGCCACTGCTCGTTCGCGCTCCGGTCCGCGTCGACGGACCAGTTCACCCACCCGGTGAAGCCACCGTGGTCCGGCGTGCCGTACGGGTCCTTGCCCGACGACGGCAGCACCGTATAGGGGACGCCCTCAAGGCGGTGGACATCGGCGATCTGGGCGTGGGAGCCGACCATCGCGGCGCCCTTGTCCGTGGAGTCACGGAAGTCCGTGAGCATCCGCTCGACGAGCGCCGCCTCGTCACGGTCACCGAGCTGGCTGGACTTCGTCTCGGCGGGGTCGTCCACCGGGTGGTGGGCGAACACCATCACGTTGTGGACCGACTTGTTCCGCTCCGCGTCGGCCAGCGCCTTCTGGAGCATCGGGAGCTGGTCCCACGCCGTCCCGCGCAGCGAACCGACGGAGCTGGCGAGCAGGATGAACCGCGTGCCCTTGTGGTCGAACGTCCGGTACGGCCGGCCGAACTCCTCGGTGAAGTTCGTCAGGTCCTGCTGGACGTTGTTGAGGCCGTAGGACTCGTGGTTGCCCGGCACGTAGTAGCAGGGGACCGAGCCCGACCTCGGGTTCGGCGTGCTGTTCGCCTCCGGCTCCCGGCCGACCGGGACGAGGTCGCACCCCGCGTCGGTGAGTACCTCACGGGCGAGGGCGAGGTCCTGCGGCAGGCCGCGGTCGGTGATGTCCCCGTTGAGGACGATCAGGTCCGGATCGGTCTTGCGGATCCGCCGGACGGCCGCCGTCGCGACCTGGGTCAGCGCCGGGTTGTCGGCGGTGAACTGCACGTCCGACAGGGTGGCGAACCTCCATGTGTCGCGGCCCTGGAGCAGCGAGCCGTCGTCGGAGATCAGCGGGTCGGGCCGCTCGTCGGGCTGACCGGGGTTCTCCGGCAGGTCCACCGAGGTCGGGATGTCGGCCTCGACCCGGTCCAGGACGAACGTGCCCGCCTTCTGCTGCGCGGCGCTCGTGTTGATGCCCTGGAAGCCCGAGACCGCGATCGGGAACTTCGTGCTGGCCGGCAGCGTGAACGACGCGTTCTGCCAGTCGTCGCCCGCGATCAGGCCGGTGCCGTAGGTGCCGTTGCTCTTGCCGTCGGCGTCGACGTAGCTGATGTAGGTCAGACCGTTCGGCACGGCGATGCTCGACTTGAGCCGTACCCGCAGGCGAAGCGGCTCGCCGGGGACCGGCACGCGCACGGCCGCGGACTTCGCCGCGATGCCCACGTTGCGCATCGCGTTGAAGTCGATCCGCAGGCCGTCCGGGTCCGCCGAGAACGTCGTGGCCGCGGTGCTGTTGTTGGACCAGCGGGCGAGCACGTCGTCGTCGAAGTCGTAGACCGTCGTGGTCTGCACGCCGACGGTGATCGGGAGCTGGACCGAGGTGCCGCCGACCGAGACCTTGAGGACCGTGCCCGCGCTGGTGAGCGGGGTGATCTTCAGCTTGCCGTCCACGGACGTGATGTCGACGACGCCGTGGTCGTAGTCGAGCGAGAGGTCCCGCGGGTCGACCGGAGCGGTGTAGCCCTGGGCGTCGCGGCCGGTCACGGAGACGCTGACGGCGTTGTCGGGCGTGGCGTCGGCGATCGACAGGCGCTGCGACGACATCTCCACGCTGTGGAGCGCGCCGAGGACGGAGACCTTCTGCTCCGCCTTCTCGTTCCGCACCTGCGTACGGACGGTGATCGTGCGGTCCGCGTGGTCCGGAGCCTTGAGCGTGCCGTTCTTGACGGAGGCTCCGTTCGCGCTCCAGCGCACGGACTTCGGGTCCACCGTCACCGGCGTCCGGTGGTTGTCGACGCCCGCCGCGACGAGGCGGCGGTGCAGTCCGGGGAAGACCTTCACACCACCGTCGGCCGATGCCCCGCCCGGCGCGGGCTTGACGAGGAGCTGGTCCAGCCTGCCGTCGCCCTTCGAGACGAACACCCCGACACCGTTGGGGTCGTTGCGCTCCTGGCCGTCGGACGGGACGTTGCGTACGGTCGCGGAGTTCTCGCCGAGCGCGCGGGCGACCATGGTGGTGGAGCCGCCGCCGTCAAGGTTGACCGCCGTCTCCACGCCCATCGCGGCGAGGTCGCGCGCCTCCTTGTCGATCCCGACGCCGCCCTTGCCGGTGCCGCCCGGACCGTCCCAGGTGGCGAGAACCAGCGTCCTGCCGTCGTTCTTGAAGCCGAGCGCGGTGCGCGGGGCGATCGAGGTGTCGAGGCCGGGGACGACCTTGCCGCCGGAGACGATCGTGCCGCCGTGGCCCAGCGCGAACCTCATCGTCCTGGCAACGTTGTCAGCGAGCGCGTAGTCGAGCTTCACCGGGTCGCCGGGCGCCAGCGCGCGGAGCGCGGTCGCCGAGGCGCCGCGCCCGACGAGTGCGAAGCCGCCGTCCGGGACCGTCCCCGAGCCGGCGGGACCGTTCGGCGTGACCGACACGACCGAGCCTCCCTTGACCAGGACCTCGGCGATCTGGTCGTTGGGCACACCCGTCAGGCCGCGGTTGCGCGTGTAGTCGCCCCACGCGGAGGTGAACGCGATCAGACCGTCCGCGGGGACCCCGCCGCCGTTCGCGGCGTTGAGGGACAGCACCTTGTGGTCGGCGCCGGCGAAGTTCGCGTGCGCGTCGACCGCGAGGTCCACGAGCTGGGCGACGCCGTCCTTGCTGACGCCCACGTGCTGACGGCCGCTGATGTCGGCGGACTTGACCAGCTTTCCGTTCTGGACCTCGCCCCCGAGCGCCGCGTTGGAGTTGCCGATGTCGAAGAACTCGCCGTTGACGCCCGCGACGGCGCCGGCCCTGTCGGCGGCCTCGCTGAGCGGCCCGCCCGACGCGACCGGCCCGGAGGTCAGCAGGTCCGTGCCGACCGCGCGGTTGGACAGGTCCACGCTCAGGAACCGCGCGTCGTACCAGCCCTTCTGGTCCAGCGCCTTCACGTGCTGGAGGGCGATCCCCGGGCCGATATTCTCGGACGTGTTGGTCAGGGGGATGCCGCCGGTGACGGGAGCACCCGTGACGGGCGCGCCGGTGACCGGTCCGCCGATGACGGGCGCGCCGGTCCGGGCGCCCGCGACGGGCACACCGGTGACCGGGTCGATGTTGGCCGGAGCGACGACGACCGGGGGCGCGACGGGGCCGCTGTCCGCGTACGCGACGGCGGGTGCGGCTGCCAGCGCGGTCGCGGTGGCGACCACGACCAGCAGGGGTTTTCTGTGCCGATGGTTCAAGACCATCAATCTCATGGGTACCTCGGGTCGGGAGAGGAAGCGGGGGAGACTCGCCTGCCGCGCCCATTTCGTCCATGGGCGCACACTGGATCACAAAGCCCGACCAATGCCTGCGAACGACGTCACCGCGATCCTTGGGTGAACGCTGGCTGTATGTTGCAGCTTTTTGGGTCCGTCCCATGGGCCGAGCGGTTCGCGCGCCCCGGTCAACCCTCCTCGTGGGTGCCGAAGGAGGAGGCGTCCGCCGTCAAGTAGCGTGCCTGGGTCTTCCCATGTTCAGGAGAGTGTTGTGCTGACGGTGACATCCGTGAATGTGAACGGGCTGCGGGCCGCCGCGAAGAAGGGGTTCGTGGAGTGGCTGGCCGGGACCGGGGCCGATGTGGTGTGCCTCCAGGAGGTGCGGGCCGAGGAGGGCCAGCTCTCCGAGGCGGTGCGCAAGCCCGAGGGATGGCACACCGTGTTCGCGCCGGCCGCGGCCAAGGGGCGCGCGGGCGTCGCGCTCTACTCGCGGCGGGAGCCGGAGCGGGTGCGGATCGGCTTCGGCGGCGCGGAGTTCGTCACCAGCGGGCGGTACGTCGAGATCGATCTGCCCGGTGTGACGGTGGCCAGCCTCTATCTGCCGTCGGGCGACGTGGGTACGGAGCGCCAGGACGAGAAGGTCCGGTTCATGGACGAGTTCCTGACGTATCTCCAGGGGCTCCGGGAGCGCGCGGCGGCGGACGGGCGGGAGGTGCTGGTCTGCGGCGACTGGAACATCGCGCACCAGGAGGCCGACCTCAAGAACCACAGGGCCAACCGCACGTCGTCCGGGTTCCTGCCCGAGGAACGGGCCTGGCTGACACGGGTCTTCGACGAGGCGAGGTACGTGGACGTGGTGCGCGCGCTCCATCCGGACCAGGCCGGGCCGTACACCTGGTGGTCGTACCGGGGGCGGGCGTTCGACAACGACACGGGCTGGCGTATCGACTACCAGGTGGCGACGGCGGGCCTCGCGGAGCGCGCGGTGAAGGCGTGGGTGGAGCGGGCGGCGACGCACGGCGAGCGCTGGAGCGACCACGCGCCGGTGAGTGTGGCGTACGAGTTGGGGTAGCCGGGCTACCTCCCGCGCAGCCGGCGGTCCATCGCCATGGAGAGCTCCGCGTCCACCACGCTTCTGGCGAGGGGGCGCAGGACCTCCGGGGCGGTGTCGGGCGCGTGCGCCGTGAGCGTCGTCGCGAAGAGCTCCGCCAGGGCGTCGGCGTGGGCGCGGACCTCGCGGCCCGCTTCGAAGACCACCGAGAGCGGGATGCCCTCGCGGACCAGCCGGGCCGAGACGTCCAGGAGGCGGCGGCTGATGTGGACGAGGTCGTCGCCGTCGGTGGCGAGATAGCCGAGTTCGAGCGCGGTGGCCAGGTTCTCCGCCGTGACCTCCCCCTCGAAGTGGTCGGCCAGCTCCTCGGGGGTGAGCCGGACGGGTGTCTCGTCGGTCGGTTCGCCGAGGCCGAGGACCTCGCCCACGTCGCGGCCGCTGTCGAAGGCGGCGGCGAGGTCGGCGATGCCGTTGAGGGTGTGGCCGCGCTCCAGGAGGGCGGCGATCGTACGGAGCCGGGCCAGGTGGTGGCTGTCGTACCAGGCGATCCGGCCCTCCCTGCGGGGCGGTGGGATCAGGCCGCGTTCGCGGTAGAAGCGCACCGTACGCACCGGGACGCCAGCCGCCTCCGCCAGCTCCTTCACCCGGTACTCGCGGAACTCAGGGGACTCGGGGGGCTGGTGGGACGCGCGGGGCTGGTGGGACGCGCGGGACTCGTCCGGCTCGCGGGTTTCGTCCTGGGCTTCCTCCTGGTCGGACATGGCGGCCAGCCTATGTCCTCGTACCGGCGGTAACTTTTCCTGTCCGCCCCCTACCCGTGAGTAGGGAGCTGCCCTACCCTCCCAACAGTGCCAGTGATTACTGGCGCGGTTATCGGGATCCACTCCGGCGGGAGGCGGCGGCATGACCAAGCACGAGCACGTACGGGTGGCGGTGGTCGGATCCGGATTCGGGGGCCTGGGGGCCGCCGTCCGGCTGCGGCGCGAGGGGATCACCGACTTCGTCGTCCTGGAACGGGCCGGCTCGGTCGGCGGGACCTGGCGGGACAACGACTATCCGGGCTGCGCGTGTGACGTGCCCTCACATCTCTACTCGTTCTCCTTCGCGCCCAACCCCGACTGGCCGCGCACCTTCTCGGGGCAGTCGCACATCCGCGCGTATCTGGAGCGCGTGACCGACACCTTCGGGCTCCGGCCGCACATCCGGCTGAACCACGAGGTGCTGCTGATGCGCTGGATCGCCGAGGCGGCCCTCTGGGAGATCGAGACCTCGCGCGGGACCCTCACGGCGGACGTCGTCGTCTCCGCGACCGGGGCGCTGTCCGACCCCAGGGTGCCGGACACACCCGGCCTCGACTCGTTCCCCGGCAAGGTCTTCCACTCCGCCCGCTGGGACCACGGCTTCGACCCCCGGGGCAAGCGCGTCGCCGTCGTCGGCACCGGCGCGTCGGCGATCCAGATCGTGCCGGCCCTCCAGCCCGACGTCGCGAGGCTGACGCTCTTCCAGCGCACCCCGCCGTGGGTGATGCGGCGCGCCGACCGGCCGATCTCCGCCGCCGAGCGATGGCTCTACCGGACGCTGCCGGCCGCCGGCGCCGCACGGCGCGGACTGCTCTGGGGCATCAGGGAGTTGCAGGTCCAGGCGTTCACCAAGCGGCCCGGTGAGCTGCGGCTCGTGGAGCGCCTGGCCAGGGCCAACATGACGCGGGCCGTCAAGGACCCCGTGCTGCGGGCCAAGTTGACCCCCTCGTACCGCATCGGCTGCAAGCGCATCCTGCTGTCCAGCACGTACTATCCGGCGCTCGCGCGGCCCAACGTCGACGTCGTCGCCTCCGCGCTCTCCGAGGTGTGCGGGTCGACCGTCGTCGCGGCCGACGGCAGCGCGACCGAGGTCGACGCGATCGTCTTCTCCACCGGCTTCCACGTGACCGACATGCCCATCGTCGAGCGGGTGGTGGGGGCGGCGGGCATCACGCTCGCCGAGTCGTGGAAGGACGGCATGGCGTCCCTGCGCGGCGCGACCGCCGTGGGCTTCCCCAACTTCATGACGATCGTCGGCCCCAACACCGGTCTCGGCAACTCCTCGATGATCCTGATGATCGAGTCGCAGCTCAGCTATCTCGGCGACTATCTGCGCACGCTCGGCTCGCTCGGGGCGGGCGCGGCCCTCACCCCCACACCGGCGGCCGTCGAGGGGTGGAACCGCCGGGTACAGGAGAAAATGAGGCGCACCGTGTGGAACACCGGCGGCTGCACCAGCTGGTACCGGGACGCGAGCGGGCGCAACACCACGATCTGGCCCGGGACGACGACCGAGTTCCGCCGGGCCACGCGGACCGTGGACCCCGGCGAGTACGAGGTCGTCCGGGCACCGGCGGCGAAGACCCGGCCCGATGTCAAGGAGAGCGTCCGATGAGCCGATCCGTCCCCGGGCCCACCGCGCGGCCCGTCCGTGAGACCACCGCGCGTTCCGCCGACGGAGCGCGTCCGCACATCGAGGTGTACGGCTCCGAGGACGCGCCCGCGATCGTCCTCGTCCACGGCTGGACCTGCTCGACCCTCTTCTGGGCGGCGCAGATCGACGCGCTCGCCGCCGACTTCCGGGTGATCGTCTACGACCAGCGCGGGCACGGGCGTTCGCCCGCCGTCGCCCGGGGCGGCTACAGCACCGACGCGCTCGCCGACGATCTGGAGGCGGTGCTGGAGGCGACCCTCGCGCCGGGCGAGAAGGCGGTCGTGGCCGGGCACTCCATGGGCGGCATGACGCTGATGGCCGCCGCCGCGCGGCCGGCCTTCCGGGAGCACGCTGCGGCGGCGCTGCTGTGCAGCACCGGCAGTTCGAACCTGGTGGCCGAGGCGCTCGTGGTGCCGATGCGCGCCGGGCGGCTGCGGACCCGGCTGACCCGGATGATCCTCGGCGCGCGGGCCCCGCTCGGCCCGGTCACGCCTCTGTCGAAGCGGTTCCTGCGGTACGGGACCATGGGGCCCGGCACGGCGCCGGACCGGGTCGCGGTGTGCGCGGAGATCGTGCACGCGTGTCCGCGCGCGGTGCGGGTGGCCTGGGCGCAGGTGCTCGGCTCGCTCGATCTCGACGCGGGGGTACGGGAGTTGAGGGTCCCCACGGCGGTCGTCTCGGGGACCGCCGACCGGCTGACACCGCCGGTCCTGACGAGTCGGCTGGTCGCCGAGTTGCCGGACTGCGTGGGCGTCACCCGGCTGACGGGGATGGGGCACATGACACCGGTGGAGGCTCCCGAGGCGGTGACCGCCGTGATCCGGAGGCTCGCGGAGGACCATCTTCGGGCCGGCGCCGACAGGGGCGGGCACAGGGACGAGGCGGACAGGGAGAGCGCCGTATGAGCGGGGTCGGTCTGGAGGGTCAGGTCGCCGTCGTCACCGGCGCGGCGCGCGGGGTGGGCGAGGCGCTGGCCCGCAAACTCTCGGCGCGCGGCGCCAGGGTGGCGCTCGTGGGCCTGGAGGCCGAGGAGCTGAAGGACGTGGCGAGCAGGCTCCACACGGACTGCGCGCACTGGTACGCCGACGTCACCGACCACGAGGCGATGGCGCGTGTCGCGGGGGAGGTCAAGGAGTGGTTCGGGAAGGTCGACATCGTTGTGGCCAACGCGGGTGTGGCGGCCGGCGGCCCCTTCCTCGGCTCGGACCCCGTCGCTTGGCGCCGGGTGATCGAGGTGAACCTCGTCGGCGGCGCGGTCACGGCGCGCGCGTTCCTGCCCGTACTGATCGAGAGCCGGGGCTACTTCCTCCAGATAGCCTCGCTCGCCGCGATCGTCCCGGCGCCGATGATGACCGCGTACTGCGCCTCCAAGTCGGGGGCCGAGGCCTTCGCGCACAGCCTGCGCGCCGAGGTCCGGCACAAGGGCGTACGGGTCGGCGTCGGTTATCTGTCCTGGACCGACACCGACATGGTGCGCGGCGCCGACGAGGACGAGGTGATGCGCGAGATGCGGCAGGGGCTGCCGTGGCCGGCCAACAAGACGTATCCGCTGGGGCCCGCGGCCGAGCGCGTCGTCTCGGGGATCGAGCGGCGCTCGGCGCATGTGTACGCGCAGTGGTGGCTGCGGGGGACGCGGTCCGTGCGCGCGTGTCTGCCGGGCCTGGTCGCGACGGTCGGGTCCCGCCGGATGAGGGCTGTCGAACCGAGGCTCGGGGGAGTGGCCAGGGGGCTGCTGGGGGTCGGCGGGGCGGCCGACGAGCAGGGGCGTGCCCGGCGCAATTGATCGAAATGCGGGGTATGTCGGGGCGTGCAAGTCTGGTCGGGGCCCGGGAGTCGTCCACGGGCCCCACCGGACTTCCAGGAGTGAGAGATCCCATGGGCATCGCGGACCAGTTCAAGGACAAGTCGCGGCAACTCGCCGACCAGGCGAGGAAGCGGGCCGCCGACGAGAAGGAGGACGAGGCCCCGGAGCGCTCCTCGGAGGACGAGCGGGACCGTGCGCGCCGGCGCGCGCAGGACGCGCGTGACCGCTTCTCCGACGACTACGACGCCTGAACCCGCTGTCCGCGGGGCGCGCCCGGTGCGCTTCTCGCGTGCGCTCTCCGTGTGCTGGGGGGACCTGTCGGTCGGGTGGATCGGGGAGCTCCTGCCGCCGCTCCTGCCACCGCGGCGGCCGGACCGTTGCTGGCCGACGACAGCTCCCGAGGGGCGACTCCCGCGTCTTCTCGGGGCTTGGCGGCGAGTGGGCGTGCCGCGCGATCGCGCGGCCCGGGGCCCGGTTGTTCCCGATCGCCGGACGGGCTCATTCGGCCCGTCCGGCGGTCGAGGACAAGATCGAGGACAGGAAGAGCCACCGCGGACCGGCCCGCCGGGCCCGGTTCAGGACCGCGGCGGCAGTGGGGGCCGGCGGCGGTCCGGGACGTCGCCGTACCCCGGTGGGGTCGCCGCCGGCTGCTTCGCCAGCAGTTCCAGCGCCACCCACACCGCGTCGTCGAGCTGCGCGTGCCGGCCCTCCGCCCAGTCGAGCGGGGTCCGCAGCACCTCGATGTCCGGCTCCACGCCATGGTTCTCGACGGACCAGCCGTACGCGTCGAACCACGCCGCGTTCATCGGCACCGTGATCACCGTCCCGTCGCCCAGCCGGTGCCGGCCCGTCATGCCGACCACACCGCCCCAGGTGCGCTGTCCGACCACCGGGCCCAGCTTCAGCAGCCGGAAGGCGGCCGTGATCATGTCGCCGTCGGAGGACGTCGCCTCGTCCGCGATCGCGACCACCGGCCCGCGCGGCGCGTTGGAGGCGTAACTCACCGCCTGTGCGTTGCGCGTCAGGTCCCAGCCGAGGATGCGCCGGGTCAGTTTCTCCACGACCAGTTCGCTGATGTGGCCGCCTGCGTTGCCCCGTACGTCCACGATCAGCGCCGGCCTGGAGACCTCCAGGCGCAGATCGCGGTTGAACTGGGCCCAGCCCGAGCCGCCCATGTCGGGGATGTGTAGATAGCCGCACTTGCCGCCGCTCATCTCGCGGACGACCTCGCGGCGCTTGGCCACCCAGTCCTGGTAGCGCAGCGGCCGTTCGTCGACGAGCGGGACGATCGCCACGCGCCGTGAACCCCCGTGCCGCGTACCGCCGTTGCCCGGTGACAGGTCCTCGGCCGGACGGAAGGTCAGCTCGACCGTCGTGCCGCCGGCGGCGGAGAGCAGCGGGAAGGGGCCCGTCACCGGGTCGACGGGCCGGCCGTCGACATGGGTGAGGACCGCGCCCTCACGGATACCCGTACCGGCCAGTGGGGAGCGGGCCTTGGAGTCCGACGACTCACCGGGCAGGATCCGCTTCACCAGCCATTCGCCGTCCCGGCAGACGAGGTTGGCGCCGAGCAGACCCATCGCGCGCTGGTAGTGCGGCGGTCCCTCGTTGCGGCGGGCGGGCGTGACGTACGCGTGCGAGGTGCCCAGCTCGCCCAGGGCCTCGCGCAGCAGATCGGCGAACTCGTCGGGGGACGCGACGCGTTCGACCAGCGGGCGGTACTGGTCGAGCACCGCGTCCCAGTCGATCCCGCACATGTCCGGTTCCCAGAAGTACGAGCGGATGATGCGGCCCGCCTCCGCGTACGCCTGGCGCCACTCCGCCGCCGGATCGACCTCGTGCAGGATGCGGCGCAGGTCGAGATGGACGGTCGAGTCGCCGTCACCGGGCTCGGTCGCGGGCACGGCGCGCAGGTCGTCGTCGTCCACGACCACCAGCCGTGAGCCGTCGCGGCTGACCGCGAACCAGTCGAGGTGGTCGACGAGTTCGCTCTTGCGCGCCTTGGTGAGGTCGAAGTGTTCGAGGGTCGGCCGGCCCGAGGTGTCGGCCGGGTTGGCGAACGTCTCGCCGAGCGCGCCCGAGATCGGCCAGCGCAGCCAGACCAGGCCACCGCCGCTGACGGGTTGCAGGGCCGAGTACTTGGACGCGGAGACCGGGAAGGGCGTGACCCGGCTCGGGAGCCCCTCGACCTCGACCGTGACGGTCCCGTCGGGCACCGCCGCCGTGCCGTCGGACGCGACGACCGGCAACGGGTCGAGCCCGCCGGCCGCCGGACGGCCGTCGGGGAGGAGCGCGAACGGCGAGGGCGTCGCCGACGACAGCGGTACGAGATAGGGGCGGCAGCCCAGCGGGAAGGACAGGTCGCCGGTGTGCACGTCGTACACCGGGTCGAACCCGCGCCAGGAAAGAAAGGCGAGATATCGGCCGTCCCGCGTGAAAACCGGATTCTCGTCCTCGAAACGCCCGTTCGTGACATCCACGACCGTACGGTCGGCGATCCGCGCCATCCTGATCTGCCGCAGCGAGCGGCCGACGCCCGGGTGGGACCAGGCGATCCAGTCGCCGCCGGGGGAGAAGGCGAGGTCGGTGACGGGGCCGTTGACCGAGCGGATCAGCTCGGTCACGTCGTCGGCGGCGACCTCGGTCACCTCGGTGACCGACTCCGTGTCGGACCCGGCTCCGCCGTCGGCGGCCGGTGTCGCGGCCCCCGGGGTGCCCTCGTCCGACGTGTCGTCAGGAACCCTCAGTATCAGCAGCCTTCCGTCGTGCGTGCTCAGCGCCAGGCGCTCACCGTCCGGGTCGGCGATCAGCTCATGGACCCGGCCCAGCCGCCCGGAGGCGAGGCGCAGCGGCGGCATGTCACCGCTCGCGCGCGGCAGATAGGCGATCTCGACCGCGTCCTCGCCGTCCGCGTCCGTGACGTAGGCGACCTTGCCGCCGCTGCCGAGCATCGCGGGGAGCCGTACGCGTACGCCCGGGGTGTCCGTGATCGTGCGGGCCGGGCCGTCGCGGTGGGTGAGCCAGTACAGGCTGCCGCGGACGGAGACGGCGCTCGCCCGGCCCGTGGTGTCCACGGAGATCGCGTCGACGTGGTGGGCGGCCGGGACCTGGTAGGCGCGCCGTCCGGCGCGCGGTCCGCCGAGCCGTACCGACAGGCGGCGCGGCACCGAGTCCGGCTCCAGCGAGTCCACGAGCCACAGCTCGCCCGCGCACTGGTAGACGACCCGGTGCCCGTCGGACGAGGCGTGGCGGGCGTAGAAGGCGTCGTGGTCGGTGTGCCGGCGCAGATCGGTCCCGTCGGGGAGCGTCGAGTAGAGATTGCCGACGCCCTCGTGGTCGGAGAGGAAGGCGATACGCCCGGCCACGAACATCGGGCAGTCGAGATGGCCGGGCAGATCCGCCAGCAGCCGCTCGCCGTGCAGCCAGAGCCGGCCCGTGGCGCCGCCCCGGTACCGCTTCCACGCCGCCGGTTCGTGCGGCGGCTTGCCGGTGAGCAGCAGGCTGCGCCGCTCGCCCCCGATGTCGGCGATCGCGATGTCGGCGACCGGGCCCCAGGGGAGTTTGCCGCCGGGGGAGCCGTCGGTGGGGACGCTGTAGGCCCAGGAGTAGTACGAGAAGGGCTGGCCGTGCGAGGAGACGGCGAGGATCTGCGCCCCGCCGTCCTTGTCGGGCGGGGTCCAGCCGCAGACGCGGGTGTCGGTGGATCCCCAGTAGCTGAGGCGCCGGGCCGGGCCGCCGGCCACCGGCGCCAGATGGATCTCCGGATCCAGGCTGCGCCAGCTCGTGTACGCGATCTGGCTCCCGTCCGGCGAGAACCGCGGGTGCCCCACCCGTGTGCGGTCGACGGTCACCCGCCACGCCCGGTCCGGGCGGTGCTTGGCCGACGAGAGAGGGGCGACCCAGAGGTCGTCCTCGGCGGCGAAGCACAGCAAGTCGTCGTGTAGATGCGGATAACGGAGATACGCGACGTCGTCACTCACCCCCCAATGCTTTCCGTGCGGGAGGGGCGCGGCAACTCGTGGGCCGAGCCGAGTTGGCCGGATGTGTTCGGCCGGACGGTCGGGTGGGGCGGTGGTGCGGTCGCCGGTGTGGTGGAGGCCACAAGCGAAACGTTGCCGTTTCGATGAGGGTGCGGTTATCTTCGTACTGTACGAAGTCGTTTCGTTCAGCTCCTCACGACCGTGACGGGAGGTCGGCCATGGCACGCACCAGACTCACGCCCGAGCGCGAGAGCGAGTTGTACGGTGCCACGCTCGACCTGCTGCGTGAGGTCGGCTACGACGCCCTCACCATGGACGCCGTCGCCGCCCGCACCCACTCCAGCAAGGCCACCCTCTACCGCCAGTGGGGGAGCAAGCCGGAGCTCGTCGCACGGGCCCTGCGCGCCAACAAGCCCGCCGATGTCGCACAGATCGACACCGGCTCGCTGCGCGGGGACTTCCACGCCATGGTCGAGATGGCCGACGACTGCCAGATGGAACGGGACTCCGCGCTGAT
The DNA here is from genome assembly GCF_042716895.1 of Streptomyces sp. NPDC058653. Lineage (NCBI taxonomy): Bacteria > Bacillati > Actinomycetota > Actinomycetes > Kitasatosporales > Streptomycetaceae > Streptomyces > Streptomyces sp. NPDC058653. Next base: position 63,237 of record NZ_JBHXRM010000016.1, on the reverse strand, counting down.
GCGGGGCCTGGCCCATGCCGTCCACACCAACCCCGATCTCCACCAGGCCCTGCGCGACCTGCTCATCGAGCCCGAACTCAACGGTCTCGGTGTCTTCCTGCGCCGTGCCGTGGACCGGGGCGAGGTCAGCGCGGACCAACCCGCGCTGAAATACGTCACACACATGCTGGTCGGCGCCTTCGTCGCCCGGCAGCTCGTCGAGGACCGGTCGGTCGACAAGGCCTTCCTCCGCGATTATCTGGACGCCGTGCTTCTCCCCGCCCTCGGCGTCTGACCCTCCCCGCAGCTCGCAGCTCCGCCTCCCTGGGCCGCTCGCCCATCTCCGGGGTTCCCCAGCAGTACCCAGCACCTGACGCGTGTCGCTCTCGCGCCGTCGGTCGGCTCCCCATGCCCTTGATTCAGCCCCAGACCGGGAGTACGCCTCGTGGCCACGTTTCTCTACAGACTCGGACGGTTCGCCTTCCGGCGCCGAAATCTCGTCGCCCTCGTATGGGTGGCGCTGCTGGCTCTCGCCGGCGTCGGCGCGGCGTCCGCGTCCACCGCGACATCGAGTTCCTTCTCCATCCCTGGGACGGAGGCCCAGAAGGCCTTCGACCTGCTGGAAGAGCGCTTCCCCGGCGGCAGCGCCGACGGGGCCACCGCCAGGGTCGTCTTCAAGGCGCCCGAGGGCGAGAAGATGACGTCCGGCGCCAACAAGGCCGAGGTCGAGAAGATCGTCGACGAGCTGCCGGCCGGCTCGGACCAGATCGCCCGGGTCGCCGACCCGTACACCGCGAAGGCCGTCTCGCAGGACGGTTCGACGGCGTACGTCTCGATCACCTACAAGGTCAACTCGATGGAGCTGACCGAGGAGACGCGTACGGCGCTGGAGGAGACGGGGGCCGAGGCGCGGGAGGCGGGCCTCACCGTCGAGATCGGCGGTGACGCGCTCCAGGCCGCACCGGAGACCGGGGCCACCGAGATCATCGGTATCTCGGTCGCGGCGGTCGTACTCGTCATCACCTTCGGTTCGCTGATCGCGGCCGGACTGCCGCTGCTCACCGCGCTCATCGGCGTCGGGATCGGCGTGTCGAGCATCACCGCGCTGGCGAGCGTGATGGACCTCGGCTCCACCACCAGCATCCTCGCGATGATGATCGGTCTCGCCGTCGGTATCGACTACGCGCTGTTCATCGTCTCCCGCTACCGGGCGGAGCTGGCCGAGGGGCGTGAGCCCGAGGAAGCCGCCGGGCGGGCGGCGGGGACCGCCGGATCGGCCGTGGTCTTCGCCGGGCTCACCGTCGTCATCGCGCTCGTCGGGCTCGCGGTCGTCAACATCCCGATGCTCACCAAGATGGGCGTCGCGGCGGCCGGCACGGTCGTCATCGCCGTCCTCGTCGCGCTCACGCTCGTCCCGGCCATGCTGGGCTTCGCGGGCAGGCGGGTGCACGGCAGGAAGCTGCGCGAGAGGATGGCGCGGGAGCAGGCGGTCTCGGCGGACGGCGGGGTGGCCGAGGGCAAGCCCAACATGGGTACCCGCTGGTCCCGTTTCGTACTGCGCCGCCCGGTCGCCGTGCTCCTCGCCGGAGTCGTCGGCCTCGGCATCATCGCCGTCCCGGCCACCCAGCTGGAGATGGGTCTGCCCGACGACGGCTCGCAGCCGACCAGCACCACGCAGCGCAAGGCGTACGACATCCTGTCGGACGGTTTCGGTCCCGGCTTCAACGGGCCGCTGATGGTCGTCGTCGACGGCAAGGGCGACGACAACGCCAAGGAGACCGCCGCGCAGGTCACCGACGCGGTGAAGGAACTGAAGGGCGTCGCGGCCGTCACCCCGGCCAGCTACAACAAGGCCGGCGACACGGCGACGATCACCGTCGTTCCGAAGGACCGTCCCTCCTCGGTGGAGACGGAGAACCTCGTCCACACCATCCGCGAGGCCGGCGGGGAGATCGCCTCCGACAGCGAGGCGAAGGTGCTGGTCACCGGCGCCACCGCGATGAACACCGACTTCTCCGAGAAGATGAACGACGCGCTCCTGCCGTATCTGGGGCTCGTCGTGGGTCTGGCGTTCCTGCTGCTGATGCTGGTCTTCCGCTCGGTCCTCGTACCGCTCAAGGCGGCCCTCGGCTTCCTCCTGTCGGTCGTCGCCGCGCTCGGCGCGGTGGTCGCGGTCTTCCAGTGGGGCTGGCTCTCGGGCCTGTTCGGGGTGGAGCAGACCGGTCCCGTCATGTCGATGATGCCGATCTTCATGGTCGGTGTGGTCTTCGGTCTCGCGATGGACTACGAGGTCTTCCTCGTCACGCGGATGCGTGAGGCGCATGTGCACGGGGAGCGGCCCGGCCAGGCGATCACCACCGGCTTCCGGCACGGGGCGCGCGTCGTCACGGCCGCCGCGGTGATCATGATGGCGGTCTTCGCGGGCTTCATCGGCTCCAGCGAGTCCATGGTCAAGATGATCGGCTTCTCGCTGGCGATCGCGGTCTTCTTCGACGCGTTCGTCGTCCGGATGGCGATCGTGCCCGCGGTGCTCGCGCTGCTCGGCGGCAAGGCGTGGTGGCTGCCGCGCTGGCTGGACCGGCTGCTGCCGAACGTCGACGTCGAGGGCGAGCAGCTGCGCAGGATGCTGGAGAAGGAGCAGGCCGGGGCCGCGGGCCGCGACGCCGGGCCGGAGAAGGAGCTGGCGCGCGTCTGACCCGCTGATCTCAACCGCCGGGCGGGCTGCCTTCGCAGTCCGCCCGGTGGGCTGTCGGTGGGCTGTCCGTGGGGTGGACAGCGGTGTCGGCGGGGTCGCGCGGCCGGCGGGCCGCGCCTGTCCTCAATCGCCGGACGGGCTCAGGTGCGTGTGGTGCAGGAGCCGGTCGAGGCCGCGCTTGGCGCGCAGCGGGTAGCGCTCCTCGCCGACCGGCACCGTCTCGTACGTCAGCCGGAGGAACCGGCGCAGCGGAGCCGTGTCGAACTGGGTCAGCGCGACGCCCTCCGGCGAGTGGAACTCAAGCATCGTCTGCGCCCGTCCGCACGGCCAGACACGTACGTCGCCGTCGCCCGACGGGGTGCGCAGGCCCGATTCGAGCAGGCGGCGGGCGAAGGCCCACACCACCTCGGCGCCGTCCGGCGACACCTCGGCGGGGAAGACGACGCGGACGGCGAGGGGATCGGCACTGTCGTAGCGGAGGGTGACCGTCAGACATCCGTGGTGGGGGGCGTCCGTGATGAGACGGACCTTGGCAGGCTGCTCGACGACGGCCGGCATCGTTTCGCTCCTCTGCGGCGGTTCCGCGGCGCTCTCGACGCGGTGCGGTGGCGCGGTGCGGTGACACGGGGTGTGACACCGCGCCCCATGCCCCACATGTCTTAGTCTGCGGTGCTTTACAGCACAACAAACCTTTTATCTGTTATTTAACGCCGAGTGTCCCGCGGATCTCAAACTTTCCGCGCCGTTCGGTGGCCGTACACCGGTTCGCATGCCCCGCGCTCTTGCAACTCGTTCGCAAGAGAGGACTATCTATTCGAACGGTTCACTTCGAGCGGTTCATCACACCTGTCTGCCCGGAAGCGGAGCCCGCCCATGCATGTCCCCGACGGAATGATCAATCTGCCGGTGTCGGCCGCCGCCGGGGTCGTCGCGGCCGGTGCCGTGGCCGTCAGCCTGCGCGGCGCCCGCCGCGAACTGGGCACCGGCCCGCTCGCCGAGGGTCACGGCGCCGAACGCACCGCGCCCCTCGCCGGCCTCGTCGCCGCCTTCGTCTTCGCCGTACAGATGCTGAACTTCCCCGTCGCGGCCGGCACCAGCGGACATCTGCTGGGCGGGGCGCTCGCCGCGATACTCGTCGGGCCCTTCACCGGAGTCCTCTGCATCGCCGTCGTCCTGCTGATGCAGGGCATCCTCTTCGCCGACGGCGGACTCACCGCTCTCGGCGTGAACATCACGGTCATGGGCGTCGTGACCGTGATCGTCTCGTACACGGTCTTCCGCGGTCTGCTCCGCGTCCTGCCGCGCGGGCGGAGCTCCGTGACCGGGTCCGCGTTCGTCGCCGCGCTGGTCTCCGTGCCGGCCGCCGCGGCGGCCTTCACCCTTCTCTACGCGATCGGCGGCACCACGCACATCCCGATCGGCAAGGTGCTCACCGCGATGGTCGGTGTGCACGTTCTCATCGGCATCGGCGAGGCCGCGATCACCGCGCTGACGGTCGGGGCGGTCATCGCCGTACGCCCGGACCTGGTCCACGGCGCGCGCGGGCTCGCTACGCCGCTCAAGCTGCGCGTCGACGGTGAGCTGGTGGACGCGCCGGCGCCCGTCCCGGCCGCCGCGCCGACCACCCCGCGCTCGCCGCGCGGACTCCTCGCCGCCGGCCTCGGCACGGCCCTCGTGCTCGCCGGGGTCGTCTCCTTCTACGCCTCCGCCAACCCCGACGGCCTGGAGAAGGTCGCCGCCGACAAGGGCATCGACAAGAAGGTCGAGGAGCACGCCGCCGCCGGCTCCCCGCTCGCGGACTACGGCGTCAAGGACGTCTCCGACGCCCGGCTCTCCGGAGGCCTCGCGGGTGTGATCGGCGTCGGCGCGACGGTCCTCGTCGGCAGCGGGATCTTCTACGTGGTCCACCGGCGCCGTACGACGGGGAACGCGCCCGCCGCCTCCCCCGAGCGGGCCTGACATGGGAGCGGGCCACGCCCACAAGCTCTACCGGCACGGCGGCTCACCGGTCCACGCGCTGCCCCCGCACTGCAAGCTCGCCGCCGTCCTGTGCTTCGTGCTCGTCGTGGTCTCCACCCCGCGCGAGGCCGTGTGGGCGTTCGGTCTGTACGCGGCCCTGCTCGCCGGCGTCGCGGCGCTCGCCCGCGTCCCGGCCGGCTTCCTGCTCCGCCGGATGCTGATCGAGGTCCCGTTCGTGGCCTTCGCCGTCCTCATGCCGTTCGTGGTGCCCGGCGAACAGGTCGGGTTCCTGGGGCTGTCCCTGAGCGTCCCCGGCCTGTGGGGCGCCTGGAACGTGCTGGCCAAGGGCACGCTGGGGGTCGCCGCCTCCGTACTCCTCGCCTCCACCACCGAACTGCGCGCGCTGCTCCTCGGGCTGCAACGGCTCAGGCTTCCGTCGATGCTCGTCCAGATCGCGACGTTCATGATCCGCTACGGCGACGTGATCACCGACGAGCTGCGCCGGATGTCCGTCGCCCGCCGCTCACGCGGCTTCGAGGCGCGCGGCGTACGGCACTGGGGTGTGCTCGGCAAATCCGCCGGCGCCCTGTTCATCCGCTCCTACGAGCGCGGGGAGCGGGTGCATCTGGCGATGATGAGCCGCGGTTACACGGGCACGATGCCCGTCATCGACGAGATGACGGCCTCGCGCGCACAGTGGACGGCCGCCGCCGCACTCCCCCTCTCGGCGCTCGCGGTCTGTCTGCTTGGCTGGACGCTATGAGCACGCAGTCCACCGAGCAGCCGCCACCACCGCCGTCCCTCGAAGTGCGGGGGCTCGCCTACGCGTACCCCGACGGCCACCAGGCGCTCTTCGGCGTCGACCTGACCGTCGCGCGCGGGGAGCGGGTCGCGCTGCTCGGGCCCAACGGCGCGGGCAAGACCACCCTCGTCCTGCACCTCAACGGCATCCACACGGCGGGCGCGGGGTCCGTCACCGTCGCCGGACTGCCCGTCGCGAAGAAGAACCTCGCCGAGATACGCCGCCGGGTCGGCATCGTCTTCCAGGACCCCGACGACCAGCTCTTCATGCCCACCGTCCGCGAGGACGTCGCCTTCGGCCCCGCGACGTCCGGTCTGCGCGGCGCCGAGCTGGAGGCCAGGGTCGTCGCCGCGCTCACCCGGGTCGGCATGGCCGAGTACGCGGACCGGCCGCCGCACCATCTCTCCTTCGGGCAGCGCCGCAGGGTCGCCGTCGCGACGGTCCTGGCGATGGAGCCCGAGATCCTCGTACTCGACGAACCCTCGTCCAACCTGGATCCGGCCTCGCGCCGCGAACTCGCCGACATCCTGCGGGCGCTGGACGTCACCGTCCTGATGGTCACCCACGACCTGCCCTACGCGCTGGAGCTGTGCCCGCGCGCGGTGATCCTCAGCGAGGGCGTCATCGCGGCCGACGGACCGACACGCGACCTGCTCGGCGACGCGGAGCTGATGGGCGCGCACCGCCTGGAGTTGCCGTTCGGTTTCGACCCCACGTCGGTCGCGTAGCCGCCAACCCCGGTGGCCCGGCGGGCGCCGTGATGCGTGCACCATGGAGGCATGAGCGGGATGGTAGGCGTCGCTGACGTCCAGGGCACGGTGGCCGCGGGCTTCGAACCCGTCAGGGACGCCTTCGTACGGAACTTCCAGGAACGCGGTGAGCGGGGCGCGGCCGTCGCCGTCTACCGCGACGGGCACAAGGTGGTCGACCTGTGGGCCGGCACGCGCGACGTCGACGGCGCGGAGCCGTGGGCCGTCGACACCGCGCAGGTCGTCCGCTCCGCGACGAAGGGTGTGGCCGCCGCCGTACCGCTTCTGCTGCACCAGCGCGGACGGATCGACCTGGACGCGCCGGTGGGCACGTACTGGCCGGAGTTCAAGGCGGCCGGCAAGGAACGGGTGCTCGTACGGCACCTGTTGTCGCACCGCGCGGGGTTGCCCGTGCTCGACCGGCCGCTCGGCACCACCGAGGCGCTCGACGGCGAGTCGGGCGCCCACGCGCTCGCCGCGCAGCGGCCGGTGTGGGAGCCCGGCGCCGACCACGGCTATCACGCGCACACCTACGGCTGGCTCCTCGCCGAGCTGGTGAGACGCGTCACGGGGCGTTCCGTCGGCCGGTGGATCGCCGACGAGATCGCCCGCCCGCTCGGCCTGGACTTCTGGATAGGCCTGCCCGTCGAAGAGGCGCACCGGGTGGGCCGGATCGGGCGGATCGAGGAGCCGGCCGCCGTCGGCGGCGAACTGCGGCTGCGCGCCAAGCGCTCGGTCACCGAGGCGTACAAGGACCCCGATTCGCTCACCCGGCGGGCGTTCGGCGCGATCGAACCGCCGCCGGACGAGAACAGCGCCGTCTACCGCGCCGCCGAGATGCCCGCCAGCGGCGGGATCTCCACCGCGCGCGCCCTCGCGCGCTGTTACGCGGCGATGATCGGCCCGGTGGACGGTCCCGGGCGCGGCTACCGGGCCGGGGAGCGGCTGTTCGCCCCGGCCACGCTGACCCTGGCCCGTACCGAGGAGTCGGCCGGCCCCGACCGGGTGCTGGTCGTCGGCACCCGCTTCGGGCTGGGCTTCATGCTGCACGGTTCGGGCGCGCCGCTGCTGGGGCCCGGCTCCTTCGGGCACCCGGGACGCGGCGGCTCGCTCGGCTTCGCCGACCCCGAGTCGGGCATCGCCTTCGGCTATGTCACCAACGGCATGCGCAAGGGCGTGACGGCGGATCCCCGGGCCCAGGCCCTGGTGCGGGCCGTCCGCTCGGCCGCATGATCGGCGCATGAGGCGATACGAGGACCACGGCGTACTGATCACGGGAGCCGGACGCGGCATCGGCGAGGCCATCGCCAGGCGGCTCGCCGCCGAGGGAGCGCGGGTGCTGCTCACGGACGTGGACGGTGAACGGGCCGCACGCGCCGCCGAGTTGATCGACGGCGCGGAGCCGTACGGGTGCGACGTGGGCGACCGCGCCTCGGTCGAGGCGGCCGTGGCGTACGCCGTCGAGCGCTTCGGCTCGCTGGACGTCCTGGTCAACAACGCGTACTCCTGCACCCCGGACGCGCCGCTCTTCGAGGACGAAACGGACGAGCACTGGGCCCGCGACCTCGATCTGACCCTCACCGGGGCGTTCCGCTGCGCGCGGGCGGCGCTGCCGCACCTGGCGGCCTCCGGACACGGCGCGATCGTGAACATCGGCTCGGTCAACGGCGAGCAGGACTTCGGCAACCACGCCTACAGCGCGGCGAAGGCCGGCCTGGCGAGCCTGACCCGCACCCTGGCGGGTCACGCGGCGCCGCGCGGGGTCCGCGTCAACCTGGTCGCGCCCGGCACGATCCGCACCGAGAGCTGGACCGGCCGCGAGGCCAACCTGGAGCGCGCGGCCCCGCACTACCCGGCGGGCCGGGTGGGGCGGCCGGACGACGTCGCGTCGGCGGTGGCGTTCCTGGCGTCGTCGGACGCGGGGTGGATCACGGGGGCGACGCTGCCGGTGGACGGCGGGATTCTGACGGCGAACGTGGGGCTGCGACAGGCACTGGCGGGGGCGCCGGTGCCCGGGCCGGCCTCGGTGTCGGACGGGGCTCCGGTGCCGGCACCGGCGCCGTTGTCGGACGGGGCCCAGCCGCCTGGGCGTGTGGCCGCCTCGCCGTCCGGCCGTCTCGGTCGGCCGCGCTAGGAGTGCCAGCCACCCTCGGACGCCCCGGTCCCCATGGGCGGCCCCGGCCCCAGCCAGTCGCACAGGAGTACGGTCGCGTCGTCCTCCAGATGGCCGTGGTGGTAGTCGAGGAACGTGTGGACGAAGCGCCGGACGGTCTCCTGAGGGCTCAGCCGGCCGGCGGGGTACTGGGTGAGCACGGAGATGAAGCGGTCGAGCCCGAACTCCGCGCCGTGGGCGCGCCGCGCCTCCGTGATGCCGTCGGTGTAGAGCACGATCCGGTCCCCCGGCTCCAGCTGCTGTCGGCACACCGTGGGTTCCAGGTCGCCCAGGCCGGTGCCGAGGGGGTACGCGGGCGTGCACGACAGGCGGAGCGCGTCGCCCCGGCGCAGGACGAGCGGGGGGTGGTGTCCGAAGCTCGCCCAGTGCAGCAGCCCGGAGCGGGTGTCCAGGGAGATGAGGAGAGCCGTGACGTACCGGTCGTCGTACACCCGGTTCAGCTCGTCCTCGATGGCCCCTCCCGTCTCGGCGATCCCGGCCCCGCGGCGGCGGGCGCTGCGGGCGGCGGAGACGGCCAGGGCGGCCGTCTGGCCCGCCGCGGTGTCGTGGCCCATGGCGTCGAAGATCGCCAGATGGACCTGGGTGCCGGCCGTCGCGTAGTCGTAGGCGTCCCCGCTGATCCAGTACGACGGCTCCAGCGTGGCGCAGATGGCCACCCGCGAGTCGGTGTAGGTACGGGGCGGCATCAGGTGCCACTGGGCCTCGGCGGCCACGTTCATCGGCTGGGTCCGGTTCAGATGCGCGTACGTGTCGCTGTGCCCGCGTTTGGTGGAGATGGCCAGCGCCACCAGGGACGCCAGGCCCGTGGCGTCCTCGCGGACGGTGTCGCCGTCCCGCGCGGCGGCGACGAACATGATTCCGATGCGTTCGTTGCCGTTGAACAGAGGCACCCAGTACGCGGCTCCGCCCGACGAGGGCGGGTCGGCGGCGAGCACCTGGCCGTACTGGTACGCGCGGCCCGCCTCGGTGTCCCGGATGCTCAGGACCCGGTCCACCGACGCCCCTGTGCGCGCGCCGGCGAGCAGATGGAGCGCGCGGCGCTCGACGTCGCCGAGATAGAGACGTACCTCGGTGAAGCCCGCGGGCCCGGCCTGCTCGCTCACCGTGTCCGGAAGGTCGTCGAACGAGGTGTTGCCGATGACGCTCAGCAACCCCGCGAACAGTCTCTCGCCCGTGTTGTCCCGATCCCTCACGCCAGTACTTTCCAGTAATGCGGCATTTTCCTGGATTGTTACGAGACTACAACGGGCCGATCCGTCACGCGCCCGGCGTCGGAACACCTCCCTTGAGGCGCTCCAGGTCCGACGCCCGGACCTGGATCACGAACAGCGCGATCACGGCCGACACGCCGGCCAGCACCGCGGCCACGATGAACGCGTTCGAGACACCCGCGGCCAGCACCTCGTCGCTCCACGGCTTCGGCAGCGACCGTGTCTTCTGGAAGGTCAGCTTCTGGGCCGGGGTCGCGTGGGCCAGGAAGTCACGGGTCTGGGTCTTCGCCTCGTCCCTGGTGGCCGTGCCGAACACCGTCACCAGGATGGAGAGCCCGAGCGAACCGCCCACCTGCTGCGTCGCGTTGAGGATGCCGGAGGCGGCGCCGGCCTCCTTCGGGTCCACGCCCGAGACCGCCATCAGGGTCAGGGACACGAACTGGAAACCCATGCCGAGGCCGAAGACCAGCACCGGGCCCAGCAGACTGCCCGCGTAGGTGCTGTGGACGTTCGTCAGCGTCAGCCAGGCGAGGCCGGCGGTGGCCAGGACCGCACCGGTCACCATGAACGGTTTCGGACCCCAGCGCGGCAGCAGCTGCGAGGCGACCCCCGAACCGATCGCGATGACCACGCTCACCGGGAGGAAGGCGAGACCGGTACGGAGCGGGCTGAAGTCCAGGACCTCCTGCGTGAAGAGCGTGAGGAAGAAGAACATGCCGAACAGCGCCGCGGAGAGGCTCAGCATCATCCCGTACACGCCCGCGCGGTTGCGGTCGCGGAACATCCACAGCGGCGTGATCGGCTGTCGCGAGCGGCGCTCGATGACGATGAAGAGGAACAGGAGCACCACCGCCGCGCCGAACGACCCCAGCGTCAGACCGTCCGTCCAGCCGTCCTCGGACGCCCGGATGAAGCCGTAGACCAGACCCACCATGCCCAGCGTCGCGGTGAGCGCCCCGACGATGTCGAAATGACCGGGGCGCGGCTCGGACTCCTTGATGAAGCGGGGGGTCAGGGCGATGATCAGCAGCCCGATCGGTACGTTGACGAAGAAGATCCACCGCCAGTCGAGCCACTCCACCAGGATGCCGCCGAGCAGCAGCCCGATCGCGCTGCCGCCCGCGGAGACGGCCGCGAACACGCCGAACGCCCTGTTGCGCGCGGGCCCTTCGCGGAACGTGGTGGTGATCAGCGACAGCGCCGTCGGGGAGGCGATGGCGCCGCCGACGCCCTGGAGCGCACGGGCGGCCAGCAGTTGCCAGGCGTCCTGCGCGAGACCGCAGAGCAGCGAGGCGAAGGCGAAGAGCGCCACGCCGAAGATGAAGACCCGGCGCCGTCCCAGGATGTCGCCGAGCCGCCCGCCGAGCAGCAGCAGTCCGCCGAAGGTGATGGTGTACGCGTTGACGACCCACGAGAGATTCTGGGTCGAGAAGCCCAGGGCGCTCTGGATGTGGGGGAGCGCGATGTTCACGATGGTGATGTCGAGAACGACCATCAGCTGGCAGGACGCGATGATGGCCAGCGCGATGCCGTGGCCGCCTTCTCCGTCGGGAGCGGTGCCGGCCTTCCCCGCGTCCGGCGTGTTCGGGGGTGTGCCGGGCGGCGTGTTCGACGGAGGGCCGGGCGGGTTCGGCGGTGTGGGCTGTGAATCAGTCATAGGTGGGGGGTGGTGAGCGGGGTGGTGCGCGCCCTCGGACAGGGAACGCCACCGCTCACCCGGATCTGACTCTAAGTGGGACGAACCGGACTCGCGAGTCGACCGCCGGGTCACGCCGCGTCAGGCGACGCCCGACCGGTCCTTGCCGGGAGGGCGCCGGGCGTGGCCCTCCGTCAGGAGCGTTCCGACTGCACGACGCCGACGCCGGAGCCGGCCGGACGCGTCCGTACGGAGCAGCGCCCGGACCCTCCGCCTCCGCCGGTCATCGGGGCGCCGCCGCGGGACCGGCCGACGGGCCCTCGCCCTCGCCTTCGCCCTCGGTGAGCGCGGTCTCGGTGAGGGCGGCCTCGGCCGACGCGCTCGTGGCGGCGGCGTGTTCCGCGAGGGCGCGGTCCACGAGGGCCGGGGCGGAGCCCGTATAACCGGCCGGGTCCGTGAGGGCGCGCAGCCGCTCCTCCCCGATCAGCTCGGCGACCGCCGGGTCGGTCTCCGTCAGCGCCTGCGCGAGCGGGATACCGGCACCCGCCGAGAGGCGGGCCGCGGCGCCGACCACTTCCTTCGCGCGGGTCTCGCCGACGGCCGGGACCAGGGCCGCCATGAGCCGTTCGCCGACGAGCCGGCCGCGGGTGAGCCCGAGGTTGTCCCGCATCCGGTCGGGGAAGACACGCAGGCCGCGGATGAGTTCGGCGGCGTCGTGGGCGGCCGCGCCGGTCAGCCGCAGCAGCTCGCGCAGCGGCTGCCACTCGGCGTGCCAGGGGCCGGCGGGGCGTTCGTCCTCGGCGACGAGGGCGCCCAGCAGTACGGCGGCGAGCGCGGGCGCCTGCCGCGCGGCGGCGGCGATCAGGGTGGCCCGCACCGGGTTCCGCTCGTGCGGCATCGCGGACGGGTCGCCGCCGCGCGCCTCGGCCACCTCCCCGATCTCGGTCCGGGACAGCACGAGCACATCGGCGGCCACCTTCCCGAGCGCGCCCGCCGTGAAGGCGAGGGCCGCGCCGAGATCGGCGACGGGGGTACGCAGGGTGTGCCACGGCAGGGTCGGTTCGGCGAGGGGGAGCTGATCGGCGTAGGCGGCGAGAAGCCGTACGCCGGGGTCGCTTCCGGAGGCGCCGGGGGCCGGGGCTCTGTCCGGGGTCGCCGCCTCGGGCCCGCCGTTGGAGAGGGCGGGTGCCGCGCCCGCGAGGTCGTAGACCGGTTCCTCGGGCGGGGGGCCGGTCCCCGGCCCCGGCTCGAACACGTGGTCGGGGCCGGCCGGATAGTCCGGCAACGGCTCGGGCGGGCTGTCCACCGAGCTGTCCAGCGCACCGGTCAGGTCGTAGACGGGCTCGGGGGACCCGGCGGTGGAGGTCCTCTCCGGCCGGCCGTCCACCGCGTCCCCGACGGGGGCGAAGGCCGCCAACGTGCCCGCCGAACCGCCCAGTTGGACCGGCGGCCGGACCGCCGCCAACCGGGTACGGGCGTCCCGTACCGACGAGAGCCAGCCCGCCGCCTTCAGCCCGAACGTCGTCGGGACCGCGTGCTGCGTGAGGGCGCGCCCCGCCATCGGGGTCGTGCGGTGCGCCGTGGCGAGGACGGCGAGCGTGTCCGCCGTACGGTCCAGATCCGCCAGGATCAGCGGCAGCGTGCGGGTGGCTACCAGCATCATCGCCGTGTCCACGATGTCCTGGCTGGTCGCGCCCCGGTGGACGTACCGCGCCGCGTCCGTGGGACTCCCCGTACCGGTGTCCTCGGCGTCCACGGCAGCCGTCAGATCCGCCACCAGGGGAGCCACCGGATTGCCCCCGGCGCGCGCCCGCAGCGCCACGTCCCGTACGTCGAACCGCTCGGCCGCCCCCGCCGCCGCCGTGATCACCTCGGCCGCGGCCGTCGGGGTGAGACCGACCGCCGCCTGCGCGCGGGCCAGCGCCGCCTCGGCGTCGAGCATGGCCCGGAGGAAGGAGACATCGCCGGTCGCCGCCTCGGCGGCGGACCCCGCCGGGCCGGGCGAGAGCAGCCCGGCGTCGGGGGAGGGAGAACCGGAACCCGCGGAATCAGCAGTCAAGGACAACCGTCTCCTCGTCACGACGACGCCCACCATCACACCGACACGTGCGGGCCTTCACCCCCAGAATCCCCCGCGAAAGCGCGTCCAGCCACGCGAAGGGCGAGGGGGGCGGGGGCGAGCGCGCTCGGGCTTACGCGGCGGGGCGGCGCGGAGTGAAGCCGGCTCTCAGCTCCCACGGGCGGCTATCGCCGGAACGGGCCCGCCCGCAGGCCGAACGGGCGCGTGCGCCGGGCGCAACCCGTGGCTACGCCGCCGCGCGGTCCGCCAGTGGGCGGCGGCGGAGTGACGGGTCCGCGAGCACCGGGGCCGTCCAGGCGCCGTCCGGGTGGTAGACGTTCGTTCCCGGTGCCACGATCTCGTCGATACGGTCGAGTGTCGCGTCGTCCAGGATGAGCGAGGCGCCCGCCAGCAGCCCGTCCAGCTGCTCCATCGTGCGCGGGCCGATGATGACCGAGGTCACCGCCGGATGCGCGAGGGTGAACGCGACCGCCAGGTCCGGCAGCGAGCAGCCGATGCTCTCCGCCAGCGCGGCCAGCTCCTCCACGATCTCCAGCTTGGCGATGGTCACCGGCGACGTGGGATCGAACCGGGCCGGGGTGAGCGCGGCGCGGCCCGAGGTCAGGTCGATGGCGCCGCCCTTGCGGTACTTGCCGGTGAGGAAGCCCGACGCGAGCGGACTCCACGTCAGTACGCCCATCCCGTACCGCTGACAGACCGGCAGCACGGACGTCTCGATGCCGCGCGCCAGGATCGAGTACGGCGGCTGTTCGGTCCGGAACCGGTGGAGCGCGCGGCGATCGGCCACCACATGCGACTCCACGATCTCCTCGGCGGGGAACGTCGAGCAGCCGAAGGCCCGGATCTTGCCCTGTGCCACCAGATCGGTCAGCGCGGAGAGGGTCTCCTCGATGTCCGTCCTGTGGTCGGGCCGGTGGATCTGGTAGAGGTCGATCCACTCCGTGTCCAGCCGACGCAGGCTCTCCTCGACCTCCTTGATGATCCAGCGCCGTGAGTTGCCGCCCCGGTTGCGCCCCTCGCCCATCGGGAAGTGCACCTTGGTCGCGAGGACGACGTCGTCGCGCCGGCCCTTGAGTGCCTTGCCGACGATCTCCTCGGACTCACCGGTGGAGTACATGTCCGCCGTGTCGACGAAGTTGACGCCCCGGTCGAGCGCCGAGTGGATGATGCGTACGCAGTCGTCGTGGTCACCGTTGCCGACCAGACCGAACATCATCGCGCCGAGGCAGTGGGCGCTCACCTCGATACCGGTGCCGCCGAGCGTGCGGTAACGCATGTGGTACTCCCTCGCTGGTCAGACCCCCGTCGGGCCGTACGCGGGCACTCTAGGACTTCGAGTGCGGTCGAAGGCAAGCGCCACGGGTGGCCCGCCCGGCCCGCCCGGCGCGTACGGCGGCCCGGTGCGCCCGGTGCGCCCGGTGCGCCCGGTGCGCCCGGTGCGGCGGGAAGGTCCCAGGCGTCAGCCCCACCCGCCCCGCGCGGCCGATACTTTGGTCACCCCCGCGAATCCCTTCGGCCGATGCCGCCCCGGACGCCGTTTTCCTAGCCTCGGCACATGAAGGCAATTCTGGGATTCATCAGTTTCGTACTGGTCGCGTCCGGCGTCACCGGCCTGCTCCACCAGTGGGTCGACTGGATGCCGACGTTCTTCGGCTTCTCCCGTTTCGTCATTCCCGACGGACACGAGGTCCTCGGCTACGTCGTGATCACACTGCTCGGGGTCGGCGCGGGCCTCCTGTCCGACGTCGTCAAGAAGCACGTGGCCGTCTGAGCATGGATCTGGCCAAAGGACCGAGGCCCTCCGAGTCGGCCGAGGTCACCGTCCTGACCCAACCGGCCTGGCTGGTCCCGGCGTTCGCCGCGGTGGGGGTGGTCGCCGGCTGGCTGGCCAAACTGCTCGCCGACCGCTTGGTGACCCTGGGCTGGGCCCCGCTGAAGGCCCCGGCGAAACTGCTGGACTCCGTCCCCGAGCCCTGGCTCACCGTCGTCGCGCTGACGGCGGGCGCGTTGCTCGGGACGCTGGTGGGGTTCATCGCGCTGCACGAGTCGCTGACCGTACGGGTGTCGGACACCCGGGTGACGCTGACGATCCGCGACGAGACCCGCGAACTGCGCCGCGCCGATGTCGACGCGGTCTTCCTGGACGCCAAGTCCCTCGTACTGCTCGGCCGTCACACCGAGGAGGCGGCCCGCGAGCCCTGCGACCTGGAGCGCGCCGACCTGGCCGCCGCCTTCACCGCCCACGGCTGGAACTGGGCCCCGGAGGACCCGCACAAGGCCGAGTTCCATCTCTGGGTCCCCGACACCCCCGGTCTCCCGGTGGGCGCGAACGCCCTGCTGAGCGCCCGCGCGCACGCCATGGGCAAGACCGGCACGGCGGAGGACGTACGGGCACTGCGCGACGAACTGAACGGTCTGGGCCTGGCGATCCGCGACGAGAGGAAACGCCAGTACTGGCGGCTGCCCGCGCCCCCTCCGCCGGGCGCCTGACGGGCAGCTGGAAACGGGCTTCGCGGCCTCCGCCGAACGACGCCTGCCCGGTGGTTGGCTTGAGAGGCGTCGGCCGAGAAGCGGTGACCGGTTTCGGCGACGCCCCCAGAGACCGCAGAGAGGCAGTCCCCCCATGACCACCGACCCCACCAGCCCCATCACCACCCCCTTCGACGCCGGGTCCACGGCCGCCGAGGTCGTCGCCGGTATCGACCTCACCGGCCGCCGCGCCGTGGTGACCGGGGCCTCCTCCGGCATCGGCGTCGAGACCGCCCGCGCCCTCGCCGGCGCGGGCGCCGAGGTCACCCTGGCCGTACGGGACACGCACACCGGCGAGCGCGTCGCCGAGGACATCACCGGCACCACCGGCAGCAGACGACTGTCCGTCGTACCGCTCGACCTCGCCGACCGGCGGTCGGTCGCCGACTTCGTCGCCGCGTGGGAGGGGCCGCTGCACATCCTGATCAACAACGCCGGTGTGATGTACACGCCCGAGGTGCGCACACCGGAGGGCTGGGAGCTCCAGTTCGCGACGAACCACCTCGGCCACTTCGCGCTCGCCACCGGCCTGCACGGGGCGCTCGCCGACGCGGACCGGGCCCGGATCGTCGCGCTCACCTCGGTGGGGCATCTGCTCCAGGGGATGAGGTTCGACGACATCGACTTCCGGGAGGGCGTGTTCGACACCCGACTCGCCTACGGCCAGTCCAAGACGGCGGTCGTCCTCTTCACCATCGAGGCGAACCGCCGCTGGGCGGCCGACGGCATCACCGCCAACGCCGTCCATCCCGGCGCGGTCATGACGAATCTGTCCCGCCACATGAGCCGGGAGGAACTCGACAAGGCGGTGGCCTCCGGCTACTCGTTCAAGACCCCCCAGCAGGGCGCGGCGACCTCCGTGCTGGTGGCGACATGGCCGGGCCTCGAAGGCATCGGCGGCCGCTACTTCGAGGACTGCAACGAGGCCCACCCCCACCGCGAGGGCACCTCCGGCGGAGTGGCCCCCCACGCCCAGGACCCGTCGGCGGCCGAGCGGTTGTGGCAGGTCTCGCTCGACATGCTGGCGGCGGCGGAGCGGGGGTGACGGGTCCGTCGGTTCAGGCGCCGGCGTCCTTCAGCAGTCGTACGGTCTCCGGGTACGGACCGGTCCTGGCCCACTCCAGCGGCGAGCGGCCGGTGCCGCCGTCCTCGCGCAGCCGCGGATCGGCGCCGTACGCCAGCAGTTCGCGTACAGCGTCGTCATGTCCCCAGCACGCGGCCCCGCAGAGCGGCGTGCCCTCGGTGCCGTCCCCGCTCTCGGTGTCGGGCAGCGCGCCCGCGGCCAGCAGCAGGCGTACGGACTCGGCGTCACCGTGAACGGACGCCGCGTACAGGGGAGTCGACCCCTCGGAGTCGCACGCCTGCGCGGGCGCACCGGCCCGGAGTAGGGCCCGGACCTCCGCCGTCCGCCCGAGCCGACCCGCCCACACCAGCCGCCGTGCCAGCTTCTTGCGCCGTCGGTTGTTCATCGGGGTCCCGGCTTCTTGTTTGTCGTGGTCTGCGGCTCGGTTCTACCAGTATGGATTCTGCCGTGACTGTGCGCGGTGGTCGCATGGCAGGTCCGTGGATCCGAGGGAGTTGGTAGGGGCATGCCGTCTGGTGCTGAGCGGAGCGCGGGAGAAGGCTTCACCTCGGCCGTCGCTACGCGGGTGGTGGCTGCGGCATGTCGGCAGGTGGGGCTTGATGGTGACGGCGCCCGTTTGATCCGCCTGGGTGAGAACGCTCTGTTCCGCTTGGAGGCGCATCCGGTGGTGGTCCGGGTCGCTCGGTCGATTGAGTATCTGGAGTCCGCCCGGGGTGAGGTCGCCGTATCGCGCTGGCTGGCCGGTGAGGGCTTCCCGGCGACGAGGGTTCTGGATG
Organism: Streptomyces sp. NPDC058653; assembly: GCF_042716895.1. NCBI lineage: Bacteria > Bacillati > Actinomycetota > Actinomycetes > Kitasatosporales > Streptomycetaceae > Streptomyces > Streptomyces sp. NPDC058653. The sequence goes on along the minus strand of NZ_JBHXRM010000016.1, from coordinate 45,564 downwards.
ATCTGGAGCAACCGGTGGTCGTCGACGGTCACCCGGTGACGTTCTGGCACCTGATCGAGGAGAGCGACCGCAAGCCGACGTACGGCGAGCTGGGGGCCGTCCTCCGCGATCTCCACTCGCTCAACCTGCCTGCTTCCTTGTGTCTCCCCCCATACCCGGTGCTGGACCGGACAGACCGACGCATCAGAGCGGCGACCGGCATACCGGAGGACGACCGCGCGTTCCTGCACAAGCGCGCACGTGAACTCCGCTGCCGGGTGGGGGAGTTGCGCTTCGAGTCGCGGAAGGGCCCCGTACACGGGGACGCTCACGTACAGAACCTCATGGTGGACCGCACTGACCGGGTGATCCTGATCGATTTGGAGAGATTCAGTCACGACCACCCGGAGTGGGACCTGATGGTCACGGCCACCGAGCATCACAGCTTGGGCTGGCAGACTCGGGAGGAGTACGGGGCGTTCGTCGGCGCCTACGGCCGGGATCTGCGCTCGTGGGCGGGGTTCCCCACCTTGCGGTCGTTGCAGGAGTTCAACATGACGACGTGGCTGATGCAGAACGTCTCGGAGAGCGACCGGACAGCAGCGGAGTACACCCGCCGTATCGCCTCGCTCCGCGATGAGGACGCGCCGCGCGACTGGAGCCCGGGCTGAGCCTGCTTACTCGTCGTTCAGGCGCTGCATCGCGGCTTGTACGTCCCTGTTGAACTGCTGGACGACGGGATTGTGCGCGTGGACCGAGACCTCACGCTGGAAGTCACCGACGTAGCGCTGAAAGCGAGCGGACTGCAGAGCATCCCCTTCTTCGACCGCGAGTCCGGCAGTCGCGACGGCGGCTTCAAGGTCGCCATCGAGCAGGTGGCTCTGGGCGAGAACCATGCGACAGAAGCCGAGTGTCCGGGCGTACTTGGGATCGGTGAGCTCAACGGCCCGCTCCGCGAACCGAACAGCGTCGGGCCCTTGTCCGAGATCACGGAAGCAGTGGCAGAACTCACCGATCAACTCCGCTTCGTCCATGTAGGCCAGCCACTCGGGGTCCTCGGCGCTGTCGGCGCTCTGGAAGAACCGCTCTGCCTCGTTCATCGCACGACCGGCGCCCTTCCGATCCCCCGAGGTGGAGAGCGCGCGAGCCTCGTGGGCGGAGAACAGGACCATGGCACGTGGTGTTGCGGTGGCTCGCGCCCCTTCTACGGAGGCGCGCGCGAGCATGACGGCGCGAGATGCCTGGCCCAGGTAGTTGGCCTGGTGACTCATGTTCGTCAGGATGCGGGCGCCCATCACACGGTCACCGATGATCTGCGTCAGACGGAGCGTCGACATCATGTAGCGGCCGGACAAGGCGTGGTTGCCGCTGTCGTACGCGCTCCACGCGAGGAGCTGGGACATCTCAGATGCGGCCTGGAACAGAGCTTCCCCGACCTTCGCGCTGTAGCTGGCGCTCAGCAGAGGCAGTACGTCTTCACGGAAGTAGTGACGAAACGCCTTGTGCGCGTGGCCACCACCGAACTGGAAGTCCAACTGCATGAAGAACCCGGCGGCGGTGCGGATCGCGGCGACGTCACGCATACCGACTCGGCGTGCGGCAGGCGCATGCGTGGGCAAGCCGTCCGGGCGCGAGACGAGCCACGACAGCGCGGCTGAGTGCACATCGCTTTCGGGCAAAGGGAGTTCGTCACCCGGCCCGTCCTCCGGGCGCTGATGTGTGAGGGTTTCCAGGGTGCGGAGAGTCTCGGCGAGGGAACCGCCATAGAGGGTGGTACCTACGGGCATCCGGGCCGGCGCCGCAACCGGGAAGCCCAGATCGTTCGGCGTGATCCTCCGCCGCAGTTTGTCGCCCAGTGCTTCGGCGACGTATCCGGCGGTCTGACGCTGAATCCCGCCACCGTCCAACCACCGCTGAACAGCGACATGCGTGGTACCTAAGTGGTCGCCGTGCCGCTGAGCCACTTCGCGAACTCTCCTGGCCAGGCCTTTGTTTGAAGCTCCGGCCTCCGCCATGACAGCGGCCAGCTGATGGTTCGGGTCTTTGCGCACGCCCTGCTCTCACCCCCGGCATCACTCCAAGTGTTCATCCTGTCACAGCGGTTTTCGCTCCAGGGGGTTCACCGTGAACCCCCTGGAGCGAACCTCCCGAACCCCGGCGTGCACACGAACCCCCTTGTGAACGCTGCCGCCCGTTCAAGGAGGGTCGTTGACTGTCGAGACAAGACACCCCGGCGGTGCGTGACGGCACCCCGGGGCATGGCCCACCGGGTGAAAGCAGGTCGACATGCGGAACAGCATCGGCAGGGTTCTCGAGCGGCTGATCAGCCTGTTACTGCCCCGGCCCGGCGACGACAGCGATCTAACAGACGTACCGACGATGGCATCGCCTCGCGTACGCGACCCATACGTCTGGCCCATGACGAGCGGCGAAGATGCCGGACTCATCCGGCCCCACGTCCTGGCGCACGAGCACCGGCTCGAGCGACACGAATGCCGCTGCCAAGCAGGACTGCGGTGCGCAGTGCACTGTTTGGCGGTGTCGACGTGAGCACACAAGCACGACTGCTCCCCTGGCCGGGCGAGGACGGACAACGCTCCTACCTCGTCACCGACGACGGCCACAGCTACCTGTCCACACTGGCCAACGAGATGGAACAGATCCAGCTCCGTACAGCCGACACCCTGCTCGATCATGCTGCGGCGATGCTCAAGGAGGACAAGGTCAGCGCCCGCGAACTGCGCTTCCTCAGCACCCGACTGTGCGAGGCCCTACGCGACGCGCTACGAGTGGCCGAGAGCAGAGGATCACGCCTCGGATCACCGGACGAGGATGCCGAGCTGGATGAGGCGGTGCCGGCAACAGGGGCCCACCCCGCCGATCCCGGCCACGCACGCACCCCCGAAACACCAGCCCGCCCCGGTTCCCACCCGATCCCCGACCCGTAAGCCCACCACTCACACAACACCGGACCGCCCCGGCCCTGGAAGCAACTGGGGTGGTCCCGGTCGCGGATCGGTCTCGAACGATCACGAACCCCGGCGCCAATGGCACCGGCGTCGTCGGGCTCTCATCGGCGTGGCCAGACAAGGCCAAAGGTCAGCCGGCCTGCGGGGAAGGGGACTTGCGGACATCAACAGCACCGGGACGCGGGTTCGATGTGGAGCGGCTTTGGGTTGGAGTTGCTTCGGGGCAAGTGATCATGGCCCCGTAAGCGTGCGGCGCGTCGGGCCGTCTGAGAACCTGCTCGTTGAAGCACAACGTTGGGGCCATGATCTTCGAGGCTCGCCTCAAAGTGGCTGGGGCGGGCACGGTCCGGACGTAGCTGCCCTTGGCGTGGATGAGTTCGATGAGCCCTTCTGCGCGTAGTCCGCGATGGCCTTGCGGACAATGGGCTGGCTCACCCCGTCGATGTGGCGCGGTGGTGGGAAGTTGTACCGCTCACCCTGTTCGGTGCTCTTCATCGCAGTTGGCCTCGGGAACTGGTTCATGTCCGGCCTCACCCGCACCAGAGAACCGGGAGGGACCAGACCCTGCCCATCCGCCGTGTCCGCGACCCGCACCGGCCAGCGGCACCACCCAGGTGCCTTTCTCAGCTCGTGTGCAGCATCAGGCCGATGCCGAGCACCATCAGGCCCGCCGCCGCGATGCGGGGGGTGCCGAAGCGTTCCTTGAAGAACAGGGCTCCTATCGCCGCCCCCACGATGATCGACGACTCACGCAGCGCCGCGATCGGGGCGAGTGGGGCGCGGGTCTGGGCCCACAGCACCAGGGCGTACGCGCCGACCGAGAGTGTCGCGCCGAGCAGGCCGAGGCCGATGTGGGGGCGCAGGCGGGCGAAGAGGCCGGCGCGGTGGGCGTGCAGGGCGTAGAGCGGGATCAGTGAGCCCTGGAGGATCATCAGCCAGCCGATGTAGCCGAGAGGGGTGCCCGACTCGCGTACGCCCACCCCGTCCACCACGGTGTACGCGGCGATCGACACCCCCGTCGCGAGCGCGGCCAGCAGCGCGGGCCACTGCGGTGCGCTGTCCGCCTTCCGCATGCCCCACAGGGCCACGCCGACCAGCCCCGCCGAGGCGACCGCGACCCCTGTCGCCTGCCAGCGGTCCAGCGACTCGTGCACGAAGACCGCCGCCAGGACGGTCACCAGCAGGGGCGCCGTACCGCGCGCGATCGGATACATCTGGCCGAAGTCGCCGAGGCTGAACGAGCGCATCAGCAGGGACTGGTAGCCGACGTGCAGTACGGCGGAGGCGATCAGATACGGCCACGCGGCGGCGGCCGGGAAGGGCGCGAAGCAGGCGGCGAGCGCGCCGAGCACGGTGCCGCCGCCGGCGATCAGGGTGAAGGCGACCAGCTGGTCCTTGATGGTGTGCGCGATCGCGTTCCAGGTGGCGTGGGTGACGGCCGCCAGGAGGACGGCGGCGGCGACGGCCGGCGTCACGCCATGCGCTCGCGGACGTCCACCAGGGTGCCGTCCGCGTACGCGACCACGCTCTTGGGATCCATCGGGAAGACGGTGTGCGGGGTACCGGCCGCCGCCCACACCACGTCGTGGTCGAGCAGACCCCGGTCGGCCAGCACGCGTGTCCTGGTGCGGTGGCCGAAGGGGGGTACGCCTCCGATGGCGTACCCGGTCGTCTCCCGTACGAGATCGGCGCGCGCCCGCGTGACCTTCCCGGCGCCCAACTCCTGCCGTACGCGCTCCACATCGACGCGCGAGGCGCCGTCCATCAGCACCAGGACCGGGACGCCGTCGGCCTCGAAGACCAGCGACTTGACGATCTCGCCGAGCCCGCAGCCGATGGCGGCGGCGGCCTCGGCCGCCGTACGGGTGGCGTCGGGGAAGCTGCGCACCTCGCCGACGAGATCGTCGATGCCCAGGTCGCGCAGGGCCTCGACGAAACGAGGATGGGCCGGGGTGTCAGGCGTGCCGCCGGAATCGCTCATGGCGGGCACGCTAGCGGCATCGACAGCGTGAGGGCGAACCTGTTTCACCGGCCGAAATGCCGTGCCCGCCCACGGGCGCGGGGGCGCTCATGCGCCCGCGCTCAGCGGTCCTTCCCCTCGGCCACGGGGGCGGAGTGACGCCCGCCCACGATCTCGGCGGCGGGCAGCGCCTCCGTCAACCGCCGGTGCTCGTCCCGCGACAGGACGACATCCGCCGCGGCGGCGTTCTCGTCGAGCCGGGAGCGGTGGCGCGTGCCGGGTATGGGGACGACCCCCTGGTGCAGCAGCCAGGCGAGTGCCACCTGGGCGACGCCGACACCCTTCTCCGCCGCGATCGCTTCGACGCGTCCGACAAGTGCGCGGTTCGCGGCGAAGGCCTCCGGCTGGAAGCGGGGCAGACCACGGCGGGCGTCGTCCGCGTCGAGGTCGTCGAGACTCCGTACGCCGCCGGTGAGGACCCCGCGCCCGAGTGGTGAGAAAGCGACGAAGCCGATGCCCAGCTCGTCCATCACGGCCTTCTCGCCGTTCTCCAGCACGTCCCGCGAGAAGAGGGAGAACTCCGACTGGACGGCCGCCAGCGGATGGACCGCGTGCGCGCGGCGGATCGTCTCCGCCGATGCCTCGGAGAGTCCGATGTGGCGGACCTTGCCCGCCGCGACCAGTTCCGACATCGCGCCGACGGACTCCTCGATCGGCACGTCCGGGTCCACGCGGTGCAGGTAGTACAGGTCGATGACGTCGGTACCCAGATGCCGCAGGGACCTGTCGGCGGCGCGGCGTATGTACGCGGGGGTGCCGTTGCGGCCGTGCACCGTGCCGTCGTCGTCCGTCTCCGACGAGGCCTTCGTCGCCAGGGTGACCTCGGCACGGCGGTCGCCCAGGGCGCGGGCGATCAGCTTCTCGTTCTCGAACGGGCCGTACGCCTCAGCCGTGTCGATGAAGGTGACGCCCCGGTCCACGGCGTGCCGCAGCGTCGCGATCGACTCCTTCTCGTCACTGGTGCCGTAGAAGGCGCTCATGCCCATGGCACCGAGGCCGATCGCGGAGACCCGCAGCCCGTCACCGAGCGCCGTGGTCCTCATCGTCGTTCCCATTCCGTCTCTCTCCTTCTTCTGAGGCTTGTTTCGCGGCGGGGTTCGCGTCGGGGTTCGCGGCTCGCCGGTACGCGTCGATCTTCTGGTCGATGGCGTACAGATGCTGTCGGGTGCGTGCCATCGCCTCGACGACGCGTTCGCGGTGGCGCTCCAGGAACTCCAGACGTTCGGCGTCGGTACCGGGGCGGCGGCTGAGATCGGCCATGACCCGCATGTCCGCGATCGGCATCCCCGTCTCCCGGAGCATGACCAGCCCGGCGATCCAGGCGATGTCGTTCGCGCGGTAGCGGCGGCGTCCTCCGGAGTCGCGCGGCGCCGGGTCGAGCAGCAGCCCCTCGCGCTCGTAGTAGCGCAGGGTCTCGACGGCGAGTCCGGTCAGGGCGGCCGTCTCGCCGATCGAGAGTCCGTCCGGCGGGATGTCGCGGGGAACGTCGGGAAGCAGGGGTCCGCTCATGCCGTTCATCGTGCAACCTGTAGCGCGCTACAGGTCAAACGACGTGCCCGGCGCGGAGATGGCGGACAGGTTCTGTCCGCGTCGGGTGCCAGGGTGGGGAGGAGAGACGGAGTCGGACGAACGAGACGACAGAGATGAACGAGATGGACGAGACGACCGAGATGGACGAGACGAACGAACGGAGCGACCGATGAGCCGCCACATCCAGATCACCTTCGACGCCCACGATCCGCAGGCCCTGTCGTCCTTCTGGAGCGAGGTCATGGGGTACGTGCACCCGGGCCCGCCCGGGGTCGACCTGCCCGAGGGCGCCGACCCGCTGGCCGCGTGGGACGACTTCCTGGCGCGGGTGGGCGTGCCGGAGGAGGAGCGCAACAGCAAGTCCGCCCTGGAGGACCCGGACGGGCTGGGCCCACGGTTGTTCTTCCAGCGGGTGCCGGAGGACAAGGTCGCCAAGAACCGGGTCCACCTCGATGTGCGGGCGGCGCCGGGGCTGGAGGGGGACGAGCGGATGGCGGCGCTGGAGGCGGAGTGCGAGCGGCTGGTGGCGCTGGGGGCGAGGCGGCTGCGGCGGGACGAGCCGGCGCCGCCGATGAGCGCGGGGTACATCGTGATGCAGGACCCCGAGGGGAACGAGTTCTGTCTGGACTGAGGGGGCCTGGGGTGGCGCGAATCGGTTTGGCTCGTCTCGGTTCGTCTCGGTTCGTCTCGGGCGGCGCGGCGCGGCGTGGGTCCGCCCGGTCCGGCCGGGCCCGGTCCGTAGGATGCGTGCCATGCCGGACGCCGCCCCGCCCCGCCCCGAGCCGTTCACCGCGCGGACCTCTCCCGCGGCGCTGGAGGACCTCCGCGCACGGCTGCGCGCCACGCGCTGGCCGGACGCGCCCGAGGACGCCGGCTGGTCGCTCGGCACGGACCTCGCCTACCACCGCGAGCTCGTCGCCCACTGGACGGACCGGTTCGACTGGCCGGCGCAGGAGGCGGCACTCGCCCGCTTCCCCCGCTACCGGCTCCGGCTCGGCGGCCTCGGGATCCACTTCGCGCACGTACGGGCGAAGGACACGACCGGGCCCGTGCTGCCGCTGGTCCTCAGCCACGGCTGGCCGGACTCGTTCTGGCGGTACGCGAAGGTCATCCCGCTCCTGACCGATCCCGGCGCGCACGGAGCCGACCCCGCCGACGCGTTCGACGTGGTCGTGCCCGACATGCCGGGCTACGGGTACTCCGACCGCCCCACCGGCCCGCCCCTCAACTCCATCGCCGTCGCCGGCCTGTGGGCGGAGCTGATGGGCGTCCTCGGGTACGACCGGTTCGGCGCGGCGGGCGGCGACATCGGCAGCCATGTGAGCCGCTACCTCGCGCTCGACCACCCGGACCGGATCGTGGCCGTGCACCGTACGGACGCGGGCGTGCCCGTCTTCACCGGCGACCCGGCCGACCTCGCCCCCGAGGAACTCGCCTGGTTCGACAGCGTGGCGGCCTGGGGCGCGACCGAGGGCGCGTACGCCGCGATGCACCGTACGAAACCCCAGACCGCCGCGTTCGGGCTCACGGACTCACCGGCGGGTCTCGCCGCGTGGATCGTCGAGAAGATGCGGGCGTGGAGCGACTGCGACGGCCATGTCGAGCGGAGCTTCACGAAGGACGAGATCCTCACGAACGTCACGATGTACTGGCTCACCGGCACGATCGCCTCGTCGATGCGGATGTACGGCGCGAACGCCGCGATCCCGCCCGCGCAGCTCGCCCGCCGGGTCGAGGTGCCGTCCGGCTTCTCGCTCTTCCCCGGGGACATCGCCCGCCCGCCGCGCGCCTGGCTCGAACGCACGGCGAACGTCGTGCATTTGACCGAGCCACCACGCGGCGGCCACTTCGCGCCCTTCGAGGAGCCGGAGCTGTACGCGGAGGAACTGCGCGCGTTCTTCCGCCCCTACCGCCCGGCGGCCCTGGGCTGAACCGCCGGGGTGCCCCGGCCCGCCCCCCTCACCCCGCCCCCAGCACCGCCGCCACCACCGGGCCCGCCGCGTCGCCGCCGTGGCCGCCCGATTCGACGCTTGCCGCTGCGGCCAGGTCGTCCTGGAAAGCGGTGAACCAGCTGTTCGACGTGGCCTGGCCGTCCACCTCGGCGGAGCCCGTCTTCGCGCCCTTGTCGCCGCCGAGCCCGGCCATCGCCGCCTTGCCCGTGCCCCACGAGGCCGTCTCCCGCATCATGTCGCGCAGTTGCCGGCCCACCTCATCGGACAACCGCCTCTCGGCGACGGCCAGTTCGCGGTCGTCCAGCTCGCGCGGGACGATGACCGGCTGGCGGAAGGTGCCGTCCTTCGTGGTGGCCGTGACGGACGCGATGTTCAGTACGTTCATCTGGACCGTGCCCTGGCCGATGTACTGCGCCGCCGCCCCGCCCCCGGCCGACTCCGGGACGCTGCCGTCCGCGGAGGCGACGCCCGTCTGCCAGTTCAGCCCGAGACCGAAGACCTGCCGCGCCACCGCGGGCAGCGCGTGGTCGTCCTTCGTGTCGTCGATCAGCTTGATGAACGCGGTGTTGCAGGACCGGGCGAAGCTCTGTGTGAACGTGCCACCCTGGATGTCGAAGTTGTCCAGGTTGTGGAACGACGTGCCCTGGTAGAGCACCGTCTTGGGGCACTCGGCCGGCCGGTCCGCGCCGACCAGGCCCTTCTCCAGCAGCATCGCCGCCGTCACGATCTTCATCGTGGAGCCCGGCGCCTGCTTGCCGAGCATCGCCGCGTTGAAGCCGTCCTCGCGGTTGTTGGCGACGGCGATGATCTCTCCGGTGCTCGGCTTCACGGCCGCCACCGACGCCTCGCCGAACTTCTTCACCGCCTGCTCGGCCGCCGCCTGCACCTTCGCGTCGAGCGTCGTCCTCAGCTCGCCGCTCTTGCCCTTGGAGAGCGTCAGCAGCGTCCTGCGCGCCGTTCCCGCGCCCGCGGCCTCGCCGTCCGTCTGGATCCAGGTCTCGACCCCGGACTCGCCGCCCGCCTTCTCGCCGTACTTGTCCCGCAACTGGTCGAGCACCGGCGCCAGCGACGGGTACTTCTCGGCCGTCAGCTCGACCCCGTCGCGGTCGACCGCCTTGATCGGCGGGGTGGGCGCCTCGCCGGTGACCAGGCTGGTGTTCTTGGTCAGCTTCGGATGGATGACCGTCGGCGCCCAGTCGACCAGCGGCTTCCCCGTGGTCACCCCGCGCACGACCGTCAGCTCGGAGGCGTACGACAGGGGCTTGCTCAGCCCCTTGTACTTCACCGTCGCCTTGACCGTGAAGGGCACCTTCGCGCCCGTCGCCGGCCCCGGAGTGATCACCGCGCCGGTGATGTGCGCCTGCTCGCCGAAACCGGCGACGGCTTCCTCCGCGGCGGCGGCGTTGTTGGTGTAGGCGGCGGCCAGCCCGGGATCCTTGCCGTCGGCCCACGCGGCGAGGAACTCCTCGGCGGTGTTCTTGATCTCCTCCGCGCTCGGCGGCCCGGTTCTGACCTCGGCCGACGCCGGCCGGGTGTCCGTACTTCCCCCGTCGCCCCCGCCGATGACGTTGTACGCCCCGTACCCGACCCCACCGGCGACGACGATGAACGCCCCGCCGACGATCGCGACCTTCGTTCCACTGCGCATGAGCGCGGTCCCCTCCCCCAGGAGCGCTCCCGACCACGTTTTGAACGTGTTCAAGGAGCGATGATTCCGCACTCTACGGGACATGAGTGAACGAAGGAGCGGCTGTTATCGGACCGCGACGCACCGTCGCGGTCCCGCCCTCGCGTCAGGCCGGGACCGCGCCCAGGGACCACCCAGGGGCTGCACCAGGGACCACCCCGGGGGACTACACCCAGGTGTCGAACCACATCCGGTCCTGCCACTCCCCGACCGGGATCGTCCCGCCCGTGAAGACCGGCCAGAAATAGATGAAGTTCCACACGATGAGCAGCACCAGCACGCCCGCCCCGACCGCGCCGATCGTCCTGCGTCTCTCGTCGGAGCCCGCCGGGCCCAGCATGGCGCCGATCATCATCGAGACCGCCAGACAGAGGAACGGGACGAAGACCACCGCGTAGAAGAGGAAGATCGTGCGTTCCTGGTAGAAGAACCACGGCACCCAGCCCGCCGCGACCCCGCAGGCGATGGCGCCCGCGCGCCAGTCGCGGCGGAAGAACCAGCGCCACAGCACGTACAGGAGCGCGAAGCACGCCGCCCACCAGAGCAGGGGCGTGCCGATCGCCAGGACCTCCTGGGCGCACTTGTCCGCGGGCGCCACCGTGCAGCCCTCCGTCCCGCCCCTCGGATCCTCGTAGAAGTACGAGACCGGGCGGCCCAGGACGATCCAGCTCCAGGGGTTGGACTGATAGGTGTGGCCGGAGGTCAGATTGACATGGAAGCTGTAGACCTCGGTCTCGTAGTGCCACAGGCTGCGCAGCCAGTCCGGCAGCCAGGACCACATGCCGCCCCGGCCCTCGGTCGCGGCCCAGTCCCGGAAGTAGCCCTTGTCGGTGACGATCCAGCCGGTCCAGGAGGCGACGTAGGTGACGAGCGCGACCGGGACCGTCGAGACGAAGGCCGGCAGCAGATCGCGCTTGAGGACGGCGAGATACGGGCTCACGGCGCCCGCCGTGCGCCGCGCGCCCACGTCCCAGAAGATCGTCAGCAGACCGAAGGCGGCCAGGATGTAGAGGCCGTTCCACTTCGTCGCGAACGCGAGCCCCAGCATCAGACCGGCGGCGATACGCCAGGGCCGCCAGCCCAGCCGCAGCCCCCCGCCGACGGCGGCGTCCGGGCGCAGCACCCCGTCCCCGTCCACCGGCAGCGCGTCGGCGAACCGCCTTCGCGCCCAGTCCCTGTCGAGCAGCAGACAGCCGAACGCGGCCAGCACGAAGAACATCAGGACCAGGTCGAGCAGGGCCGTACGGCTCATCACGAAGTGCAGTCCGTCGACGGCGAGCAGTCCGCCCGCCAGACAGCCCAGGAACGTCGAGCGGAACAGCCGCCGGCCGATGCGGCACAGCATCAGTACGGAGAGCGTGCCGAGGACCGCCACCATGAAGCGCCAGCCGAACGGGTCGAAGCCGAACATCAGCTCGCCGAGCCCGATGATCCACTTGCCCACCGGCGGGTGCACCACATAGCCGGGGTCCGTCGGCACCGGCACCTGCGAGGGGTCGGCCAGGATCAGCTTGTCGACGTCCTTGGGCCAGCTGCCCTCGTACCCCTGCTTGACGAGCGCCCACGAGTCCTTCGCGTAGTACGTCTCGTCGAATATCACCGCCTTGGGGCTGCCCAGGTGCCAGAACCGCATCAGCCCCGCGACCAGCGCCACCAGCAGCGGACCGCCCCACGCGGACCGGCGGATCAACTGCTCGGCGAGCAGCGGCCGTACGCCGAGGACGACCCAGAAGCGTGTCGAGGGCGCCGTGTACGGCGGGACCAGCCGCTCGCGCAGCCCGATCACCGGTCTCGGCGCATAGCCGAACCGCCGCAGGCGCTGGGGCCACGACGGCGGCCTGTCCTCGGCGTCCCGACCCTGGAGGGCTTCTGGCGCAGTACTGGTCACCGCGCCATCGTAGGGAACGCGGCTGTGGGTCGTGGGCACACCGCCCTGGACACGGCGGCGGACCGGGTGCCCGGGCCGCCCTGCGAGGATGGCGTACGTGACTACTGTGCCCTCCAGGGGAACGGCCCCCGCAGCCCCGGCCGGCGTTCTCGTCCTCGCCGGGACCCCCATCGGCGACACCTCCGACGCACCGCCGCGCCTGGCTTCCGAGCTGGCGGCGGCGGACGTCGTCGCCGCCGAGGACACCCGGCGGCTGCGCAGGCTCACCCAGGCGCTCGGTGTGCAGACCACGGGGCGCGTCGTGTCGTACTTCGAGGGCAACGAGAGCGCCCGTACGCCGGAGCTCGTGGAGGCGCTGGCCGGTGGCGCGCGCGTGCTCCTCGTGACGGACGCGGGGATGCCGTCCGTCTCCGACCCCGGCTACCGGCTCGTCGCGGCGGCCGTCGAGCGCGACATCAGGGTGACGGCGGTGCCGGGCCCGTCCGCCGTACTGACCGCGCTGGCGCTCTCCGGTCTGCCCGTCGACCGCTTCTGCTTCGAGGGGTTCCTGCCGCGGAAGGCGGGCGAACGGCTGGCGAAGCTCCGCGAGGCCGCCGACGAGCGCCGCACCCTCGTCTACTTCGAGGCGCCGCACCGGCTCGACGACACCCTCACGGCGATGGCCGAGGTCTTCGGCGCCGGGCGCAGGGCCGCCGTCTGCCGCGAGTTGACCAAGACGTACGAAGAGGTGAGGCGGGGCGGTCTCGGCGAACTGGCCGAGTGGGCGGCCGGCGGCGTACGCGGGGAGATCACCGTCGTGGTCGAGGGAGCCCCGGAACGGGCGCCCGTCACCGACCCCGAGGAGCTGGTGCGCAGGGTGCGGGTGAGGGAGGAGGCGGGGGAGCGCAGGAAAGAGGCGATCGCCGCGGTCGCCCTGGAAGGCGGGGTGCCCAAACGCGATGTCTTCGACGCGGTCGTCGCGGCAAAGAATGCCGGGCACATCACCCCCCGGGACGGTAAAGGACTCTCTTGAAAAGCAAAGCGCAGACCGGGTGCCGGGCCCTTTCGGCATGAGGAGGCCAAGAGCCTGCCATTAATCGACAGCGTTGATGCGCTCCCGCCCGAATAGGCGTCCACTGGGTCGAGTGGAGAGGAGCAGGGCATGAGTGAGATCACGGGCAACGCCGTCGCCCACGAGGCATATGCGTTCTGCTGTATGCGATGCGGTCACGGGTGGGAGCAGGCGTACGACATAGAGCACCACAAGGACGGTTCCGGTCAGGAATTCGTCGTGTACAAGGCGGACGGACTGCGGGTTCCCTCACCGCTGTCGAGCCCGACGTGCGTCAACTGCGGACACCACGTCGTGCGCATCATGCGCTCGGGACAGGTGTCCTCGGTGCACGCCCTGATGAACCGGGAGCGGGAGAGCGCCGCGACGCCGAGGCCGCCGAAGGCGCCCAAAGCGCCCAAGGCGGCCAAGGCAACGAAGGCGTCCAGGAAGGAGCCGAAGCCGGCCGAGCCGATACCGGTGACGAACGAGGCGGGCGGGGCGGCCGTCTCCGCCGTGGCCGACCACGCGCGGGTGAAGCCGGCCCACCACTGGCATCTCTCCGACCTTCTCCACCCCTTCCACCGCAGGTAGGCCGTCTTCCACCGCAGGTAGGCCCTCCCGGCACCGGACAGCGCCCGGCTGCCCGGGACCGGCGGGCACGGTCCTCGTACGATCGTGCCCATGAGCCCGAGAAGCGCCACACGCTCCGACGAAGCGCCGCCGGCACCCGAACCGCTGCGGGTACCGGTCGCCGATTCGCACACCCACCTGGACATGCAGAGCGGCACCGTCGCGGAGGCCCTCGCCAAGGCCGCCTCCGTAGGAGTGCCGACCGTCGTCCAGGTGGGCTGTGATGTGCAGGGCTCCCGCTGGGCGGCCGAGACGGCCGCCGCGCACGCGTCCGTGCACGCGGCCGTCGCCCTTCATCCCAACGAGGCCCCGCGCATCGTCCACGGCGACCCCGACGGCTGGTCGCGCCAGGGCGCGCGGAAGGCCGGCGGTGAGGCGGCCCTGGACGACGCGCTCGGCGAGATCGACCGGCTGGCCGCGCTCGGCCAGGTGCTGGCCGTCGGTGAGACCGGGCTCGACTTCTTCCGTACGGGCCCCGACGGAATGGCCGCGCAGGAACGCTCCTTCCGCGCGCATATCGAGATCGCCAAACGCCGTGGAAAAGCGCTCGTGATCCATGACCGTGAGGCGCACGCCGATGTGTTCCGTGTTCTCAAGGACGAAGGCGCTCCGGATCGGACCATTTTCCACTGCTATTCGGGCGATGCGGAAATGGCCGAAATCTGTGCGGCCGGCGGCTACTTCATGTCCTTCGCGGGAAATATGACGTTCAAGAACGCGCGTCCGCTGCGTGAGGCGTTGGCCGTCGCTCCGCTCGAACTCGTGCTGGTCGAGACGGACGCGCCTTTTCTGACGCCCGTTCCGTACCGAGGACGGCCCAATGCGCCGTATCTGATTCCGGTCACGGTGCGCGCGATGGCGGAGGTGCGCGGGATCGACGAGGACGCGATGGCGACGGCGATTTCGGCCAACACGGCGCGGGCTTTCGGCTACTGAGACGGCCGGTCCTGGCCGGTCCCCCCCGCTCGCGCAGTGGCCGGTGGCGCTCGAACAGCTACGCCGTGTAGTCCTGCGACTTTGGAGAGTGACGGTCGCTGGGCTAGTCTCCGCCGGGCATCGGGTGGGGCCGGACCGGACTTGTGGAGCGTCGAGCGTCATGAGCAGTGCGCAGGGCAGTCACCGTGCCGGACGCGGCGGGCGCGGCGGGCATCGCGAGGTGGGGCCGCGTCCCGAACCGGCGCCCACCGTGCCGTGGTTCGTCTCGCCGGAGACCGTGCCGGTCCCACGCCACCAGCCGCCGACGGCGCCGGAGCCCGCCCCCGCCCCCGGGCCCGGTGCGGACCCCGCCCCCGGCAGGGGCTCCCGGCGCCGTCTCGTCCCGCAGGCACTCGTCGTCGCCTTCCTGGCCGGCGGCACCTCCGCCTTCGTCGCCGACGACAAGGCCGTCGAACTCAGCGTCGACGGCGCACCGCGCACCCTCCACACCTTCGCCGACGACGTGGACGAACTCCTCGCCGACGAGGGCGTCAGGATCGGCGAGCACGACCTCGTCGCCCCCGGGCGGGGCGCCGAACTCGACGACGGCGACACCGTCGTCGTCTGCCACGGCCGCCCCGTCATGCTCACCGTCGACGGCCGGCGCCGCCAGATCTGGACGACCGCCGAGACCGTCGACGGCGCACTGCGGCAGCTCGGCGTACGCGCGGAGGGCGCCGTGCTGTCCGTGTCGCGCTCGTCCGCGATCCCCCGCGGCGGGCTGGCCCTCGACGTCCTGACGGAGCGCACCGTCACGTTCATGGCCGACGGGCGCGAGCGCACCGTCCGTACGAACGCCGCGACCGTACGCGAGGCCCTGGCCGACGCCGGGCTGACGCTGCACGGCCAGGACACCACCTCCGTACGGCCCGAGAGCTTTCCGCGCGACGGCCAGACCATCACGGTGATGCGTATCACCCGCGACGAGATCGTCCGCGACGAGGCGATCGCGTACGACACCGAACGGATCGAGGACCCCACGCTCTTCACCGGCACGGAGGTGGTCACGCGCCGGGGCGAGCAGGGGACGCGGCGTCTCACCTACGCCGTGCGCGCCGTCAACGGGGTGAGGCAGAAGCCCCGCAAGATCTCCGAGGCGATCGTCCGCGCGCCCGTCACCCAGCGGGTCAGGGTCGGTACGAAGCGGCGCCCCGCCTCCGTCGCGGGCGCCGACGGACTGGACTGGGCCGCGCTCGCCGCTTGCGAGTCGGGCGGCAGGCCGAACGCGGTCGACCCCTCGGGGACGTACGGCGGGCTCTACCAGTTCGACACCGGCACCTGGCGGGCCCTCGGCGGCAGCGGACGACCGCAGGACGCGTCGGCGGGCGAGCAGACGATGCGGGCGAAGAGGCTCTACGTGCAAAGGGGGGCGAGTCCGTGGCCGCACTGCGGCCGTAGGCTGCACGGGTGAGCACCACAGAGCCCCCCGACGTCCCCGACGTCCCCGACGCCTCGGACGGTCCCGGCCCCGCCGCGGCGACCCGTGCCTCCGACGATCTCCTCGGCCCCGCGGACATCCGCGAGCTGGCCGCCGCACTGGGCGTACGTCCCACGAAGCAGCGCGGCCAGAACTTCGTCATCGACGCCAACACCGTCCGCCGGATCGTCCGCACGGCGGGGGTGCGGCCCGACGACGTGGTCGTGGAGGTCGGCCCCGGGCTCGGCTCGCTGACGCTGGCGCTGCTGGAGGCGGCAAGGCATGTGACGGCCGTCGAGATCGACGACATCCTCGCCGCCGCGCTGCCGCGCACGGTGGAGGCCCGGATGCCGGACCGCGCCGCCCACTTCTCACTGGTGCACGCCGACGCGATGCGGGTGCAGGAGCTGCCGGGGCCGACGCCCACGGCGCTGGTGGCGAACCTGCCGTACAACGTCGCCGTACCCGTCCTGCTCCATATGCTGGAGCACTTCCCGACCATCGAACGCACCCTGATCATGGTCCAGGCGGAGGTCGCGGACCGGCTCGCGGCGGCGCCCGGCAACAAGGTGTACGGCGTGCCGTCGGTCAAGGCCAACTGGTACGCGGAGGTGAAGCGCGCGGGCGCCATCGGCCGCAACGTGTTCTGGCCCGCCCCGAACGTCGACTCGGGCCTCGTCTCCCTCGTCCGCCGCACCGAGCCCCTCACCACCACCGCGTCCCGCACCGAGGTCTTCGCGGTCGTGGACGCGGCCTTCGCGCAGCGCCGCAAGACGCTGCGGGCCGCGCTCGCGGGCTGGGCCGGGTCCGCCCCGGCGGCGGAGACCGCACTGGTCGCGGCGGGAATCTCACCGCGGGCGCGTGGGGAGTCTCTGACGGTGGAGGAGTTCGCACGTATCGCGGAGTCGAAGGGAGCGCACGCGTGAGTGGCACCGAGGTGAGGGGGACCGGCGTGGGCGGCGACGAGTCGCGGGGGAGCGCGGTGACCGTACGGGTACCGGCCAAGGTCAACGTCCAGCTCGCGGTCGGCGCGGCGCGCCCCGACGGCTTCCACGACCTGGCCAATGTCTTTCTCGCCGTGGGGCTCCACGACGAGATCACCGTGACCCCGGCCGACGAACTGCGCGTCACCTGCGCCGGACCGGACGCCCACCAGGTGCCCCTGGACACCACGAACCTCGCCGCGCGGGCGGCCGTCGCGCTCGCGCGCCGGCACGGGATCGAGCCGCGCGTCCATATCCACATCGACAAGGACATCCCCGTCGCGGGCGGGATGGCGGGCGGCAGCGCGGACGGCGCGGGCGCCCTGCTCGCCTGCGACGCGCTCTGGTCGCTGGGCTCGTCCCAGGCCGAACTGCTCGCCATCTGCGCCGAGTTGGGCAGCGACGTCCCGTTCAGCCTGCTGGGCGGCGCGGCGCTCGGCGTCGGGCGCGGGGAGCGGCTGACCGCGCTGGAGGTGGGCGGCACCTTCCACTGGGTGTTCGCGGTCGCCGACGGCGGGTTGTCGACCCCCGCTGTGTACGCGGAGTTCGACCGCCTCAACGCGGCGGCGGAGGTCCCGGCCCCCACCGCCGACCCCGCCCTGCTCGCGGCCCTCAGCACGGGCGACGCGACGGCCCTGGCGGCCACCCTCACCAACGACCTCCAGCCCGCGGCCCTCTCCCTGCGCCCGTCGCTGGCGACGACGCTCGCCACGGGCATGGCGGCGGGCGCGCTGGCGTCCCTGGTCTCGGGTTCGGGCCCGACGACGGCGTTCCTGACGAAGGACGAGCGGTCGGCGGCGAAGGTGGCCGACGCCCTGCTGACCTCGGCCAACTGCCGCACGGCGAGGGTGACCTCGTCCCCGGCGCCGGGGGCACGGGTGGTGTCCTGACGGGTGGGCGCGGCTGGACGTACGTACGGCGGGCGCGGCGGTAGGGACGTACGTACGGACGGGCCCGCCCTACCGCGGCGCCCGCCGCAGGTGCTGGTGACCGTCCAGGGGGAACGGCGGCCGGGCGGGCAGGGTCTGCTGGTAGACGTAGCCCGTCTTCTCCGCGACGCGGCAGGAGGCGATGTTGTCGACCTGGTGCAGCAGTTCGAGCCGGGTGACACCGGTGAGGGTGGCGAACGCCCAGCCGCTCAGCGTCTCCAGGGCCCGCGACGCGATTCCCCGCCCCCGTACCTCGGCGGCCGTCCAGTACCCGACCTCCGCGCGGTCGGCCTGCCCCGCCGTGCGTTTGACGACGACATGGCCCACGATCCGGTCCGTCTCCCAGACGGCGAAACTGAGCCGCTCCCCGGTCCGCCAGCCGTCCCGCTGGAGCTCCAGCCACCGGTGCGCCTCCTCGATCCCGGTGACGGGAACGCGGGTCCAGCGGCGCAGCGCGGGGTCGCGGTAGATGTCGATCAGCGGTTTGACGCCGGCGTCGTCCCAGGGACGGAGATCGAGGGCGGGCGCCCCGGTGGGGGTCGGACCGACCCGCAGTTCGACGGTCACGGGCCGCTCCTGTTCGCTCCGCGCGCACATGCCTGACGACAAACCTAGCTCCGGGCCCGTGCCGGTCGGGCGGCGGCCCCGTCCGGGGACACCGGATTGTCAGACCCCTGCGCTAGGTTCCCGCCATGACTCAATACGTACTTGTGGCAGGGGCGTGGCTGGGATCGTGGGCGTGGGACGAGGTGGTGGCCGAGCTGCGGGCCGCCGGGCACGGGGCCCACGCGCTGACGCTGTCCGGACTCGCCGACAGACGCGGTGAGCGGCCGGACACGGCCGTCGACCAGGAGACGCACGTCCAGGACATCGTGGGCGCCGTCGAGCGTCACGATCTGCGGGAGGTCGTCCTGGTAGGACACAGCTACTCGGGCATCCCGGTCGGTCAGGCCGCCGAGCGCATCGGGGACCGGCTGACCCGCGTCGTGTTCGTCGACTCGAACGTGCCGACGGACGGCGAGTCGTTCGTTTCCTCATGGGCGGAGCGCGCGGCGGAGCTCAAGGCGTCGATCGACGGGAACGGCGGCTTCTGGATGCCCCTGACGGCGGAGGAGTACGAGGGGCAGGGCCTCACCGACGAGCAGATCGCCCGTATCGTGGCCGGCTCGACACCGCACCCTGGCGCGACCCTGACCGGGCCCGCCAGGCTGGAGCGCCCCCTCGGCGACCTTCCCGCGACCTACATCAAGTGCCTGCTGGACTGGCCGGAGCTCTCGCCGGACGTGGCCGCGCTGATGAAGAGCGACACGTGGCGCCTGGTGGAGATGGACACGGGCCACTGGCCGATGTTCTCCCAGCCCCGCGAACTGGCCCGGATCCTGCTCGACTCCTGACCCCGTCGACGCCCGCCCGCCCGCCGCCGGCCGAACGGCCCGCCTGAACGCGCGCCCGGGCGGCATCACGGCCGAGATCCGCCCCCGCGCTGCACGAAGCCCCTCAGGAGCGCGGCGCTCTCCGCGTCCGCCGGGTAGTACGACTCGATCGAGATCTCTTCGAGCGTGATGTCCTGCGGGGTGCCGAACGTCGTGACGGTCGAGAACAGGCTCAGCCGCCTCCCCTCCACCTGGAAGATCATCGGGGTCGCCACCTCCGACTCCACCCCCGGCGGGGGTCCCTCGGGTTCGTGGTCCGCGAAGAACTCCTCGTACAGGGCGGCCACCACCGGATCACCGGTCCTGGCGACCTGACGTGCCAGCCGGGTGCGCATCAGCGCGCGGACCTCGGCCAGATTGACCATCCGGGGCGCCAGGCCCCGGGGGTCGAGTCCGAGCCGGATCATGTTGACCGGTGGTTCGAGCAGCGAGGGATGGACGTCCCCGAGGAAGAGCTCGACCGCGCCGTTGGTCATCACGATGTTCCAGCGCTGGTCCACGACCAGCGCCGGATAGGGCTCGTGGGCCCGCAGCACCCGGAGGACCGCGTCGCGGACCGCCGCCATGTCCGGTTCGTCGAGGGGCCGTTCGCGGTACCTCGGCGCGAAACCGGCCGCCACCAGCAGACGGTTGCGATGCCGCAACGGCACGTCGAGCTGGTTCGCGAGCCGTAGCACCATGTCGGCGCTCGGCCGGGACCTGCCCGTCTCGACCAGGCTGACGTAGCGAGGGGAGACGCCCGCAGCCAGCGCGAGATCGAGCTGGCTGAGCTGTCGACCGTGCCGCCACCCGCGCAGCAGGCGACCTACTGTTTCCATGCCGGCGACCCTAGTCAGGCGCCTCGACCCCGGTCCATGAAGCGGGAGTTCATCGACAGTCCGCGATCCCGCCCGGACACTTCGGGACATGAGCACCGAGAACAAGAAGCTGGTCCTCACCTGCGTCGAGCTGTACGGGAAGGGCGACCTCGACGCGGTCGTACCTCTGCTGCGCGACGACTACGTCGATCACGGGCTGCCGTTCCGGACCGCCACGAGGGCGGACTGGCTGGCGAAGGCGCGGAAACTGCCCCTCGCCGAGCTGCGGATCGACATCCGTCGTCTGCTGGCCGAGGGCGACCACGTGACGATGTTCTCCCGGCGGTGGCTGCCCGCGGCCGGTCTCGACATCGCGGTCGCCGACGTCTTCCGTATCGAGGGCGGTCTGATCGCGGAGCGCTGGGAGGTCGTCGAACCGATCCCGCCGCAGGCTCCGAATCCGGTGGCGACCCTGTGAGCGAACGGCCCCGGCCCCGCCGCACGAGGACGGGGCCGGCGCTGCCGCACAAGGACGGGGCCGGGGCCGAGAACGGGCGCCCTCGGCCGGTGGTGAAGACTGAAGGCCATGGAGTTCCTCTGCTACCACCGCGACCGCCCCGGATCGATGCCCCTGCGCGACGAGCTGCTGGAGGCGCACTGGACCTACATGGACGGGTACGCCGAGGAGATGATCGCCCGCGGTCCCACGCTCGTGGACGACGAGACGTGCAGCGGCAGCGTGCACATCCTCGATCTGCCCGGCCCGGCCGCCGCCCGCGCCTTCGCCTTCGACGAGCCCGGCTACCAGGCCGGTGTCTACCGGGACGTGCTGCTGCGCCGGTGGCACAACGCGCTGGGCCGCACCATGTGGGAGTTCGCCGGCGGCCCCGAGGAGGGCCACCGGTTTCTGGTGCTCGGCCTCGGCGGTGGCCCGGCCGTCGACCTGGCAGTCCCGGCCAACCCCGAACTGATCGCGTACGGCCCGCTGATGTCCGACGACGACAGCACGTGGCTGGGTACGGCCGCGCTGCTGCGCGCCCCCGACGCGGCCACGGCCCGCGCGGTCCTCACCCCGGACGGCTACGCGGACATCGAGGTCCACCGGTGGCAGTTCGGCGGCCGTTCCTGACCGGGGCCGAAGCCGGGCCCGAGGCCGCTCCGGCGGATCTTCGCGGGGCCGGAACGCCCGCCACCGCACTTCGCCGCGTTGTCGGACGCGTCCGGTCACGTCCGTTACGAGGACGGTCCTCCGCCTCGCGACGCACCGCGCCGCACCGGACGCCCCCGGGCCGATCCACGAGGATCCGCCGGAGGGGGCCCGCGGACACGCCCTAGCCCCGGCGCGCGTTGAGGCGGGCCGCCTTGCGGGTCAGATGGTCGCGTTCGGCCAGGTTGGGCGCCCCCCGGGCCGCCTCCGCGTACAGCCGCGCGGCCAACGCCAGGTCGCCGTCCCGCTCGTGGAGGTACGCCGCCACGGCGGTGTGCCGGGGCAGGGAGTCGTCGAGGGCGGCGAGCGCCACCAGACCGGCGCGCGGCCCGTCGGCCTCGCCCACCGCCACCGCGCGGTTGAGCCGGACGACCGGGTTGTCGGTGAGGCGCGTGAGCTCGTCGTACCACTCGACGATCTGCACCCAGTCCGTCTCCTCCGCGCGCTGCGCGTCCGCGTGCAGCGCCGCGATCGCGGCCTGCGCCTGGAACTCGCCCAGCCGGTCGCGGGCGAGTGCCGCCTGGAGGATCGCGACCCCCTCCGCGATCGCCCTGGTGTCCCACCGGGCCCGGTCCTGCTCGGCCAGCGGCACCAGACTCCCGTCGGACGCGGTCCTCGCCTCCCGCCGGGCGTGGTGGAGCAGCATCAGCGCGAGCAGTCCCGAGACCTCGGGGTGGTCGATCGCGGCGGCCAGCTGCCGGGTGAGCCGGATGGCCTCCGCCGAGAGGTCGACGTCGCCGGAGTAGCCCTCGTTGAAGACCAGGTACAGCACGCGCAGCACGGTCGCGACGTCGCCGGGCCGGTCGAACCGCACCCCCGAGACGGTCCGCTTGGCGCGGCTGATGCGCTGCGCCATGGTCGCCTCGGGCACCAGGTACGCGGCGGCGATCTGGCGGGTGGTGAGACCGCCGACGGCGCGCAGCGTGAGGGCGACGGCGGACGCCGGGGTCAACGACGGGTGCGCGCACAGGAAGTAGAGCTGGAGCGTGTCGTCCACCTCGGACGCCGGCCCGGGCGCGGGCTCCTCCTCGACGACCTCCTCACGGCGGCGGCGCGCGGTGTCCGCCCGGGTCGCGTCGAGGAACCGGTGCCAGGCCACGGTGACCAGCCAGCCCTTCGCGTCCCGCGGAGGGTTGTCCGGCCAGACCACCGCCGCCTGGAGCAGCGCGTCCTGTACGGCGTCCTCCGCCGCCGCGAAGTCGGCTCCGCGGCGGACGAGGACGGCGAGCACACTCGGCGTGAGGCTCCGGACCAGGGCCTCGTTCATCGATGCGGGCACTCCGTGACGGTGGGGTGCTCGGCCAGGAACGGACGCAGCTCCAGCCACTCGTGGATCGGCCTGCCACCCGCGCCGGGGGCGGCCGACAGCTCCCCGGCCAGCTCGACGGCGCGCTCGTAGCTGTCGACGTCGATGATCATCCAGCCGGCGATGACGTCCTTGGTCTCGGCGAACGGCCCGTCGGTGACCGGCGGGCGGCCCTCGCCGTCGTACCGGACGAACGTCCCCTCGGGGGCGAGCGCCTTGCTGTCGACGAACTCGCCGGTCTCTTCGAGCCGCGCGGCGAAGTCGCTCATGTACGTCACGTGCGCGGTGATCTCCTCGGGGGTCCACTTGTCCATGGGGACGTCGTTGACCGCCGCGGGGGCGCCACGGTAGTGCTTGAGCAGCAGGTACTTGGCCATGGTGTCTCTCCTCACTGGTGCGGCCCATTCTGACCGCGTTCCCACCAGGGACGGAGCCGGCCCCACCTTCTCGACATCCCCGCGGAACTTTTCTCCGCGGGGATGTCACGGCCCCCGGCTCAGACCAGGTGGTCGAACTCGCCGGCCTTCACGCCGAGCAGGAACGCGCGCAGCTTGTCGCGGTCGGTGGCGACGACGGTCTCCGGCGCCTCGCTCTCGCGGAGCAGGATCCGGCCGTCGACGGCGGCCAGTTCGACGCACTGGATCTCGGCGTCGGATCCCGAGAACGAGGACTTCTGCCAGTTGATGGGGCTGCTCATGATCGGTGGCTCGCCTTCTCTGAGTGTCGCGGTGTGTGGGGTGCGTTCGGTGCGGTACGAGGGCGAGTCGGCGCGCAGAGGGGCGTGGAACATGTGATGCGGGTGGGCGGTCCACTCCCGCCGGGCGCCGCCGCCTTCGGCCTGACCGAGGGCCCGGCCGAGGGCCCAACTGGGGGCGCGTCTCTGCTCGCTGGATGGCAGCGTGGACGCGAGGTCCCGGATGGATGACCCGGGTCTGTCGGATCGCCTCGGCAGGGGTACGTGCCGAGTGGCGCCCGGCCCTCTCGATGTCCGGGCCCGTGGCGCAGGGTGAACGGTACGTGACCCGCCGGCACGAGCAGTGGATCTCACCAACCGGGCATGGCGAAGCCGTGGGCCGGTCAGGACATGGACCGGGCCCGGCGCCGAGTGGAGAGGCGCCGGGCCCGGGATCGTGCCGAGAGGGAGTTACGCCGCGTCGATACGCGCGATGCTGCCGCCGAGGGCGAGCACGTACAGCTCACCGTCGCCGCCCTGGACGAACGAGATGACCTCGCCGCCGTTGACCCCGAGGTCGCCCTGGCCGGTGACGGCGCCGTTCTCGATCTTCAGGGTGCGGACCGTGCCGTCGCAGTAGTCGCTGTAGACGTACTGCCCCTGGAGGTCGGGGATCGCGTCGCCCCGGTAGACGAATCCGCCGGTGACCGAGCAGCCCAGGCCGTTGCGGTCGTACTCGTGCACCGGCGGGACGTGGTTCGCGGGCTCCGTGCCGCCGCGGAAGGGGTGGGTGCCCTCCATCGAGGCCCAGCCGTAGTTCTCGCCGCCGCCGCTGTTCGCGGAGGCCCAGTCGATCTCCTCCCAGTCGCTCTGGCCGACGTCGCCGATCAGCATGTCGCCCGTGCCCGAGTCGAAGGAGAAGCGCCACGGGTTGCGGAGCCCGTACGCCCAGATCTCGTCCTTCGCGTTCGGGTCGTCCACGAACGGGTTGTCGGAGGGGATCGCGTAGGGCTCGCCGCCGGTCGGGTCGATCCGGAGGATCTTGCCGAGCAGGGTGTCGAGGTTCTGGCCGTTGCCCTGCGGGTCGCCGCCCGAGCCGCCGTCGCCGAGCGCGATGTACAGATAACCGTCGGGGCCGAACTTGATGTCACCGCCGTTGTGGTTCTCGAACGGCTGCGTCTGCGTGATGACCGTGCGCCGTGTGTCCGGCCGGAGTTCGCCGTTCTCCACGGCGATCTCGTCGATGGTGGTGGTGCCCTCAAGATTCGTGAACGAGAGGTAGAAGTGCGCGAACTCCTTGTCGAACGCGATGCCCAGCAGGCCGCGTTCGCCGTCGGTCGTGGTCTCGTCGGAGATGTCGAGGACGGTCTCGCCGAGCCCCTGGTCGTTCAGGACCCGTACGGTGCCCGCGCGTTCGGCTATCCAGACCGTGTCGTTGGGACCGGCGGCGCCGGCGGTGGGGTTCTGGGCCGTCGCCACTTCCGTCAGCACGACCTCGGCGGCCGTCTGACGCGGGGCGGTGGGCTCGTCGGCGGACGCCGAGCCCAGGGCGAGGGAACCGATGAGGCAGATGGTGCCGAGGATCGCCGAGCTTCTGGTGCGTACTTTCACCGTGACCTCCTGGAGGCGGCGAATGGGGGGAAACCAGGCTGCTTGGACAGAGTTGTCAAGGGTGTCGCCCGGCCAGCACGCAACCTGGGTGGGGGGATTGAGTGCCACTGGCCACGCACGAGGCTACAGAGACAGGAGTGTTCTGGCCTAGACCAATACCGGTTCTTTTGTTCTCCGCCCCTGGCCGACGGGCCCCTCCCGCGCCCACCACCCGGACCGCCCCCGCACCCCACCCCCGCGCCCACTACCCTGGGAGGTCGACGTATCCGTCCCGCAGCAGGAGTGAAATGGCCGTCAATCTGGTCAATGTCGAGGCAGTCACCAAGGTGTACGGCACCCGTGCGCTGCTCGACGGTGTCTCCCTCGGTGTCTCCGAGGGGGACCGGATCGGGGTCGTCGGACGCAACGGAGACGGCAAGACCACCCTCATCCGGATGCTCGCCAAACTGGAGGAGGCCGATACCGGACGCGTCACGCACAGTGGCGGGCTCCGGCTCGGAGTGCTCACCCAGCACGACTCGCTCGATCCCGAGGCCACCGTCCGGCACGAGGTCATCGGCGATCTCGCGGACCACGAGTGGGCCGGTGACGCCAAGATCCGCGACGTGCTCACCGGGCTGTTCGGCGGGCTGGACATGGCCGGGTTCCCCCAGGGGCTCGACACGGTCATCGGCCCGCTCTCCGGTGGCGAGCGCCGCCGGATCGCGCTCGCCAAGCTGCTCATCGCCGAGCAGGACGTGATCGTCCTCGACGAGCCGACGAACCACCTCGACGTCGAGGGCATCTCCTGGCTCGCCCGGCATCTGCGCGAGCGCCGGTCCGCGCTCGTCGTCGTGACCCACGACCGGTGGTTCCTGGACCAGGTCTGTACGCGGATGTGGGACGTACAGCGCGGCGCGGTGCACGAGTACGAGGGCGGCTACTCCGACTACGTCTTCGCCCGCGCCGAACGTGAGCGCATCGCCGCCACCGAGGAGTCCAAGCGGCAGAACCTGGTGCGCAAGGAGCTGGCCTGGCTGCGCCGCGGCCCGCCGGCCCGTACCTCCAAGCCGCGCTACCGCATCGAGGCCGCCAACGAGCTGATCGCGGACGTGCCGCCGCCCCGCGACACCTCCGCGCTGATGAAGTTCGCCAACGCGCGCCTCGGCAAGACCGTGTTCGACCTGGAGGACGTGACCGTCCAGGCCGGGCCGAAGGTGCTGCTCAAACATCTGACCTGGCAGCTCGGCCCCGGCGACCGGATCGGTCTCGTCGGCGTCAACGGCGCGGGCAAGACCTCCCTGCTGCGCGCGCTCGCCGAGGCTGCCCGTACCCAGGGCGAGGTCCAGCCGACGGCCGGGAAGGTGGTCGTCGGACGGACCGTCAAGCTGGCGTATCTGTCGCAGGAGGTCGGTGAACTCAAGCCCACCCTGCGTGTGTTGGAGGCCGTCCAGCAGATCCGCGACCGGGTCGACCTCGGCAAGGGGCGGGAGATGACGGCCGGCCAGCTCTGCGAGCAGTTCGGCTTCGGCAAGGAGAAGCAGTGGACGCCGGTGGGCGATCTCTCCGGCGGTGAGCGGCGCAGGCTCCAGATCCTGCGGCTGCTGATGGACGAGCCCAACGTCCTCTTCCTGGACGAGCCGACGAACGACCTCGACATCGAGACGCTCACCCAGCTGGAGGACCTGCTCGACGGCTGGCCCGGCTCGATGGTCGTCATCAGCCACGACCGGTTCTTCATCGAGCGGACGACGGACAAGGTGTACGCGCTCCTCGGCGACGCCGCCCTGCGCCATCTGCCGCGCGGTATCGACGAGTACCTCGAACGCAGGCGCCAGGTCGTCGAGTCGGCGGCCCCCGCCCCCGCGCGCCCGGGCGGAACGCCGGCGCCGGCCGCCGCCGCGCCCGCCGCGTCCGCGAAGGACAACCGCGCCGCGAAGAAGGAACTCCAGCGGATCGAGCGGCAGCTGGACAAGATGTCGACGCGTGAGACCGCCCTTCACGGACAGATCGCCGAAAGTGCCACGGACTTCGACAAGGTGGCGAAACTCGACAGCGAGCTGCGTGAACTCGTCGCCCAGCGCGATGAGTTGGAGATGCGCTGGATGGAGCTCGCCGAGGACGCGTAGAGGTCCGGTACAGACCTCGTAACAACAGCATCACGGGCCGGTCCTCCCTTGGGAACAGGGGCGGACCGGCCCCTCCCGTACAGGGGTGCGAGTGATACAAAGAAGCCCCGCTCGACTGACGTGACACTGCGGATCCCAAGCCCGAATCGCTCCTTCCGGTGGCCCCGGCCGGCTCTCGACTGCCGGCGCCGGGCCGTCCGCCGGAATCGCGGGGGAGACCGACCGGACGAAGGGACCGTACGACAAGGGGGAAGCGCTGATGACCCAGCCGCCCAGCCAGCCACCGCCGCCGGGACAGCAGCCGGGCCAACAGCCGGGATACGGCTACCCGCAGGGACCGCCGCAGAGCGAGCCCGGGTACGGGTATCCGCAGCAGACACCGCCGGTCCCGGGACA
The DNA here is from genome assembly GCF_042716895.1 of Streptomyces sp. NPDC058653. Taxonomy (NCBI): domain Bacteria; kingdom Bacillati; phylum Actinomycetota; class Actinomycetes; order Kitasatosporales; family Streptomycetaceae; genus Streptomyces; species Streptomyces sp. NPDC058653. The sequence goes on along the minus strand of NZ_JBHXRM010000016.1, from coordinate 18,041 downwards.
GCCGCCGACGCAGCCGGGCCCCTACAACCAGCCCGGTCCGTACGCTCCCCAGCCGGGCCAGCCCGGTCCCTACGGTCAGCAGCCCGGCCCGTACAACCAGCCCGGCCCCTACGGTCAGCAGCCCGGTCCCTACGGCTCCCAGCCCAACCCGTACGGCGGCGGTGGCGGCGGCTACCCGCCCCAGCAGTTCCCCGGCGCGCCCGTCCCGCCCCCGGGCGGCGGCAGCGGCGGCGGCAACTTCTTCCGGCGCAAGCCCGGCATCGTCATCGCGGCGGCCGTCGCGGGCCTGCTCGTCGTCGGCGGCGGCACCTGGTTCGCCCTCAGCGGTGACGACGAGGGCGGTGGGAAGAAGAACGTCAGCAAGGAGAAGGACGCCAAGCCCACCGGTGAGTCAGTCCCGGACGACGGCGACGGCACCGGCGGCGGACGCGAGGCGCAGGACGACCTCAACGCCGGGCGCAAGGACGGCGAGTCGAGGGTCCTCTGGCTCCAGAAGAACGATGTCGACCTGCCGAAGAACGGCGCCGACGTGTACGGGCCGTGGTTCGCCGGCGATGTCGTCGTCAAGGCCATGTACAAGAAGATGGTCGGCTACGGCGCCGCCGACGGTAAGCAGAAGTGGAGCCTCACCCTGCCCGCCGAGGCGTGTGCCGCGCCCTCGCTGCCCACGGACGACGGCAAGATCGTCATCGCGATCAAGGACGGGGTCTCGGAGAAGGCCGACTGCAACGTCCTCCAGCAGGTCGACCTCAAGACCGGCAAGGGCGGCTGGAAGCAGGAGGTCAAGCAGGCGGGCAACTGGGACTTCCTCTCCGACATCACCCTCGCGATCAACGGCTCCACGGTGACCGCGGCCCGTACCGGCCATGTCAACGCCTACCGGATGAGCGACGGCAAGGAGCTCTTCGACGAGGTGCCCGGCAACTGCCAGCCCAACGCCATCGCCAGCGGCCCCCGGATGATCGCCGCCGAGACGTGCCCCGGCGGTGACATCGACAAGCAGCAGAACCAGGTGCAGGAGCTCGACCCGGCCACCGGCAAGGCCCGGTGGACGTACAAGCTCAAGACGAACTGGGAGCTCGACAAGGTCTATTCGAGCAACCCGATCGTCCTGTCGCTGACCGAGCCCGACAAGAAGTCCTGGGCCATCGTCGCGCTCAACGACAACGGCACGGTGCGCTCGCAGATCGACGGCGGCAAGGACAAGTTCCAGCCCAACTGCGGTGGAAGCTTCATCGTCTTCGGCGCCAACCTGGACGGCTGCACCGGTATCGCCGCCGACGCCGACACCTTCTACATGGCGACCGAGCCGAGCGAGACGGGCTCGGCCGGCACCAACGAGGTCATCGCCTTCAACCTCGCGACCGGCAAGGCCAAATGGCGTGCCAAGGCTCCGTCCGAGCGCGTCATGACGCCGCTGCGGATGGAGGGTGCCAATGTGGTCCTCTACTTCGAGCCGTCGTACGACAAGGGCGGCGCGATCGCGACCCTGGCCCCGACCGGAGGCTCGCCCAAGGTGCTCCTGCAGAATCCCGAGTCCACGTCAGAGATCGAGAACTCCTTCTACTCCTCCGAACTGGACTACGTGGACGGGCGGTTCTACGTCACCAGCAGCCGGGTCAGCGCCACCGACGACAAGGCCGAGATGGAGACGAAGACCATGATGGCGTTCGGCAAGTGATGAGCTTCTCGCAGCTGAGCCGCCTCCGGGCGACGCGCCTTCCGGCCGCCTCCGTCTCCCCCTCCGTACTCGCACTCATTTCGAGGTAAGCACGCCATGACCCAGCCACCCCAGCCGCCCAACGAGCCCCCGCAGGGAGGGTTCGGCCAGCCGCAGGAGCCGCCGGCCGGTGGCTTCGGCGCGCCGACCGAGCCGCCCCCCGGTGGCTTCGGCGCCCCGACCGAGCCGCCCCCCGGTGGCTTCGGCGCCCCGACGCCGCCGCCCCAGCAGCCCGGTTACGGCTACCCGCAGCAGCCGCCCGGCCAGCCGCAGTACGGCTATCCGCAGCAGCCACCGGGCCAGCCCGGTTACGGCCAGCCGCAACAGCCCCCGGGACAGCCGCAGTACGGGTATCCGCAGCAGGGCCAGCCCCAGTACGGGTACCCGCAGCAGCCGGGCCAGCCGTTCCAGCCCGGTCCCGGCGGGCCCGGTGCCCCCGGCGGCAAGAAGATCAGCACACAGGCGCGGATCATCATCGCCGCGGTCGTCGCCGTCGTCCTGATCGTCGGCGGTGGCGTCTACGTCGCCTCCAGCGGTGACGACAAGAAGGACGAGGCAAAGACGTCCGACGGCAAGGGCGGCGACAAGGACGAGAAGTCCCTCGGGGGCGGTGACGAGAAGCCGCCGTCCAACACCAAGTCGAAGGTCGCCTTCCAGCTGCCGCAGCCCAAGGTCGGCGACATCACCGATGTGTCGGGCTCGTGGATCACCGACAAGGCGTACGTCAAGACCGGTGTGAACCAGATCGTCGGCTACGACCCGGACATGGGCAAGCAGCTCTGGACCATCCCGCTGCCCGGCCAGGTCTGCGCCGCCTCCCGGCACACCACCGAGGACGACAAGACGGCCGTCCTCTTCGCCGCGAGCAAGCCGACCGCCGCGGACAAGTACGTCTCCTGCACCGAGGTCGGCGCGGTCGACCTCGACGCCGGCAAGCTGCTCTGGACCAAGTCGGCGACGGGCGGCAACGCCGGTGACGACAAGGCCAGCTTCAACGAGGTCACCCTCAGCGGGAAGACCGTCGCCGTCGGCGGCACCGACGGCGGCGCGGCCTGGGACCTCACCTCCGGCGACAACCTGTGGAAGCCCGAGGTCAACGCCGAGGGCTGCTACGACATGGGGTACGGCGGCGGCCCCGGGCTCGTCGCGGCCCGCAAGTGCGGCTCGTACGACGACCCGACGGTGCTCATCCAGAACGTGAACCCGGCCGACGGGGCGCCGATCTCCGAGTTCAAGATGCCCGCGGGCGTCGAGTACGTGTCGGTCGTCTCCACCAAGCCGCTCGTCGTCGCGGCCGACGTCGGCGACACCGCCGGTGACGGCAGTGGTATCTCGGACTTCTTCTCCATCGACGAGAAGACCGGCAAGCTGCGCGCCAAGATCCCCGTGGACGCGGACAGGTACGCGGGCCGGTGCGGTTCCACGGAGGTCGAGCAGTGCAGCAAGCTCGCCGTCGGCAACGACCGGATCTATGTGCCGACCGAGGAGCACGAGGGCACCGGCGACGACTACGGCCAGACCAACGAGATCGTCTCCTTCGACCTCGCGACGGGCAAGGCCACCACCGACCGGGCCGACGCGGGTGAGCGTTACGCGATGTACCCGCTGCGCATGGACGGGTCGAACATCATCGCGTACAAGTGGCCCCCCTACGACAAGGGCGGACAGATCGTCTCCATCGACGGCGGCTCCTTCAAGGAGACGCTGCTGATGGAGAACCCGAGCGAGGAGTCCGTCCGCGAGGCCGAGACCAGCTTCTCGCTGGACGGCGCCGAGGTCCGTTACGGCGGTGGCCGGATGTACACGTCGGAGACGCTGATCAGCGAGCCGAGCGAGTACAGCAAGGACCGCAAGGAGTACCTCGTGGTGGCGTTCACCACGAACTAGCCGGATCCTTCGACGCCGGGCGGGCTCCGGGAGAGCCCGCCCGGCGTCCACCTGTGGCGGGGACGCGCCGAATAAGCGGCGAATTCGACAAGTGGGCGTCTTCTTGCACGTATGGGGGTTCGCGACCACGGCCGAGCGTGTAGCTTGCCGGGTCAGGGTCTGCGTTCGGATCGAGCCCGGCAAGATCCGGACGACTGATCCCAAGGGGGGCCGGGGGGCCCGGAGCCGGCGGGGATGGGGTTGCTCGATGGGCGTACGGCTCATGGTGGTTGACGACCACCGACTGCTCGCCGAGGCACTGGCCTCGGCTCTGAAACTGCGCGGGCACCGGGTGCTCGCCGCCGCGGCGCCCACGGCGGGCGCCGCCGACCTGGTCGTGAGCCGGGCGCCCGAGGTGTGTCTCATGGGGACCGCCGCGCCCGCCGAGCCCGGCGCCTTCGACCCGATCGTACGGATCAGGCGCGAACGGCCGCAGGTGGCGGTCCTGGTGCTGGGGCCGGTGCCGAGCCCCCGGGGCATAGCCGCCGCCTTCGCGGCGGGGGCCTGCGGCTACGTACGGCACGACGAGCGCATCGAGGGTGTCGAGCGGGCCATCGTGAAGGCGCGGGCGGGCGACGCGGCGGTGGCGCCGGGGCTGTTGCAGGGCGCGTTCACCGAGCTGCTGAACCCGGTGGCCCAGCCGGACGACGAGGGGCAGCGGCTGCTGCGGATGCTCACCCCGCGCGAGATCGAGGTGCTGGTGCGGGTCGCCGAGGGGGAGGACACCCGGCTGATCGCCGCCGGTATGGGCATCGCGCCGAGCACCGCGCGTACGCATGTGCAGCGGGTCCTGATGAAGCTGGGGGTCGGCTCCCGGCTGGAGGCAGCGGCGCTGGCCGCGCGGACGGGGCTGCTGGACCGGGCGGCCGTCACCGTCCTGCCGGACGGGCCGCCGGACACGTCGAAGGGGCCGGACACCACGTACGAGTGAGTACGTGACGCCCGGCCCCTCAGACTTCGTCCCTCGCCCTTCACCCGGCTTCTCGCCGAGTGCGGCGCGGGCGGCGGCTACTTCTCGGGTCCGGCCCCGTCCGTCGCGGCGGCCGGCGGGGGTATCTCCACCGGGCGCAGCTTCATCCAGCCGAGGAAGAACAGGCCGAGCGCCAGCATCGCCAGCCCCGTCCAGAGGTTGATGTTGACGTTCTCGGCCTTCTTCATGTCCGCGTCGGAGACGAGGACACCGGCGACGGTGACGATCACCCCGTACACCGTGAACAGGCCGCCGATGATGAGACGGATGTCGAACAGGCGGGCCGCCGTGGCGGACCTGCCTTCCAGTTCGGAGACTTCTTTGTGCAGGTCGGACATGGTGTGTGCCTCCGCTTCGGTCAGAAGGAGTACGGGACGTAGCAGAGCGCGGCGATGACGATCGCGCCCCAGCCGAGCAGGGCGGGCTTGCGGTACCACGCGTCGTCGCCCTCGGCGGGTGCCTCCGACATGCCGGGCGATGTCGTCCCGTAGACCAGGCCCGCGAGTTCGGCCTCCGGCTTCGGGGCGGTGAACAGGGTGACGGCGACCATCACGACGGCGCCGGCGACGAAGCCGACGATCGCGGAGACGAAGTTGGCGCCCTGGTCGCTGGGGATGTCGATGACGCCCTGCTTGTAGATCCAGAAGTAGTTGACCATCGCCGCCGTCGTCCCGGCGACCAGCCCCCAGGCGCCGGACTTCATCGAGGCCCGCTTCCAGAACATGCCGATGATGAAGACCACGAACATCGGCACGTTGAAGAAGGAGAACAGGGTCTGGAGGTAGCTCATGATGTTGGAGAAGCTGGCGGCGATGAACGCCGTGCCTATGGAGGCCAGTACACCGATCGCGGTGATCAGCCGTCCGAAGCGCAGGTAGTAGGTGTCCTCCCGGTCCTTCACCACGTACTTCTGCCAGATGTCGGTGGTGAAGACGGTGTTGAAGGACGACACGTTCGCCGCCATGCCGGCCATGAAGGCGGCCATCAGACCCGTGACGGCGATCCCGAGCACACCGTTGGGCAGCAACTCCTGCATCAGCAGGGGGATCGCGTCGTTGTACGTCAGGTCTGAGCCCGCCGTGCCTATCTTCGGCACGATCACGGCGGCGACCAGGCCCGGGATCATCACGAGGAAGACGATGAAGATCTTCGGGAACGCGGCGATCAGCGGGGTGCGCTTGGCGGCCGAGAGGTTCTTGGCGGAGAGCGCGCGCTGCACCTCGGCGAAGTTCGTCGTCCAGTAGCCGAAGGAGAGCACGAAGCCGAGTCCGAGGATGATCGTCAGCCAGTTCGCGCCGAGCGGGTTGGCGTCGCCGATGCCCGTACCGCCCCAGGCGCTCAGGAAGTTCTCACCCTTGCTCGCGGTCAGCGAGTCGCTCAGCCCGTCCCAGCCGCCGACCCGCTTGAGTCCGAGGACGGTGAGCGGGATGAGCGCGGCGAGGATGACGAAGAACTGGAGCACCTCGTTGTAGATGGCGGACGACAGACCGCCGACGGTGATGTACGCGAGGACGAAGAACCCGGCGACGACGATCGAGACCCACTGGGGCCAGCCGAGCAGGGCCTCGACCACGATCGACAGGGCGTACAGATTGACGCCCGCGATCAGGATGGCGGCGAAGGCGAAGAGGACCGAGCTGAGCAGATGCGCCGATTTGTCGAAGCGCTGGAGCAGGAACTCGGGGACCGAGCGCACCTTGGAGCCGTAGTAGAACGGCATCATCACCAGGCCGAGGAAGACCATGGCGGGGATGGCGCCGATCCAGTACCAGTGCACGACGGCCACGCCGTACTGGGCGCCGGTCGCGGCCATACCGAGGATCTCGGTCGCGCCGAGGTTGGCGGCGACGAACGCGAGGCCGGTCACCCAGGCCGGCAGTGATCTGCCGGAGAGGAAGAAGTCCAGGCTCGTCTTGACGCTGGCCCGGGCGGCGAAGCCGATGCCGAGGACGACGATGAAGTAGATCGCCAGGATCGTGTAGTCGAGGCCGTTGGTGGGGAGCCGAAGCCCTTCGGCGAGGTAGTACGTGGGGGACTGCATGGGGGTACCCGCTTCTTCGCGTGAACGTAACTCGGAAGTCAGTCGGAACTTACGCCTGTCATTACTACGCCTGTCATTACAGATACTGAACACTTTTGATGGTGTTCTTTGTTCGATCGTGATCGAGTGAAGCGCACGTTGACGTGCGTGTGGGCTCGTGGTTAGTTATGTTTAGTTCTGTTGAGGTGATGCGGTTCGGACCCGAAGGGTCCGGGCGGGCCCGGAGGAAGATCGATGAAGAAGACGGTGACGGCGCTCGCCGACGGCCGGGAGCTGATCTACTACGACTCCCGTGACGACGCCGTGCGCGAGGCCGTGGACCGGCGGCCCCTCGAACCCGTCGCCACCACCTCCGAGATCCGGCACGACCCGCTCCGCGGCGACTCGGTCGCCATCGCCTCGCACCGCCAGGGCCGCACGTACCATCCGCCGGCCGGCCAGTGCCCGCTGTGTCCCACCGACGCGGCCCTGGACAGATTCAGCGAGATCCCCGACCGCGACTACGACGTCGTCGTCTTCGAGAACCGCTTCCCGTCCCTCGCCGGGGACGCGGGCCGCTGCGAGGTCGTCTGCTTCACCTCGGACCATGACTCCTCCTTCGCCGATCTCACCGCGGAACAGGCCGCCCTCGTCCTTGGCGTATGGACCGACCGCACCGCCGAACTCGCCGAACTTCCGCAGGTGGAGCAGGTGTTCTGCTTCGAGAACCGCGGGCCCGAGATCGGGGTGACCCTTGGTCATCCGCACGGGCAGGTCTACGCGTACCCCTTCGTCACGCCCCGAACCGAACGGATGTTCCGCTCGGTGGCAGAGCACCGGGCGGCGACCGGGGGCAACCTCTTCGACGACGTGCTGGCCCGCGAACGCGCGGCGCGGCGGGTGGTCCTGGCGGGCGAGCACTGGGTGGCCTTCGTGCCCCACGCGGCGCACTGGCCCTACGAGGTGCACCTCTACCCGCTGCGGCGGGTGCGGGACCTGCGGGAGCTGGACGAGGGCGCGCGGGCGGAGTTCCCCGGGATCTATCTGGAGCTGCTGCGGCGCTTCGACCGGATCTTCGGCGAGGGCGAGCCGCCGACGCCGTACATCTCCGCCTGGCACCAGGCGCCGTTCCGTGCCGCCGGACGGGCGGACTTCGCCCTCCACCTGGAACTTTTCACCATTCGCCGGACGTCGGGCAAATTGAAGTTCCTCGCGGGATCCGAATCGGGCATGGACGTCTTCATCAACGACGTGCCGCCGGAGACCGCGGCCCGGAGACTGCGAGAGGTAGCGAGCACGTGAGTGGCAAGTATCTGGTTACAGGCGGCGCGGGTTACGTCGGCAGCGTGGTCGCCACGCATCTGCTGGAGGCCGGGCACGAGGTGACCGTGCTCGACGACCTCTCCACCGGCTTCCGCGAAGCGGTCCCGGCGGAGGCGGAGTTCATCGAGGGACGGGTGCACGACGCGGCCAAGTGGCTCGACCCCTCCTACGACGCGGTCCTGCACTTCGCCGCGTCGTCCCAGGTCGGCGAGTCCGTCGCCAGACCGGAGAAGTACTGGGACAACAATGTCGGCGGATCGATGGCGCTGCTGGACGCCATGCGTTCGGCCGAGGTCCGCACGCTCGTCTTCTCCTCGACCGCGGCGACGTACGGCGAGCCCGTCTCCTCGCCGATCACCGAGACCGACCCCACCGCGCCCACCAGCCCCTACGGCGCCAGCAAGCTCGCGGTCGACCATATGATCGCCGGCGAGTGCGTGGCGCACGGGCTGGCCGCGGTCTCGCTGCGGTACTTCAACGTCGCGGGCGCGTACGGGAGTTACGGCGAGCGGCACGAGCCCGAGTCGCATCTGATCCCGCTCGTCCTCCAGGTCGCCGCCGGGACGAGGGAGTCGATCTCCGTGTACGGGGAGGACTACCCGACCCCGGACGGCACGTGCGTGCGCGACTACATCCATGTCGCCGACCTCGCCGACGCCCATCTGCTCGCGCTGAAGGCCGCGGCCGGCGGGGAGCACCTGATCTGCAACCTGGGCAACGGCAGCGGGTTCTCCGTCCGTCAGGTCATCGAGACCGTCCGTCAGGTCACCGGGCACCCGGTGCCGGAGGTCGTGGCCGCGCGCCGGCCCGGCGACCCGGCGGTCCTGGTCGCCTCCGCCGCGACGGCCCGCGAGCGGCTGGGCTGGAGCCCGAGCCGCTCCGACCTGGCGGGGATCGTGGCGGACGCGTGGGCGTTCGCCCGTCGAGAGGAGACAGACAGGTGAGCAGTGCGGAGAGCGGCCCGGCCGTCGCGCCCGAGGCGGTCGCGGCACGGTTCGAGGAGCTGTACGGCGCGGCGCCCGAGGGTGTCTGGGCGGCGCCCGGCAGGGTGAACCTGATCGGCGAGTACACCGACTTCAACGACGGCTTCGTGATGCCGCTCGCGCTGCCGCACACCGCGGTCGCGGCGGTGTCGCGCCGGACGGACGGGGTCCTGCGGGTGCACTCGGCGGACGCGCCCGGCGGAGTGGTGCGCCTTACGCCCGACGAACTGGTGCCGCTCTCCGACAGGGGCTGGGCCGCGTATCCGGCGGGCGTGGTCTGGGCGCTGCGCGAGGCGGGGCACGTGACGACCGGCGCGGACATCCATCTCACCTCGACCGTGCCCACCGGCGCGGGGCTCTCGTCGTCGGCGGCGCTGGAGGTCGTGACCGCGCTCGCGCTCAACGACCTGTACGAACTCGGCCTGTCGGCACCGGAGTCGGCGGTGCTCGCCCAGCACGCGGAGAACGACTTCGTCGGAGTCCCCTGCGGGATCATGGACCAGATGGCGTCCGCCTGCTGCACCGAGGGCCACGCGCTGCACCTCGACACCAGCGACCTCTCGCAGCGCCAGGTCCCCTTCGACCTGGCCGCCGTCGGACTCCAACTGCTCGTCGTCGACACCCGGGTGAAGCACGCCCTGGGAGACGGCGCGTACGCGGAGCGACGCGCCGGGTGCGAGACCGGCGCGCGGGCGCTCGGCGTGCGCACGCTGCGTGAAGTGGAGTACGCGCATCTGCCCGACGCACTGGACCGGTTGGCGGGCGAGGCCCCGAACGTACGACGTTATGTCCGCCATGTCGTGAGCGACAACCACCGGGTGGAACAGGTCATGGCCCTGCTCGACGCGGGCGAGGTCCGCGCGGTGGGCCCGGTCCTGATCGAGGGCCACACCTCGCTCCGCGACGACCTTCGGGTCTCCTGCGACGAACTGGACCTGGTGGTGTCCACGGCGGTCGAGGCGGGCGCGCTCGGCGCCCGGATGACGGGCGGCGGCTTCGGCGGCTCGGCGATAGTCCTGGTGGAGACGGCGGACGCGGAGACGGTGACGAAGGCGATTCTGGAGTCCTTCGCGACGGCGTCCCACCCCGCCCCCCGCGTCTTCCCGGCGATCCCGTCGCGGGGCGCGCACCGGCTGGCCTGAGACACGGCACGGCCTCCGGCCGGGGGCCCTCACCCGGGGCGGTTCGGCCGGTCCGTCAGGTCAGGCGCTTGGTGAAGAGGTACTCCGTGACTCCCGGCGGGTAGTCCGGGATGTGGCCCGCCAGGTCGTAGCCCTGGCGGCGGTAGAACGCGGGGGCCTGGAAGTCCCAGGTCTCCAGGCGGGCGTGGAGGCAGCCGCGGGTGCGGGCCAGTACCTCCGCCTCCGCGAGGAGGCGGGTGCCGAGGCCCGTGCCGCGGTGCGCGTCGTCGACCCAGAGCAGGTCGACATGGAGCCAGCGCGCCCAGGTGTGCGCGGCGACGCCGCCCGCCAGCGCGCCCGTCGACTCGTCCATCAGCCACACGTGCAGCGGGACTTCCTCGTCCTCGGCGGACCCCCGGAGCTCCCGAAGGACCGGTGAACGGACGGTGTTGTTCTCCCGCATCCGCTCGCCCAGCAACGCGCGTCGTTCTTTGTCGACTTCTGTCTCGATACGAAACATGCGCCTCACCCTAACGGGACGCCCGTCGATCAGTTCTGTAAATAGTCTTCCGCTCCCGGCGCCCGCCCGTACGCTGATGCACAGCACCGGTGGGGGCCGGTGCTGATCAGGGAAGCGAGACAGTCGGGTACGACGCCCGGGGTGGGATGGGGCAGCCGCACGGCGGCGGCCGTGGCGGCACAGTGTCCACGCGACACGATCCCAGACCTCTCCGGGCGCCGTACCCGCGTCGTCCGCGCCCCGACATCTGGGGGTGTCAATTGGTCCGTATCCGAGTTCTCGTGGTGGACGACCACCGCATATTCGCCGAGTCGCTGGCAGCCGCCCTCGCGGCGGAGCCGGACGTGGACGTCGCCGCCGCCGGCAGCGGCCCCGCGGCGCTGCGGTGTCTTGAGCGGGCGGCGTCCGAGGGCCGCAAGTACGACGTGCTGCTGGTCGACGCCGATCTCGGCATCGCGGCGGGGCCGGGCAGCGGCGGCGGCCCGGTGGCGCGCGCCGTCCCGGACAACGGCGACGCCGGTCTCGGCCTCGTCGACGGCATCTCGCTGGTCGCGGGCGTGCGCTCGGGGCAGCCGTCCGTGCGCTGCGTCGTCCTCGCGGAGAAGGACGACCCGGGCCGCGCGGCACTCGCGCTCCAGGCCGGCGCGTCCGGCTGGGTCGCCAAGGACTGCTCGCTGCAACGGCTGCTGGCCGTGATCAGGGGCGTCCTGCGCGACGAGACGCATCTGCCGCCCGCGCTGCTCACGAAGGTGCTGCGGGAGCTGACCGCCGCCCGTAAGCACCGCACGGACAGCGAGCGCCTCGTCGACTCGCTGACACCACGCGAACTGGAAGTGCTGCGCTGCATGGTGGCGGGCCTGGGGCGCAAGGCGGTGGCCGAGCGCCTCTTCCTCTCCCCGCACACGGTCCGTACGCATATGCAGAACGTGCTCGGAAAGCTGGGCGTGCACTCGACGCTGGCCGCGGTCGCGCTGGCCCGCCGTGCCGGAGTGGGCCCGGCGGACCTGGACGGGTCGGACGCGGTACGGGTCGGTTAGGGCGGGCGCGACCGGCCCGGTGTCAGCCCGGGATGTTGTCGAACGGCGCGGTCAACCGGCGCAGCAGCGCGGCCAGTTCTCCGCGCTGACCGCGTGAGAGCTCCGCCAGGATCGCCCGTTCCTGGGCGAGCAGCCCCGCCAGCGCCTGGTCCGCGCGGTCGCGCCCCTCGGGGGTGAGCCGGACGAGCACCCCGCGCCGGTCGCTGGGGTCGGGCAGCCGCTCGACCAGGTCCTTCTTCGCCAGCCGGTCGATGCGGTTGGTCATCGTGCCCGAGGTGACCAGGGTCTGGGTGAGCAGCTGGCCGGGGGAGAGCTGGTACGGCGCGCCGGCCCGGCGCAGCGAGGTGAGGACGTCGAACTCCCACGGCTCCAGACTGTGCTCGGAGAACGCGAGCCGCCGGGCCCGGTCGAGATGGCGCGCCAGCCTGCTGACGCGGCTGAGCACCTCCAGGGGCTCCACGTCGAGGTCCGGGCGCTCCCGGCGCCATGCTGCGACCAGACGGTCGACCTCGTCCTCCATGACGATCAGTGTAAAGGGTCCCTCGACATGAAGTCTCTTGACGTCAAGATATACTTGGAGGCACGCTTGGGCATGGTCGGGCGCGGACGGCATTCCGCCCTCCCGATCCGTATCCCGAAGGGGCTTCACACATGCGTTCGACAGCGAGTCCGGCGACGAATCCCGCGTCCGGCCGGGCGGCCACCTCCCCGCCGACCTGGGACCCCGGGCAGTATCTCCACCACTCCCAGCACCGCACCCGTCCGTTCCTGGATCTGCTGGGCCGGATCCCCGAGCTCCCGGTCGGGAACCGGCCCGCACGGATAGCGGACATCGGCTGCGGCCCCGGCAACGTCACGGCGCTCCTCGCCGACCGGTGGCCCACCGCCCACATCACCGGCCTCGACCTCTCCCCCGAGATGCTGGCCGAGGCGGAGAAGAAGTACGCGGGCCCCACGCCCGGCGGCGGCCGGCTGGACTTCCGGCCCGCCGACGCCGCCGATTGGACCCCCGACGAGCCCTACGACCTGATCGTCTCCAACGCCGCGCTCCAGTGGGTCCCGAACCACGCCGCATCCTTCCCGGCCTGGATCGACGCCCTCACCCCCGGCGGCACCTTCGCCTTCCAGGTCCCCGGCAACTTCACCGCCCCCAGCCACGCGCTGCTGGGCGAACTCTGCGAGACCCCGCGCTGGAGCGGCCGCCTCGACACCCACGGCCGGCGCTTCGTCCACATCCTGGACCCGGCCGACTATCTGGTCCGCCTCACCGACCTCGGCTGCACGACGGACGCCTGGGAGACCACGTATCTCCAACTGCTCTCCGGCGAGGACCCCGTGCTGGACTGGGTCAAGGGCACCGCCCTGCGGCCCGTCCTCACGGAGCTCGCCGACGACCCGCGGGCGGCGGCGGAATTCCTCGACCAGTACGGCGACCTGCTGCGCAAGGCGTATCCGCCCGGCCCGCACGGCACCGTGTTCCCGTTTCGGCGGATCTTCGCCGTGGCGAGAAGGCCGCTGTGACGGCCGCCCGCTCCTGCGTCCTCGGTACGACCTCGCACCGATGACCGGCACGCGGGTCCGGACACACCGGGACGACACGGTCTCGTAGCGTCCCGGTGTCGTCCGCGGCGGGCGCCCGCTGTCAGGGGCCCGGCTCAGACCTTGCGGTGTCCTATCAACCGCGGCTTGGCCTCCAGATTGCCCAGGCCGTGCCACGCCAGATTCACCAGATGCGCCGCGACCTCGTTCTTCTTCGGACGGCGGGTGTCCACCCACCACTGGCCCGTGAGCGCCACCATCCCCACCAGGGCGTGGGCGTACAGCGGGGCCAGCTTCGCGTCGAAGCCGCGGGCCTTGAACTCCATGCCGAGGATGTCCTCGACCTGTGTGGCGATGTCACTGATCAGTGAGGCGAACGTGCCGGTCGACTGCGCCACCGGCGAATCGCGGACCAGGATACGGAAACCGTCCGTGTACTCCTCGATGTAGTCGAGGAGCGCGAACGCCGCCTGCTCGCAGAGCTCGCGCGGATGACCGGCCGTGAGCGAACTCGTCACCATGTCGAGCAGCTGGCGCATCTCACGGTCGACCACGACCGCGTACAGCCCCTCCTTGCCGCCGAAGTGCTCGTAGACCACCGGCTTGGAGACGCCCGCCTTCGAGGCGATCTCCTCCACCGACGTGCCCTCGTAGCCCTTCTCGGCGAACAGGGTGCGGCCGATGTCCAGCAGTTGCTCGCGACGCTCCTTGCCGGTCATCCGCACCCGGCGCGAGCGCCTGGGCGCTGCGGAGGTCCGGCTCTTGTCGGTGTCGCTCTTACCGCCGTCGATCGCCACGTTGCCAATCATGCCGCGTTGGGATGGTCAATTTTCCGTCGGGCGTTCACCCGTCCGGCGTCGGGCCACCGCACGCTGTGCACCCAGCCGAACACCTCGAACCACCGGATCAGCCTGGCACTGGAGTCGATCTGACCCCGCAGCACTCCGTGCCGGGCGCTCGTCGGGTCCGCATGGTGCAGGTTGTGCCATGACTCGCCACAGGACAAGACCGCCAGCCACCAGACATTGCCCGACCGGTCACGCGACTTGAACGGACGCTTGCCCACCGCGTGACAGATCGAGTTGATGGACCACGTGACATGGTGCAGCAGCGCCACCCGCACCAGCGAGCCCCAGAAGAACGCCGTGAACGCGCCCCACCACGACATCGTCACCAGCCCGCCGACGAGCGGCGGCAGCGCCAGCGACACGAAGGCCCACAGCAGGAACTGCTTCGAGACCCGCCGGATCGCCGGGTCCCTGATCAGATCCGGCGCGTACTTCTGCTGCGAGGTCTGCTCCTCGTCGAAAAGCCAGCCGATGTGCGCCCACCACAGGCCCTTGAGCAGCGCGGGAAGCGTCTCGCCGAACCGCCACGGCGAGTGCGGGTCGCCCTCCGCGTCCGAGAACCTGTGGTGCTTGCGGTGATCGGCGACCCAGCGGACCACCGGACCCTCCACCGCCATCGACCCGGCCACGGCCAGCGCGATCCGCAGCGGACGCGCCGCCTTGAAGGAACCATGGGTGAAATAGCGGTGGAAGCCGACCGTGATGCCGTGGCAGCCGATGAAATACATGGCGACGAGCAGGCCCAGATCGAGCCAGCTCACGCCCCAGCCCCAGACCAGCGGAACGGCGCCGAGCAGGGCGAGGAAAGGCACCACGATGAAGAGCAGGAGCGTGATCTGCTCCAGCGAGCGTTTGCTCTCCCCGCCGAGCGTGGCGGAGGGAACGGAGTCGGCGAAGGGAATGGAGGAACCGTCCGGCGCAGGCTGGGCCTGTGAGGAGTCGCCGAGAACGTCAGGGCTTGTCGACATGGGTGTGTCCCCTGGAAGTGTGGAATGCGGCATTCTGCCCGTCTACGGGCGCGTAACTTACGGCAACGTAAGTATGGCAGCGGGAAGGCACGCGACAAGGGGCCTGTGGATAACGACGCGCGAAGGCCACCTATCCTTGTGACGTCGGACAGCGCGGTCCGGTCGAACAATCTCTCCAGAACCTCTCCTCCCGACGTGCTCGAACACTGCAAGGAGCCGCACCTGTGAGCAGTGCCGACCAGACACCGACCGCCGCCGGATCGACCGCCGACCGGCCGTTCCCCGCCGAGGGCACCGTGACCGAGAGCAGCACGACCGCCAACGTGGAGCTGCGCTCCGACATCCGCCGGCTCGGCGACCTCCTGGGCGAGACACTCGTACGCCAGGAAGGACCCGAACTCCTCGAACTCGTCGAGCGTGTCCGCGCCCTCACCCGTGAGGACGGCGAGGCAGCCGCCGCGCTGCTCGGCGACACCGACCTGGAGACCGCCGCGAAGCTCGTCCGCGCCTTCTCCACCTACTTCCACCTCGCCAACGTCACCGAGCAGGTGCACCGAGGCCGCGAGATGCGCGAGCGCCGGGCCGCCGAGGGCGGGCTCCTCGCCCGTACCGCCGACCGTCTCAAGGACGCCGACCCCGAGCATCTGCGCGCCACCGTCAAGAACCTCAGCGTGCGCCCCGTCTTCACCGCGCACCCCACCGAGGCCGCGCGCCGCTCGGTGCTGAACAAGCTCCGGCGGATCGCCGAGCTGCTCGAAGCCCCCGTCATCGCCGCCGACCGGCGCCGCCACGACCTGCGGCTCGCCGAGTCGATCGACCTGATCTGGCAGACCGACGAACTGCGCGTCGTACGGCCCGAGCCCGCCGACGAGGCCCGCAACGCCATCTACTACCTCGACGAACTCCACGCCGAGGCCGTCGGCGACGTCCTGGAGGACCTCGTCGCCGAACTGGAGCGCGTCGGCGTCGAACTGCCCCCCGGCACCCGCCCCCTCAGCTTCGGCACCTGGATCGGCGGCGACCGCGACGGCAACCCGAACGTCACCCCCTCCGTCACCTGGGAAGTGCTGATCCTCCAGCACGAACACGGCATCACCGACGCGCTGGAACTCATCGACCAGCTGCGCGGCCAGCTCTCCAACTCCATCCGGTACGCCGGCGCCACCCAGGAACTCCTGGACTCGCTCGCCACCGACCTGGACCGGCTCCCCGAGATCAGCCCCCGCTACAAGCGCCTCAACGCCGAAGAGCCGTACCGCCTCAAGGCCACCTGCATCCGGCAGAAGCTCGTCAACACCCGCGAGCGCCTCGCCAAGGGCACCGCGCACAATCCGGGCCGCGACTACCTCGGCACCTCGCAGCTCCTCGAAGACCTCACCCTCATCCAGACCTCCCTGCGCTCCCACCGCGGCGGACTCTTCGCCGACGGCCGCATGGACCGCACCATCCGCACGCTCGCCGCGTTCGGGCTCCAGCTCGCCACCATGGACGTACGCGAACACGCCGACGCCCACCACCACGCGCTCGGCCAGCTCTTCGACCGCCTCGGCGAGGAGTCCTGGCGCTACGCGGACATGCCGCGCGAGTACCGGCAGAAGCTGCTCGCCAAGGAGCTGCGCTCCCGCCGCCCCCTCGCCCCCACCCCGGCGCCGCTGGACGCCGCGGGCGAGAAGACCCTCGGCGTCTTCCACACCGTCAAGCAGGCCTTCGAGCGCTTCGGCCCCGAAGTCATCGAGTCCTACATCATCTCCATGTGCCAGGGCGCCGACGACGTCTTCGCCGCCGCCGTCCTCGCCCGCGAGGCCGGACTCCTCGACCTGCACGCCGGCTGGGCGAAGATCGGCATCGTGCCGCTCCTGGAGACCACCGACGAGCTGCGCGCCGCCGACGTCATCCTCGACGAGATGCTGGCCGACCCCTCCTACCGCAGGCTCGTCTCCCTGCGCGGCGACGTCCAGGAGGTCATGCTCGGCTACTCCGACTCCTCCAAGTTCGGCGGCATCACCACCAGCCAGTGGGAGATCCACCGCGCCCAGCGCAGGCTCCGCGACGTCGCCCACCGCTACGGCGTGCGCCTGCGGCTCTTCCACGGCCGCGGCGGCACCGTCGGCCGCGGCGGCGGCCCCTCGCACGACGCGATCCTCGCGCAGCCCTGGGGCACCCTGGAGGGCGAGATCAAGGTGACCGAGCAGGGCGAGGTCATCTCCGACAAGTATCTGATCCCCGCCCTCGCCAGGGAGAACCTGGAACTGACCGTCGCCGCCACCCTCCAGGCGTCGGCGCTGCACACCGCGCCCCGCCAGTCCGACGAGGCGCTCGCCCGCTGGGACGCGGCCATGGACACCGTCTCGGACGCCGCCCACAGCGCGTACCGCGGTCTCGTCGAGGACCCCGACCTGCCCGCGTACTTCTTCGCGGCCACCCCCGTCGACCAGCTCGCCGACCTGCACCTGGGCTCACGCCCCTCCCGGCGCCCGGACTCCGGCGCCGGACTCGACGGGCTGCGCGCCATCCCCTGGGTCTTCGGCTGGACGCAGTCCCGGCAGATCGTCCCCGGCTGGTACGGGGTCGGCTCCGGCCTCAAGGCGCTGCGCGAGTCCGGTCTCGACCCGGTCCTGGACGAGATGCACGAGCACTGGCACTTCTTCCAGAACTTCCTGTCCAACGTCGAGATGACCCTCGCCAAGACCGACCTGCGGATCGCCAGGCACTACGTCGACACCCTCGTGCCCGACGAGCTCAAGCACGTCTTCACCGCCATCGAGACCGAGCACGCGCTGACGGTGCAGGAGGTCCTGCGCATCACCGGGAACGAGAAGCTCCTCGGCTCCAACCCGGTGCTGCGGCAGACGTTCGCCATCCGCGACGCCTACCTCGACCCGATCTCCTACCTCCAGGTCTCGCTGCTCGCGCGCCAGCGCGCGGCGGCGGCCCGCGCGGAGGCACCGGACCCGCTGCTCTCGCGGGCGCTGCTGCTGACCGTGAACGGGGTGGCGGCGGGGCTGCGCAACACCGGCTGACCGGGAGTCCGTACAACGTACGAGCGCCGGACAGGTCCCCGGGACC